>NC_015717.1:1264000-1580000 GCF_000253295.1 Hyphomicrobium sp. MC1 | reverse complement strand
GAAGAGCACGATTATCCATCCGCAATTCGTAACGCGCGTGGTGAGCGAAGTCGCAGCCGACGACGCGATTTTTACCTGCGATGTCGGCACGCCGACCGCTTGGGCCGCACGCTACCTCAAGATGAATGGCAAGCGCCGCCTGTTGGGGTCGTTCAATCATGGCTCGATGGCCAACGCCATGCTGCAAGCCATCGGCGCGCAATCGGCATTCCCGAAGCGCCAGGTTGTATCGCTGTCCGGCGACGGCGGTTATACGATGATGATGGGCGACTTCATCACTCTGATCCAGAGTAAATTGCCGGTGAAAGTCATCGTACTGAATAACGGCACGCTAGGCTTCGTTGAGATCGAGATGAAAGCCGCGGGCTTTCCCGATACAGGCTGCGATTTGAAGAATCCTGACTTCGCCGCAACCGCACGAGCAATGGGCGTCAAAGGCATTCGCGTCGAGCGCCCGCAGGATTTACGCAGTGCAATAACCGAAGCCTTCAATCATGACGGCCCCGCACTCGTCGATGTCGTCAGCGCTCGTCAGGAAATGATCATGCCGCCAAAGGCGACGCTCGCCGAAGCGACGCACTTCAGCATGTTCATGCTAAAAGCTGTTCTGGACGGCCGCGCCAAGCAGCTGATCGACCTTGCGAAGGTCAACATCACCCGCTAGCCGCGACCGCCCGTAAAACGCAGGAAGCGCGCCGCGCTCAGTATTTCTGACGCGCTTCCTGCCCGAACGACGACAATGGCGCCGATCCCTCGGGCAATGTGATTTCGCCGCGCGCCCGGCGCTCCTTCAGATACGTGAAGCTCTGCATCGTCTGCGCGAAGAGATGCTCGCCAGCCTTGAGCGACTGCTTCTGAGGCGCGTCGCCCGCAACATAACGCGGCAGCGGAGCCACGACCGTGTCGTAGTCGGCAGCAAAGAACAGCGGGAACGAGTAGCGCTCTGCCGGCACCTTGCGCACGCGGTGCGAAGTGGCAGCAAATTCGCCGTTCGTCCAGATTTCCATCATATCGCCGATGTTGACGACGTAGGCACCCGGAACCGGCGGCGCGTCGATCCACTCACCCTTGCCGTTCATCACCTCGAGGCCGGGACACGTGGCCCTCAACAGCGTGAAGCACTCGTAGTCCGTGTGCGCGCCGATGCCCGGACGGTCTTCGGCACTCGAGTCGAAGGGATAATGGATCAAGCGCAACTGGCTCGGCGGCTTGGTCACGTATTGATCGAAGAACGTCGGCTCCTCACCGATCGCCATCGCAAATCCGCGCAGCAGCACGCGACCGAGTGCGAAAACGGCGCTGTAGTAGTCGTCGACCGCCTTCGCAAAGCCCGGCAGTTCGGGCCATTGATTTGGCCCGAGCAGCGGATTACCGGCAACGTAATCCGGATCGTCCGAGGGCAAATCGATCGAGAGGTCGTAGGCCTCTTTCTTGTCTTTCGAACCTGAGGCGAAGACTTCTTCGCCTTCAGGAACGTAACCACGATGATTGCGCGAATTGCCGATATAGACCTTCATCTTCTCTTCGTAAGGCAGCGCGAAGAAGCGCTTGGTCGCATCGAGAACGCCCTCGAAGAGGGCCTCATCTACGCCACCACCAGTGACGTAGACGAAGCCGACGTTGCGGGCCGCTTTGCCAAGCTCTTCCGCAACCACCATCTGCTCGGCGGGCGTGCCCGTACGAAGCTTGGTGACATCGACGATCGGAATACTCGAGAAGTTACCTGCCGTGCTCATCTCTTTCCTCTTAAAGCTAGCGACCACGCCAATTATTTTCAGAGCTTCTTGTCAGCCAATAGCTGCATGTACGTATCGTCGAGCCGCAGCTTGACATTCGATGCATCGCCGAGCGTCTTGCCGGGAAGGGCAATACCGATCGCGTCCTTCGACTTGGCGCCGGTTCCCATCAGCTGCTGATCGAAACAGAACGTGCGGACAAGGTCCATGGCCTTGACCATGTCGGGCGACCGGACCGACGCCGCGCCAGCTGCGGGATCGTAATAGAACGCCGTCGTCTCGATCTGCGAATTGAGGCTATCGACGCTCGTGCCCGAGAGATCGGCCATGAACTTGCGGGCTTCCTTGCTCTTCTCGTCGTTCGCCTTGATGACTGCGAGCGTCTCGAACCACGCACCCGTCAGCGCCTTCCCGAGTTCGGGATGCTCTTTCAGCGTTTGGGTGTTGACGAGCAGCGCATCGACCAGTTCGCCCGGCATCTCTGAAGATTGATAGACGACGCTGACATTCGGCAATTTCTTCAGCTGTATGAAGGCGGGATTCCACGCGACGACCGCGTCCACATCATCGGTCTGGAAGGCCGCCACGAAATCGGCGTCGGAAATGTTCTGTAGCTTGGCGTCCTTGAGATCCATGCCGTGAGTTTCAAACGCCCGCGCCAGCATGTAGTGCGAAACCGAATACTGAACGAGATTGATCCGCTTGCCCTTGAGATCGGCGAACGTCTTGTTCGCACCCTTCAACACGATGCCGTCATTGCCGTTCGAATAATCACCGAGGATCGGAATGGTCGTATCGACACCGCCGACCGCTGGGATGGTCAGCGCGTCCATCGTTGTCGCCGCGACGGCGTCGACCTTGCCGCCCGTGTATTGATTGATCGACTCGATATAGTCGTTAACCTGCACCAACTCGATGTTGATGCCGTATTTCTTCGCCCATTTCTGCAAGATCCCGGCGTGCTGCGCATAGGGCCACGGCATATATCCGGTATAGATCGACCAAGCGACTTTAAATGTCGGCTCGGCCGCGCGTGCTGGGTGCATGGATGCCGCAAAAAGAACGGCGACGGTACAAAGTACGAGTCGAAGCATTGAACGCATGGCCATCAGGCACTCCCTGTCATCGAGCGGAAAATGGAAAGCGCTCCTTCGTCGTGTCCCTGCCCTGGAATGTTTTGTTGTTCCGCGCCGACATCGAGGTCGGCAATCGTCCATCGCCGTGCAAACGGCTCACCGGCCGAAGACACGTCGTGAATGGTCAAGCTGCGTCCGTCACCATAGCCCTCAGGTGCGAGATCGGCCCCGATACGGAACGGCAGACTCGATCGTCCGATCAGCCACTTCCCATCGCGCACCCGGCCGAGCGAAATTTCGCAATCGAGCATCGCCCTGGCAGCATCCGGCGATGACGTATTGACAAGATCGGCCAGCGAACCACCGTGCGGCAGCACAACCGCGCGGTTTCGCACATACATGAAGATTTCGCCGACCCTGACGAGAAAACCGTCGATGCCGGTTTCATCGCGCATCCGAATGGCGAAGTGCGGATTGATGTTCGGCGACGTGTGATGCCAATGCTCAATGTAAGGGATGTCCCGGCCGCGCTCGATCAGGACGCCGTCTGCGAACGAAAGATAACCAGCGTCTGCCGCGTCGCTCGAGCACTGAAAATCAATCGCACGACGCCATTCGAAGGCCTCTCCTGAAAGGACGAAAATCCCGGCAAATCCTTCCTGTCGGGAAAGCCACTCGAAATGCTGGGAGTCGAGATGGTTAAGACAGGAGACGCCGTCAAACGATGGGCGATCGGCCGGCTGCCTGAGATCCGCAAACATCGTCGGTCCCTGGAGCCACGCGACGAACGTGGTGCGATCCTCCCGCCCGTCAGGCCACGCAATGAGCGAGCGCTCCCACAGACCAAGCGTATCTTTGATTTCGACCATCTGCGTATCTCCGATGACAAAAGACTGTCATCGAAGACCGAGCCTCAGAAGCCGTTGAGTGCAGATACGAGCCATAGATTTGATCTATGGCTCTATGCCTCGTCCGAATCCTCCGGATCGGCGTCTTTCACGTGCATTTCGATCATGTCGAGAAGCGCCCGCGCGGGCGGACTGAGGCTTTCATCGCGAGTGACAAGATAGACCGGATAAGTCGGCAGGACGTCCGGGTGCAGCATCGGCCAAAGCTCGCCCGCCTCCACGGCCTCGGCCGCGACGACCGTCGGTAGAAAGCCGATGCCGATGCCGATCTGAATGAGCCGTTTGACTTCATGCAGCGTTTCGGCGGACCCGCCCGAGCGTTCACCTAAGCGGTGGCGTTGGCGGAAAGCGGCAAGTTCGGCCGGCTCATCTTCTCCGGTCAAGACAAACGTCTCGTCGGCAACGCTCTCTGGCGAAACCGGCGCAGCACCGAAGGCTGGATGCGCCTTGCCGCAATAAAGCTGTTGCCATTCGCGCATCAATGGTCGATGGCGTAGTTCCATGCCGGTCGCCGCGTCGCAGGCAATGCCAATATCGGCGCTGCCATCCTTCACCGACAAAACCACGTCGCGCCACGGTGAAATGTCGAAACGGATTTCGACTTCCGGATTGAGCTGATGGAATGCCACCATCGCCCGATCGAATGCCGGAGCGACGAGATCCGAAATCACGCGCAACGTCACGACGCCTTGCAGTCGACCCGAAGACTGCGCGACGTCACCCGGCATACCGGAAATCAGAATTTCGATCTCTGCTGCGGATTTTAGAAGCGACCGCCCGGCAGGCGTCAGCGCGACACCGCGGGCAGAGCGCACAAAGAGCGGTGCACCGACATGATCTTCAAGCCGCTTCAGCCCGGCGCTGATCGTCGGTTGTTGCTTGTTCAGTGTCCGCGCCGCCGTGCTGATCCCCCCTGAACGCACGATATCGAGAAAGAGCCGCACGAGGTTCCAATCGAGATTGCGCGCGAATTGCTGCCCCTTCCTCGATATGCGCGGCCCGCTTGCCATCGTCCGTCCTCGCTTACGCCGATGCTTCGGGCCGAAGCACCAGGACCTTCGCGACATTCCCGCGATGGACGGCCTCATACGGTTCGAAGAACGTTACGGCCCCGCTGGCAAGCGCTTCAGGAATAAAATCTGGCAGTGCGACCGAAGCCAACCGCTCGTCATGGGGCACTTGAAGAAGCCGCTCGACATACGTTTGCGTCGCCTCGATCAGGCCCCGATCGTAGCCCTCGCCCATGATCCGCTCCCTCGCGCCATGGTTCGGCAGAATGCGCGAGAAATCCCACGCCGACATACGCTCCAGATCAGTCAAATGCTGCGCGAGCCGATCCGGCTCGACGACATACGTCACCGTGTCTTCCAGCGTATCGCCCACCAGCAAAGTCTCATCGCCGGGCAGGAACATCGCCACACCGTCGCTGCTGTGGATGTCGAGCGGACGTAATTCGATGCCAACGTTGCCGCACGTCAGATCCAAGCCGCCATAGAAAATCGTTGTCGGCATCACCAGCGGCGCGATCGCCGGCAATCCATCGTGCGTTCCAGCCTCGATAGCTGCCCTATGTTCGGACAACAGACGCGCAGTCTTTGCACACGCTATGATCTCACAATCATCGAAGACGGCGTTTCCGGCGACATGATCCAGATGCCAGTGGCTCAGCACGATGCGGATGTCCCGAACTCCACGCGCTTCCAGAATGTTGCGAATGTCCCGCGCATGCGCGATTGACAGATGCGTATCGTAAACGACCGCACTCGCCCCATCGACGACGGCATAGCTGCAAATGCCGAGCGCAAACCCTCCGTCATCGAGCCAATTCGGCGCGTCCGAATAATAACGCACGCCCGAAATGCGCCCGTCGTAAAATCCGAGCAAATGTTCGCCGAGATCCAAGACCGAGAGTTTCGTCAATTGTTCCATTGGTACCGCTCGTCCTGCGCCGCTGGAGACTGAAGGGCTGTCCCGACCGTATCTTTCCGCGGGAAAGTGTAGCATCTGCCCGCCGGGCGGCCCGATGCCATCGCGGCGACATAATCACGCTCGCTTTCCCTATGCCAGGGTAGGGCGTGCAAGAGAGGGATGGGCCGTGGTAACGTCCGCGCCGCCAGCGCACTTTCTCTCTTGTGCGATGACAAGGGCGAACGGCGGGAATGGACGCAGCGCAGCCGGAATCGGCGCGGCCCGCGTCCTTCGAGACTGGAGGGTGATATGCCGAACTTTGGAATTCCGCGCCGGGCTGCGGCTAACGATTTGAGGGCGGACACCCCTCCCCCATTGAACTGGAAACGCGGCCTGTTTCGCGTTTGGATCCTGGTCTCGGCAGGCTGGATCATGGGCTGGACGATCTACCTGCTGCTTGAGGGCGTACAAGGCAGCCTCACCACGCGCGGTGATTTCGTCGAAGTTCCGATTTTGCTTTTCGCGCCCCCGATTGCCCTCTGGCTATTCGGCCATGCCGCAGCTTGGGCCATCAAAGGCTTCGAGGCGGAACGATAAACAGAGCGCCGGACGCCAGCGCGCGCTGGAGCGGACTATGCTCTCGCGCGTTCGGACGAGCCGCTCGTCTTCCAGAACCGATGCGCCCGCTGTTCCTCTTCCCGCGCATTACCCAACGCGATGTGATCGTTGAGTGTCTTGGCGTCCTTGATGACGTCGTTCCAGGTCAGATTGGCCGCTTTCAGCATTTCCGAGGCTTTCGCTGCGGCTGACGCACGCTCGCCTTCATTGGGGGACGCCAGCATGCCACAAAGCTTCATGAAGCGCGGGACATCGAAAGTCTCCTGACGCGGCTCGACTGTCTCAGTCGGTTCGCTACGTCGACGCCACTTGGCCATAATACCCTCTGAACTCGTACCCGACGTACTTCTACGCTTTGTTTTGAGATTGCGAAAGCAAACTCCTAGCCGCCCATTTTCACCTAAAATAGGCAATGTCCGATCGCCCGGCCAGCGATCTCGCAGCAATTGCACGTTCGACCAAGAACGTGGTTCAGTTGCGGCGAGGTCATACTGGCGGCCGCCGCAGCAGCTTATGCCGCAGGCGGTGTGTCCTCGGCAGCCTTGGTCGGAGCCCCCTTGCGAGACTGACGCCACTCTTCGAAGCGCTGGATGACAGCGAACATCGAGGGCACGAACAGCACCGCAAGCAGGGTCGACGCCAGCATGCCGCTGAAGACCGTGATGCCGATCGATTTTCGTGCCGACGCACCAGCGCCGGTCGCAAACACCAGTGGTGCCACACCGAGAATGAAGGCGAACGACGTCATCAGGATGGGACGGAACCGAGCGCGCGCCGCTTCGACGGCAGACACAGCGATGCTCTTGCCCTCTGCACGCAACTCTCGCGCAACCTCGACGATCAGAATCGCATTTTTGGCCGACAATGCGATCAGCAGCACCAGACCGATCTGGACGTAGAGGTTGTTGTCGATGCCGAGGCCGAGCATGACCGACACCGGCCCGACCAGCGACAGCGGCACCGCAAACAGCACCGAGAGCGGTGAGTACCAGCTCTCATATTGTCCCGCGAGCACCAGATAAACGAGCAGCATGGCGAGCGCGAAGACATAGTAGATCTGACCGCCGACGATCTTTTCCTGATAGGACAGCGCCGTCCACGAGTAGCCAACGCCCGGCGGCAGCGTTTTTTCCGCGACTTGTTCCATCAGCGACATCGCATCACCCGACGAAAAGCCCTTCGCTGGCACGCCCACGATCGTTGCCGACGGATAGAGGTTGTAAAGGCTGATGAGCGACGGTCCGACGATCGGCGTAATATTCATCACCGTTCCGAGCGGGATCATGTCGCCGTTCTGATTGCGCACCTTGAGACGCAAAATCTCACTCGGCTCCATGCGGTAATCCGCATCCGCCTGCACGTAGATCTGGAAAATGCGTCCGAACTTGTTGAATTGATCGACATAACTGGAACCCAGATAGCTCGCCAGCGTCTGGAACACCTGATCCGTCGTCAGCAGCAACGTCTGAATTTTTGCTCGATCGATTGTGACCTTGTATTGCGGCGCCGTCGCACGGAATGTCGTCGACGCGCGTTGAATGCCCGACTGCGTATTGGCGGCATTCACCACGGCATCCACGGCGCTGCCGAGTTTCACGAGATCGAAGCTGCTGTCGCGCAGCTCGATCTGCATCGTGAAGCCGCCGGCATTGCCGATGCCCTGGATCGGCGGCGGCGGCAGCACCATCACGACGCCATCCTCGATGGCGGCCATCTCGCCGTTGAGCTTCTTGTAAAGCGAGGCAAGATCCTCGTCTTTGCCGCGCTTGCTCCAATCCTTCAGCATGATGTACGCAACGCCCGCATTGGCGAGCGATGCGCTGTTATCGAGCGGCGAAATACCGGCGATGGTGATGACACGCTCAACGCCCGGCACCGCGTCGGCAATTTGCTCGACCTGCTGCAACGAGTTTTGCGTACGCCCAAGCGACGCGCCCTCGGGAAGCTGCACCGATGCAATCAGATAGCCCTGGTCTTCGATGGGCAGAAAGCCAGTCGCGACCCGGGTCATGCCATAGACGGCCCCCGAAATAATCAGCAAGGCGATGATGAACATCGCAATGCTGTGGTGAACCATCCAATCGATGACCTTCGTATACCAGTTCTCGAACCGCTGGTAGACGGCGTTGAAACTGCGGAAAAAGAAATTGCGTTCTTCAGGCGGTACCGGCCGCCGCAGCCATAGCGCGCATTGCGTCGGCTTCAGCGTGGCTGCGTTGATGGCGCTGATCATCGCCGTCGCCGCAATGACTAGCGCGAACTGCGCGTACATCTGTCCGGTCAGCCCCGGAAGAAACGATGCCGGCAGAAACACCGCCATCAGAACGAGTGTGATGCCGATGATCGGCCCCATCAACGCATTCATGGCCGCGATGGCTGCGTCGTGGCCGGACATACCTTTTTCGATGTTATGCGCCGCGCCTTCCACGACCACGATGGCGTCATCCACGACGATGCCGATGGCGAGCACGATCGCGAACAACGTCGAAAGGTTGATCGAAAATCCCATCGCGGCCATCGCCGCAAACGCGCCGATGATCGTCACCGGAACGGTCGTCGCAGGAACGAGCGTCGCCCGCCAGTCCTGCAAGAAGACGAGAATAACGATGAGGACCAGAACGGCCGCTTCGATCAGTGTGCGGTAGACCTCGTCGATCGCCTGTTGCACGAACAGCGTCGTATCGAACGGGATCTGGTAGATCATGTCCTGGGGAAATTCCTTCGCCAGGACTTTCATCTTGTCCGACACTTCTTTCGCAACGTTGAGCGCATTGGCGCCCGGCGTCAGAAAGATCGCAAGACCCGCCGCCTGCTTGCCATCGAGATTGAAATACTGCGCATAGGTCTGAGCCCCGAGGACGACATGCCCGACGTCCTTCACGCGCGTGAGATCACCATTGGTGCCCGTCTTGACGATGACATTCGCAAACTGCTCAGGATCGTCGAAGCGGCTTTGCACGTCGATCGTATATTGAAACGACGGTGATCCGGAAACCGGCGGCATGCCCACCTGCCCGGCCGTCACCTGCTCGCTCTGCTGCTGCAGCGCCTGGATCACATCCTGCGCGTCGAGCCCGCGCGCCTGCATCTTGTCCGGATCGAGCCACACGCGCATCGCGTATTGCCCGGCACCGAACACATTGACGTTGCCGACGCCCGGCAGGCGCGAAATCTCGTCCTTTAGCCGGATGGTCGCATAATTGCTGAGATAAAGACTGTCGTAGGTGCTGTTCGGCGACGTCAACGTCACAATCTGCAGAATCGACGTCGATTTCTTTTGCACGACGACGCCTTGCACTTGAACCGCTTGCGGCAGCGATGCCATCGCCGCCTGCACGCGGTTCTGCACCAGGATCTGCGCTGCGTTGAGGTCGGTGCCAATCTGGAACGTGACGGTGAGCGTGTAGGTGCCGTCGGATGCAGCATATGACTGCATGTAGATCATGTCTTCGACGCCGTTCACCTGCTGCTCGATCGGCAGGGAAACGTTATCGACGACGGTCCGCGCACTCGCACCGGGATATCGCGTCGTAACCGACACGGTCGGCGGCACCACGTTCGGGTACTGCGCTACGGGCAGTTCGAACACGCACACGGCGCCGATCACGACCATCAGGATCGCAATGACGTTGGCGAGAACCGGCCGTTCGATGAAGAATTTTGAGATCATTGCGCGGTGTCCGCATCCGGCGCCGGAGCGCTGATCGTCTTCACGACAGGTTCGATCTTCTGGCCCGGCACGACCGTCATTAGCCCGGAGATCACGACGCGATCATCTGGAGCAAGCCCCTTCTCGATCACGCGCAGATCGCCCACCTGCTGTCCGAGCACGACCTTGCGTTGCTCGATGATATCATCCTTGTTGGCAACGAAGACGTAGCGGCCGGCCTGATCGCTGCCGACGACCCGATCCGGCACCAGCAGCGCATCGTTGTCCTTGCCGCGCGGCACGCGCACCCTGACGAAATACCCTGGCAGCAGCGATTTATTCTCGTTCTGGAAAACGCCGCGTACCAGCAACGTGCCGGTATTTGCAGTGATGGTCGGCGCGGCGTAGTCGAGCGTGCCCTTGTGCGGATACCCCGTCTCGCTCTGCAGCCCGACTTCGACCGGAATTTTCTTCAGCTCTTCCGCGGTTATCGCGCGCGCCCGAATGTTATCGCGGATCGACTGCACATCCGATTCACTGACGTAGAAGTTGACGTAGATCGGCTGCAGCTGAACGATCGTTGCGAGCGTCGTCGGACTTCCCGCGCCGACAAGTTGTCCGAGCGAAACCTCACGCGCCGTCACGATGCCGTCGAACGGCGCCTTGACCTCAGTATAGCTGAGGTTGAGCTGCGCCTGATCGATATTGACCTGAGATTGCTTTTGCGCCGCGACCGCAGCGTCGTAGGTCGCGGTCGCCGCATCGAGCGTCGCTTGGCTGGAGATGTTTTTGGCGGCAAGATCGACTTGACGCTCGTAATCAGCTTTTGACTTCTTGGTTTGCGCCTCAGCGCTCGCCAACCCGGCCTGGGCCTGCTCCAGGGAAAGCTGATAAGGCTGCTGCTCGATGACGAACAGCGTCTTGCCCGCCTTGACGAAGTCGCCATCGTTATAATCGATGCTCTGGATGAAACCCTGAACACGCGCGACGAGCGTGGTCGTATTGACCGCAGCCGTGTTGCCCGTCGCCATGAGATAGCGCGTCACGCTCTGTTTCAGCGGCGACGCCAGTTCGATTTTCGGCGGGGGCGGCGGGATGAAGGTATTCCTGTCCCCACATCCCGAGAGAGCCAGCGTCGCGGCAACGGCAAGAATGGGGACCACCCGAGAAAACAGCCGCGAATTCTGCCGCGCGCAACCAGTTCGTGCCGGGCTCGACATCCCTGCCGGCCACAGTTGAAAATTTTCACCCATTCGAGCGCTCACCCCGACGTATGCGAATGCGGAACATCTAAGAACCGTTGAGAGCATAGTAGGTCATCTCTCAATAGCCGTATAGGCGAGGAACATTTCAAATCGTAACTCCGACGCCCGAAAGACGACCTGAAAGCAGCACGAAGGTTACTTTCGCCCGAGTCGATTGCCGACAACTTTTCTGACATTGCTCATGAGATACCCGCACCGCTTGCCGGCGAATGGGGTGGCCTCCTATTCGACTCGGGTTGTATCTCAGCCTAAGGGAGTTCGTTTTCGCGATCCCATCCGAATGGCCGTCGTACCCCTTCCGCGCATGTGCTCAAAAAAGTGCCTGAACGATGTAACTCCGGCGTCCGCGCGCGCGAATGTCTTTTAAACGACACGTCTATGAGCGCCGTCCGCTCTTTTGCAGCGCGGAAGTTCGGCCGCTCCCTCGGAGTAGACATCAATTGAGAACAGAACAACTTATCAGAAGCCTTGTCGCCGACCTCCCGACCTCGCCCGGTTCGGTTGCGCGGATCATCACGGCGAGCCTTTTGCTTTCGATCATCTTTTCGCTGACGGTCATGGTCCTGTGGCTGGGGCTCCGGCCAGAACTCGGCACGGCGATGCATTCCGCGCCGTTCTGGATCAAGGCTGGCTACACATTCATGATCGGCACGGCAGGCCTTTTCGCATTGGAGCGTCTCGGACGGCCCGGGGCGACAGCAACTTCGTCTTTTGCCTTGCTTTCCGCGATCTTCGCAATCGTCGCGCTGTCAGCGGGCATGGAATTTTTCATGTCTCCGCCAGACGAGCGAAGCCAGCTTTGGCTGGGGAGTTCCTCGTCGTTCTGTCCGTGGGCAATCGTTGCGCTCTCGATCCCACTTCTGGTTGCAGCTTTCCTCGCGCTTCGCCAACTCGCCCCGACGCACTACGCCGTCGCCGGCGCGGCAGCAGGTTTCATGGCAGGCGGCTACGGTGCCTGCATTTATTCCCTGCACTGCACGGAATACGGCATCCCGTTCCTGGCCACGTGGTATTCGCTCGGCGTGTTGATCGTGGTCGGCGGCGGAATGCTCCTGTCGGGGCTTTTGCGCTGGTAGAATTGCGCCGATACGCAAAGCGGGCCGGCAGTTTGCCGACCCGCTTTCAAAAACTCTCAGTCAACCTCAAACGCGTCCGTCAGTCATTATACTCTGAGCAGTACGTCGAGGTGCGATTATCGTCGACGTGTTCGCGACAGAACTGACCCGGCGTCTCGTCATGGGCTAGCACGGGATGCGAGGTCAGGTGCATCCCTTCCTGACTCGCAACGTGTTTGGCGTGGACACGCTGGCAATAGTTTGTTGCGATCCAGTTTCCGCCGACATTTTCGAAATCACCCGAGCACGTGCCTCGCGCACTCGCGGCACTCGCCGCGGCACCGAGCGCAATGAGCGAAACAACGAGGGCGACAGGAAGTCTGATCATTGCCTTCACCTTTCTCTGGTCAGGGCCACAAGGCCGCTCGCAAACCCGAGCCGGAAATCGGCCGTCGCTGATGACGCCCACCAACGCCGCCTTCTCTGTGCAATCGAGTTCGTCTTCGGTGAAAGCTAGATCGGAACCTCCGCACGCGTTATTCCGGCCGGTGCCATCGGGCTGCTGCCCGCCGGACTGGCACATCCGTAAAAATACCGATGACTAACGCCGGAGAGAGCGCCGTCGCGAACTTGGAAAATCCCTTGTTTTTCCGCGCTTCTATGCGCGCACATCAGATGCCGGCCGGCTTTTTCGAACCGATGCGCGGGCGTTCAGGACAACTCAAAGCAGCCGGGCGGCAGAGTCCATCCGGCAACATACCGAGGGATAGAATCTGGCGATCAGCCCTCCTGTCAAAGGCGTCGCCCCCCCCAAGATCCCCATGACGAACCCAATGTAACGCCGGCACGTCGCGGTCCGTAGCTTCTGCACGCAGCGGAAGGCTATGCATCTCGGAGAACACCTGTGCGCACATGGCAATGGATCCTGTTCGGAGCGGGACTTCTGATCCCCTTCCCGATGTCACCGGCACCGGCAGCGGTCTCATCGCAGGCGTTTCGGGGGACCGGCATGCCCTACGATGCCTTCGACGAACTCCACGCCACGAAGTTGCATATCGGGGGAGCCACGCAAACGATCGCGTTTGCACCTGGTCCCCTCCGCCTAAGTCACGACCGAATTCTCAAATGGCTGAAGACTTCGGCGAAGGCCGTCACCACTTATTATGGGAAGTTTCCCGTACCCAGCGCGAAGATCTTGATCGTTCCCGTTGAAGGTGAAGGCGTCGAAGGCGGGCAGGCGTTCGGCTATCGCGGCCCTGCCATCCGGCTTCTCGTCGGTGACTTTACAACCGACGACGATCTGGTTGCCGATTGGAAAGCCGTGCACGAGATGGTGCATCTCGCCTTACCCGACGTCTCGCAGGACCACCTGTGGCTCGCGGAAGGGCTGGCCGTTTATGTCGAGCCGATTGCCCGCGTCCAGGCAGGAGATCTCAAAGCAGATAAGATCTGGGCCGACATGGTTCGGGACATGCCGAAGGGATTGCCGCAGGAGGGGGACGAAGGCCTCGACCGCACCCACACCTGGGGTCGGACCTATTGGGGCGGCGCCATCTTCTGCCTGCTCGCCGACATCACGTATCGCGAGCGAAGCCACAACAAGGTCGGGTTGCAGCAGGCGATGCGTGGAGTCCTTGCCGCGGGCGGTACCCACGATCAGGACTGGCCCATCGAACGCATCTTGAAAGTCGCCGACCAGACAGCCGGCTACCCGGTCATGGAAGAGCTTTACGCCAAGATGCGTGACAAACCTTATGCACCCGATCTTGCCAAGCTTTGGAACGATTTGGGCGTAACGCCATCAGGAACCACGGTGATGTTCTCGCAAACGGCTCCGCTTGCTCATATCCGCGAAGCCATTACGGCGCCGCCGAGCGGAAGCTTATGACACCTCCGCAGGATCCCTTGCGTTTTCCCCCCTGCTCATTACGTCATGCCAAGGAGGCAACGATGACAGCAATCAAAACGAAAGACCGTGCGCGGCTTATTCCCGACAGCAAGCACCCAATAACGCTTGAGAAAAATCCGCGCCGCGTCCTCGTCAGGTTCGCGGGAAAGGTCGTCGCTGACACCACGAACGCGATCGTCCTGACGGAAGCGAGCTACCCTGCCGTCCAATACATCCCTCGGACGGATGTCGATATGCAGTTTCTGCAAAGGTCCGCCCACACATCGTATTGCCCCTACAAAGGCGACGCTTCGTATTTCAGCCTCTCCGCTCCCGGCGGTTCATCCGAGAATGCAGTATGGAGCTATGAGGCGCCCTACGAGGCCGTTAGCGCCATCCAGGATCACGTCGCGTTCTATCCCGATCGCGTCGAGATCTCCGAGCAGGACGCCTAACGGAGCCGCTTCGCAGCTACTCCTGGAGAGCGGTTGGAGCGGGTGATGGGAATCGAACCCACGTATTCAGCTTGGAAGGCTGCTGCTCTACCATTGAGCTACACCCGCGGCAGTCGCGAAGAAGGCGCTTTGTAGCGAATTTTTTCTCAAGAGCAAACGCCTTTGCGACGGCACGTGGCGAAGGTCGAATTTCCCGGGACGCACGCCCGTGCGATCCCTTCCGGGCAATTGTGCCCTGCACGATTTAGGATGGAATTTCCGGGGCTCGTCGCGGTGCAATGTTGATTGTGTCGCAGCCGAGGTGCACAAAAGCCGGAAAAACGGTCGCACCAAAGCAGCCAATAAACCTGGGGGAATAAACGCATGACAGTGGCCAGTTCCGCAGACCCGTACGCTCCGGGATTGCTCGATAGAGAAAGAATCATCGCCAAGGCGGGTTTTAACCGCTGGCTGGTACCTCCTGCAGCGCTCGCCATCCATCTCTGCATCGGCATGAGTTATGGCCTAAGCGTGTTCTGGCTCCCGCTGTCGCAAGCGCTCGGCATCACAAAGCCGGTGACATGTCCAGACATGACGCTGGCCCAGGCCCTTATCACGACAACCTGCGACTGGCGCGTCAGCGACCTCCTCGTCACCTTCACACTCGGCATCGTGTTTCTCGGATTATCCGCCGCGGTGTTCGGCGGCTGGCTGGAACGCGCCGGGCCACGCAAGGCCGGACTCGTCGCAGCATTATGCTGGGGCGGCGGCTTCCTGATTTCGGCTCTGGCGGTACACCTCCACCAGTTGTGGCTTCTCTGGCTCGGCCTGGGCGTGATCGGCGGCATCGGCCTCGGTCTCGGCTATATCTCGCCGGTGTCCACGCTGATCAAATGGTTCCCCGATCGCCGCGGCATGGCGACCGGCATGGCCATCATGGGCTTCGGCGGCGGCGCGATGATCGGCTCGCCGATTGCCATCCTGTTGATGAACCATTTCAAGACCGCTGAATCCGTCGGCGTTCAAGAGTCGATGGCCGTGATCGGTGTCATCTACCTCATCGCAATGTTATGCGGCGCCTTTGGCTACCGCGTGCCGCCGGATGGCTGGAAGCCCGACGGCTGGACCCCGCCAAGCAGCCAAACCAAAGCCCTGATCACGCACGGCCATGTCCACCTCGATAATGCCCACAAGACCCCTCAGTTCTGGCTGATCTGGATCGTGCTCTGCATGAACGTCTCGGCGGGCATCGGCGTCCTGGCGATGGCCTCACCGATGCTGCAGGAGATCTTCGCCGGCAAGCTGATCGGCCTTAATGACGTCTCCTTCAAGGATTTGACGCCGGCGCAAGCCACGATCATCGCAGGAATTGCAGGCGGCTTCGTCAGCTTGCTATCGCTGTTCAACAGCGGCGGCCGTTTCCTGTGGGCGTCGCTCTCCGACATCATCGGCCGGAAGACGACGTACTTCTGCTTTTTCGTCCTCGGCATGGCACTCTATGCATTGGCGCCTACGCTCGCACATGCCGGCTCGATCGCGCTGTTCGTCGCGGCGTTCTGCGTGATCCTGACGATGTATGGCGGCGGCTTCGCAACGGTGCCTGCATATCTCGCCGACATCTTCGGCACGCAATTCGTCGGCGCCATCCACGGACGACTATTGACGGCGTGGTCGACGGCGGGCGTCCTTGGCCCACTGGTGATCGGCTATCTTCGTGACGCGCAGATCTCGGCAGGTGTACCGCGCGCCCTCGTCTACGATCGCACGATGTATATCCTTGCGGGTTTCCTGCTCATCGGCTTCATCGCCAACGCGCTCATTCGCCCGGTCGCCGACAAATGGATGATGAGCGACGCAGAAGTAGCGAAGCTCCAGGCAGCGAAGTCGACGGCAAACGTCAGCACAGGTTCGCACGGCATCGGCTTCGGCGGTGTGAGCCCAGGCGCCATCGTAGCGTGGATCGCGGTCGCGATTCCATTCTTCTGGGGCGTCTGGAATACGCTTGGCAAAGCCACCGTGCTGTTCCGCTAGGAAAAATAATTTCCCTGTCGGGGGCTCGCTTGCGGGCCTCCGGCAGGCCCCGGCCAAAGGGTTGCTCAGGCGCGACGCTTAGCCGTGCCTCAGATGAGTTGCTGCACGATGTCCGCGTGCTCGTCGACCAGCTCGCGAGCGGTCTTCCAGACCTCATGGCCGCCGGTCATTTGCGCGCGCACGCTATTGATCCACGATTGCGGCACACCAGCAGCTTCGAAGTATTTCTCGAAGAAGCGATCGGTCTCGGAGCCGATCGCCTTTTCCGGCACGCTACTATCCCTTTTCTTGGAAAAGAAATCGCGAAACGCCACTTCGTGGAACATGAACTCCGCGCCCGGCGCCGCGAGACGCAACTGCCCTTGCAGATAGATCGGCACACACATCGACGCGCAGATGCCGCCGGTTTCCACAAGCGTGACAAGCGAATGCGTCTGTCGGATCCTGCCCAGCAGCCGCGCGACGTCCGCGCCCTGATCGAGCGACCCGCCCGGCGATGAAAGCGACAAGATGATCTTATGCGCCTCGCCCTTATGGCGCTCGAATGCCTCCGCAATGCGTGACGCCATCGGAGCATCGATCTTTCCGCGCCAGCTTAGATAGAGCGTGTCGTCGCCTGGAACGGGCCGGATATCAAGTTTGCCGACGCCCGCGAAATAGATCTCGAAGTGATCCCGCGTCTTGAATGCAAGCACGACAAGAAGAAGGATCATCGCGCCCCAGATCAGGCGATTGCGCCAGGGCGACGGCATCAGTGTAGCGCCACCGAGCGACCGTGCCGCCGCGCGAGAGAGGTTCGACGTTTTGAGAGATAGGCGAAATGCGCCATCGAGATTGCGTGAGCGGCCGGATCCGCGAAACGGTGTCGCCTACTCCGCCCAATGGCGTACGCAGTCACAAAGCAAGCCCGCGGCGAGTGACCGGCTCGCGAAACGCGCGTCGCTCGCCACCAACTCATCAGTGCGTCCAGTTGGTCGTCCGCCCGAACTTGAAATTATCCGCGTACGATTTCTTGATCGGCTTGCGCGGCTTTGGTTCGCTGAGCGTGTAGGCGAGGCCCACGCGCGTCGCGTAGGCAATGGCCTCTTCCTTGGTATCGAACTCGAGCCGAACCTGGGCTTGCATGTCTCGCGAACTCACCCAGCCCATCAACGGATCAATGTCGCGCGCGCTGGCCGGCTCGAATTCGAGCACCCACTCCTTCGTCCGCGCCTCGCCGGACTGCATGGCGGTTTTCGCAGGTTTGAAGATCCGTGCCGTCATAGTGGCTCCGCAATGACGAGAAAGTCCAAACGAAGAACGATCGCAATTTGGTCGGGGCGACATGACTTGAACACGCGACCCGCTGCTGCCAAAGTACGCAGGAAATGTGAAAAATCAACGTGCATTCTGACTGCTAGCCGCCTCTCGCCGGAACAATCGGCGCTGGAAATGCAGCCGGGCGCGGTTGGCGCGACTCAACATGCTCTTCGGCCTCTTGGGTGCTTCAGGGGCAACGATCGCGGGCCGCGTCTCCGGGATTTCCGGCAAGCGAATGTGCATGGCATAATGACCTGCACGCAGAATGTTTTCGAGGCCGATTAACTCCGGCGGTAAAAATGAAAGTGGGCGCGGCCATTTCTGAGACTGCAGCCAGCAGAACGTAGCTGGCGCAAGACGAGTTAAGTATCCTTCCTCTTCGTCACAAATGACCGTCGAAAAAGAAGGCAACTGTTTAGCCTCAATCGCTAGCTTCATCTCACTCCAATGGCGCATCGCATTGAATCGCCAGAGTTCACGGCTCCATCTGGATGTGTGTCTCCGGTGCGTGATGAGGGGTACATCAATATTCCCCAATGTCGCGCCACGAGCCGCCATCTGTGTCGGAAACCAGTAGTCCCACCATGTTTCGCCGAGCTGGAAATGACCATCAACAATACCGCGGCTCAGCGCAGTATCAAAAAAGAAGGCATCAAACCCGTAACAATTACCGATAGACGGAGGGTCGTCGCCGCCGACATCAATGCGCTCGGCGTAGAGCAGACCGCCTTCCAATTCGTCTGCCAGAACCGCCGCTAAATTCGGATAGGGAAGAATAGCGCAATCGGAATTAATGATCCCCGCGCGCGGGCACGATCGCTTACGAACGGCGTCGAGAATATCGCCGACAAGCGGCTTGCCCTCGCTGCTGCATGGCTCGATATCGAGATCAAATCCGTAGGCAAGAACCCGTTCAATCTCCGATGGCCCATTGACGGATACCGGCGAAAAGCCTGCAGCTGTCCACGAAGCGATAATGCGGCGCTGTTCTTCAAGTTGATCCCCGACTAAGTGCGGCGGGACGGACGTAAAAAGGTAGAATAGATGGTCGTTCATTATTCAGCATCCGCGAACGGTAGGTTTTGGGCGCAATGCGGTTCTGAAATGCTGCTTTGTTTGGCCGCGTTCCCCATCGCCAACCAGCCATCGAGAGAGATCGTAACGTCACGCCATTTCGGGAGCGGGGGTGATGGGAGCCTTAGGGGCTTATTTGACGTCGTGGTCGGAGGATCGACGCGACTTTCATAGCCGACAAGATCGCAGATATACGCAAACGCTAATGAACTGCTGATCTCGGCCTGAACGGTGGCTGGACACTCGCATCGTGGCATGATCCCCCCCTTTCAAGTATACAGCGTTCTTCATAGCCTAACGCCGGTTTAAGGAGAACCGCTGTTCTCGGCGGGCACTTCGATATCGGTCGATATCGCCGCTGCAGTTGTTCCCGTCGGAGTAGAAATGGACCACGGGAAGGGCAGCACGCGTCCTGCGACGCGCAATGATATGCCCTACACGAGACTCTCGTGGCAGCCGGAGAGCGTCACCTGGCGGCTGTACCCCTCGTCTGTTTCGAATGGCACCAGCGCCCGGAGAACGTCCTGCGAGCCACTTCGCCCGAAGCGGCGCGACTGTACAAGCGCACGGAAACCCAGCGCACGATGGCCGCTCGCAAGCGGCGCGCTTGGGTCGAAAGTGGAAGTAATGATGAACGTTCCGAGGCCGAAAGCCAGAACGGCGCCGCTGCCGGAAAGTCAGAATGAAAATGCGCTTTCGGCGAACCTACAGAAAATATTGGTCGGGGCGACATGATTCGAACACGCGACCCTCTGCTCCCAAAGCAGATGCTCTACCAGGCTGAGCTACGCCCCGACTTGCGCTCTCATCTGCCGCTTTCGCTCGTTAAGGTCAAGTCGCCGCTGGTCGGACACACCATCCCTAATAGCCGCGGGCGTCACGAACCCGAAAAAATTGGATAACGCACCTTGTCGCCGGCCTTGATGCCAAGGCGCGCCGACGCGCCGCCCGGAATTTCGAGCACAGCCAGAACCGGCGCCCCCGACGAGATCACTCGGTCTGACAGCGGCTCGGCGCGTTCCTCGATGCGCGTAATGGTGCCATCGGCGCGAATGAAAAGCATATCGAGCGGGATGTACGTGTTGTGCATCCACATCTGAAGGCCGCGCTCGACGGTGTAAGGGAAGAGCATCCCTTGGTTGTCGCTGAGCTCCGTCCGGAACATCAAGCCAAGAGCTTTTTCCTTCTCGGTGGTCGCGACCTCGATCGTAAACGCGTGCTCGGCGCCCCCGGCGGAGACGATCCGCAACGTGTCCTGCTGCATTTTCGCATGCGCGGGCGGCACCAGATCGACGAACGCGTTCATCCACGGCCACGCTGCCACGAACAGCGGCGGAAAAATAAAAAGGGCCACGCTGATCGCGGCCCCCTTCGTTGAACTCGGCACCATATTCGCCATTTTGCTCGCGTCAGTTACGAGACGGCAGCCCCGTCGGCACGCCATCCGGCCTGAGTTCCGCGGCCATGCAGCCCTTCGATCCGTAACCCCAACGAACCTGAACGATCTGCCCCGGACGCAGCTCAGTGAAGCCGAAGCGGCGCAGCGTTTCCATGTGACAGAAGATATCGGGCGTGCCCTCGCCGCGCGTCAAGAAGCCGAAACCGCGAACGCGGTTGAACCATTTGACGTATGCCCGGCACCAATCGCTTTCCGGCTGCACGATGACATGCGTGCGCTGAGGAAGTTGCGACGGATGGATCGCCGAACTCTCATCCATGCTGAGAATGCGGAAAGCCTGCATGCCCTTCGGACGGCGCAAAACTTCGCAATGAACGCGCGCGCCTTCGTAGGCAGTCTGGAAACCTCCGGCCCGGAGGCAGGTCACGTGAAGAAGGATATCGGGCAGTCCATTGTCCGGCACAATAAAGCCGTAGCCTTTGGAAGCGTCGAACCACTTGATCATTCCGGCAACTTCAAAAACTTCGGTTGCCGCGTCGTCGAGCGCTTCTGGGCTGATACCGCCCACTTCCAAAAATTCAGAAAGCCCGGGACGTTTATTATCCCCCATACTTGCTTACCCCGCATATACTGTGCGTCAAACGATAACTCTTTCGTTGCGCCGTGCCGCCGAACATCTCGCTTCTGGAAGAGCCCTCTTCAGAAACGAAACACCGAACACCACCGCGAAACGTGGGAAACCATAACACCGGCTCTGGCTGGAACTAGGGGCAATATTTTGGCGCATCCCCCTTGACCGTCGGTTGTGATGCTTGAATCCACATCCTGTTTACTCGCCTAAGAGCATGATAAAACGTCATTAAAAAGCATCCTGATTCTTCCCCAGGTTCGATCACGCGTCGATCTCCGGCAAACTTTCCTCCACATGCGTGGATAGCGCCGCGCGCTCCGAATCACCTCCAAGTGATTCGTTCATCGGCACTTGATTTTCCGCGTCTTCGATGGTGCTGATCCAAACGGCGAAAACGAAGATCTCCAATGCTCATCCACAGCAGGACGAAATCGCGCATCTCGAGCGAGCGGGCGCTGTAAGACGTTTCAGGACGCACTGTGGCAGAGGTGCAGCATTCGCGTGTACGGAAGAATTTTTCGCGCGAGCAACACGACCACTAAGACGATCACACAGCAGGCAAAAGGTGAGTGATGCGCTACTTGCACACTATGGTTCGCGTGACCGATATCGCGGCTAGTCTCAAATTCTATTGCGATGCACTCGGTATGAAGGAGATTCGCCGGATGGAGAATGAGAAGGGGCGCTTCACCCTCGTCTTTCTCGCTGCCCCCGAAGACGAAGAGCGCGCGCTGAATGAGAAAGCGCCGATGCTCGAACTCACTTACAACTGGGACCCTGAGCCATACGGCACGGGTCGCAACTTCGGGCACCTCGCATTTCTCGTCGATGACATTTACGCGACCTGCGCAAAACTTCAGGCTGCAGGCGTCACGATCAACCGCCCTCCGCGCGACGGTCACATGGCTTTCGTGCGTTCCCCTGACCTGATCTCTATCGAACTCCTGCAGAAGGGTACGTCCCTGCCACCGCAGGAACCGTGGACCTCGATGGCGAACACGGGAACATGGTGAGCAAAACCGTCGACGCGAAGGACGTCGCCATCATCGGCGCCGGACCCGCAGGCTTGTTTGCCGCCGAGGCCATCGCGAACGCCGGACATCGCGTCTCTATCTATGAGAGGATGCCGTCGCCCGCGCGCAAGTTTCTGCTCGCCGGCCGCGGCGGCCTGAACCTGACTCATAGCGAGCCGCTCGAACGGTTCCTGACACGCTACGGCGAAAGCGCCGATGAAGTCCGAATGGCCGTCGAAACTTTTCCGCCTGAGCGGCTCATCGCCTGGGCGAACGACCTTGATGCTCAAACCTTCGTCGGCACGAGCGGTCGTGTCTTTCCGAAGGCGATGAAAGCCTCGCCACTGTTGCGCGCATGGTTACGGCGTCTCGACAGCCTCGGTGTTTCCATTAAACCGCGCCACCGCTGGGTCGGGTTCAACGATACTGGCGCGCTGGTATTTGAAACGACTGATGGCCAACGTACGATCACACCCGATGCGGCGCTCTTCGCGCTTGGCGGGGGCAGTTGGCCGAAGCTCGGCTCCGACGGCGCCTGGGTTAATCAGTTCCGGAACACCGGTATTGCCATCACACCGCTCGAGCCGGCCAACTGCGGCGTCCTCGTATCGTGGTCTGAAGTTTTCAAATCGCGTTTCGAGGGTCTGGCTTTAAAGCGCATTGCGCTCTCTATCGCATCGACAACGGTCCGGGGTGAAGCCGTCGTCACGGCAAACGGCCTGGAAGGCGGAGCAATCTATGCTCTCGGCCCGCAAATCCGCGCCGCACTTGGCGACGGCAAAAGCGCGACACTTATAGTGGACCTCAAACCGGACCTCACGCAGTCGGCTCTCGCCGAACGTCTCGGCCGCCGCCGCTCCGGCGAAACGCTGACGAACTTTCTGCGCAAAGCAGCCCATCTCGATCCGGTCGCCGTCGCTCTCCTTCGCGAAGGGAATGCCGCGCTACCCGACAGCGCCGAGGCCCTTGCCGGCCGCATCAAAGCTCTGCCCCTCCAGGTTGTGGGGGTGACCAGCCTCGACAGGGCCATCTCGTCCGCTGGCGGCGTCGCTTGGACCGCGCTGGACGAGAACCTCATGCTCAAAGACCGCCCCGGCCTGTTTGTCGCAGGCGAAATGCTTGATTGGGAAGCACCCACCGGCGGTTATTTGCTGCAGGGGACCTTCGCAACCGCCGCATCGGCAGCAAATGGCTTGCTCGGATGGCTCGCTGGACGACAATGATTTCCACACGCTGCTGCCGGCGCAGCGAACGCCATTCTCAAGCACTGCGAGAAAGGAACGCGGCCATTTCGCGATAGTTTGAGAAATAATATCCTATTCTTATTTATAGAAATGCCTTCTCAGGAGAATAGTTTTCCACTATGTAGCGGCACACGGAGGTCCTTCATGACGCTGTTCGAAGCACCGGCATCCGCCCCCGCAGGCCAGCCGACCGACATTCATTCCGCGACGCAACATGCGCTCGCAGCCGAACTCGACCACAAGCTCGCAGAGCTGACGACGCTCGAAGAGCGCCTGTCGGCGATCCGCGCCGCCGTCGACGGTACCGTCTCCTTCTCCACCAGCCTCGGCATCGAGGATCAGGCGATCACGCACGCCATCGCGGTGAGCGGAACGGATATCGACATCTTTACGCTCGACACCGGCCGGCATTTTCCCGAGACGCTCGACACGCTGTTCGATACCGAAGGCAAGTACGGCATCAAGATCCGTGTGATGTTCCCTGAGTCCGCCGAAGTCGAAGAGCTGGTTGAAAACGACGGCGTCTACGGTTTTCGCTATTCGATCGAAGCGCGCAAAGCTTGCTGCGAAATTCGCAAAGTCCGTCCGCTGAATCGCGCGCTGCATGGCGCTGCGGGTTGGGTGACGGGTTTGCGCCGCGAGCAATCACAGGGCCGCTCGCATGTTCCATTCGCGAGCTACGATCCTGTGCAAAAGCTCATCAAACTCAACCCAATCGCTGACTGGTCTCTTGAAAAACTCGAAGACTACGTTGCAGCCAACAAAATTCCCGTGAATGCTCTGCATGCGAAGGGATTCCCGTCGATTGGATGCCAACCGTGCACACGCGCCATCAAACCGGGTGAAGACATCCGTGCCGGCCGCTGGTGGTGGGAAAATGAGAACGGCAAAGAATGCGGACTTCATACGCAGCCCCAAGACCCTGGTTTCGAACCGAAGGACCGCGCGGCATGACGGCCTCGCCATCGCATCTTGATCTGCTCGAAGCAGAAAGCATCCACATTTTCCGCGAGGCTGCAGCGCAGTTCCGCAAGCCCGTGATGCTCTATTCCATCGGCAAGGATTCGACCGTCCTGCTGCACTTGGCGCGGAAGGCCTTCTTCCCGCAGGCGGTGCCGTTTCCGCTGCTGCACGTCGACACGACGTGGAAGTTCAAGGATATGATCGCTTTTCGCGATCGGACGGCACGTGAACTTGGTCTCGATCTGATCGTTTACACCAATCACGACGGCATCAAGCGCGGCATCAATCCGATTGATCACGCGCCTTCGATCCACACCGACGTGCTGAAAACACAGGCCCTGAAACAAGCGCTCGACAAATACGGCTTCGACGCGGCCTTCGGCGGTGCTCGCCGGGACGAAGAAGCGAGCCGCGCGAAAGAACGCGTTTTCTCGTTCCGTGCCCCCGGCCATCGGTGGGACCCGCGCAAGCAGCGCCCCGAGATGTGGAACCTGTTGAATGGGCGCCTCGGTACCGGCGAAACCGTACGCGTCTTCCCAATGTCCAATTGGACCGAAAAAGACGTTTGGCGTTACATTCTGCGCGAAAAGCTCGATGTCGTTCCGCTCTATTTCGCGGCCGAGCGGCCGACCATCGTGCGCAACGGGCAAATCCTGATGCAGGATGACGAACGTCTGCAACCGCGGGACGGCGAAAAAGTCGAGATGCGCAAGATCCGCTTCCGCACGCTCGGCGACTACCCGCTTACGGCTGCGGTCGAATCCGATGCCGAAACGATCGAAGCCGTCGTCGCCGAAACACTCAACGCGCAGACGTCGGAACGCCAGGGCCGTCTGATCGATCACGACCAAGCCGGCGCAATGGAAAAGAAGAAGCAGGAAGGCTATTTCTAATGTCGGTGCACGCCCTGCATAAAATTCAGCCCGCCGCCAACGAGGCGCCGCGCCTGGAAGTAGTGCCGAACCTCGTGCGCGATCTCGGCGGCATTACACACCTGCTGACGTGCGGTTCTGTTGACGATGGCAAATCGACGTTGATCGGCCGCATGCTGTGGGATGCTTCCGACCTTTACGAGGATCAGCGCGAGAACGTGCGCAAGTCGGGCCGCAAAGCTGCTGGCACCGACCTCCCCGATTTCTCGATGCTACTCGATGGCCTCGTCGCAGAGCGCGAACAAGGCATCACGATCGACATTGCGTGGAAATATTTCGACACGCCGACGCGCCGCTTCGTCATCATCGATTCACCTGGCCATGAGCAGTACACACGCAACATGGCGTCGGGCGCATCTCACGCCGATGTCGCGATCGTTCTGGTCGATGCCCGCTCGGGCGTGAAGAAACAGACCAAGCGACACACGGCCATCCTCGATCTCGTCGGCGTCAAGCACGTCGTGCTCGCCGTCAACAAGATGGACCTGGTCGGCTGGTCGGAAGACGTGTTCCGCAAGATCGAAGCCGACTTCCGCACGCTCTGCTGGAAATTCAATTTCTGGGACGCGACCGCCGTGCCGCTCTCGGCTGTGTTCGGCGACAACGTCACGACCCAGTCGAGCAACATGTCGTGGTACACCGGCCCGACGCTCATCCAGCACCTGGAGAAGACGCCGAGCCGCGTCAGCGAAGCCGGCTCCGTGTTCCGCTTCCCCGTGCAGACGGTTCTGCGCGACAGCCAGGATTTCCGCGGCCTCGCAGGCACCGTCACGTCCGGCTCGATCAAGGTCGGCGACGAAGTCATCGACACTCTGAGCAACGCTGGCGGCAAAGTCGTTCGCATCGCCACGATGAATGGTGATCTGCAAAGCGCCTCGGCCGGACAGGCCGTCGCGCTTCAGCTCGACGTCGATATCGATGTCTCGCGGGGCGCGGTTCTATCGAAGCGTGACATGCTTCCCGTCGCTGCCCAGACCGTCGAAGCGCGTTTTGTTTGGCTGTCGGAAGACGCCTTCAGCCCCACCGCAGGTTATCTGCTGCGGACGTCGACCGATCTCATTCCGATCTCGAACATCGAGGTCAAGGCGCTTCTCGATCTCGAGACCATGGCCTCGCGCCCGGCGCGCAGCTGCGGTGCCAACGACATCGCCATCGCCAAAATCTCATTGGGACGCGCTGCGGCCATCGACGTCTTCACCGAAACGCCGGAAACCGGCACGCTGCTGCTCGTCGATTCCGTAACCGGAGCAACGATGGCCGGTGGCGTCGCGACGGCCGTCAGTGCCAAGGCAGAAGAGCCGACCGAAGGTCACTTCGTCCTGAAGCGTGACATGCTGGCGAACGGCCTCAATCGCGACCTGTCGATGAGTTCGAAAGATCGCGAAGAGTTTATGCGCCGCGCCAACGAAGTGGCGATCATTCTCCGTGCGGCCGGCATCGCAGTCGCCATTGAGCCGCCGCCCCCCGTCGACGACGGCATGGATCCTGGGCTTTAGGTTTCATCACGATTGAAAGTCATCCTCGGCATAAAGTCGAGGATGACGGCCCTGCTCAGCCCATTTCAACGAAACTCCAAGATTGCAGACGGCGGCGATCTCGCGTAGGTCTGACTGTCACGTTCCCTGCGGAATCCCATGCCGGAATTCGATCTCAGCACTCTCTGGCCCATGGTCGTCGCTGGCGGCTTCGTCGTCGGATTTCTTGTCGGCCTGACAGGCGTTGGCGCCGGCTCGCTGATGACACCATTTCTCATCACGCAGATCGGCGTACCGCCAACGCTCGCCGTCGGAACGGACCTTCTTTTCGCATCCATCACGAAAGCCTCGGCCGCGTGGCCGCATCATAACTTCGGCAACGTCAACTGGCGCCTCGTCGGATGGCTTGCGGCCGGAAGCGTTCCAGGCTCGCTCGCGATGCTGGTGCTTCTGCATCTCCTTGATCCCGACACCACGGCTCTCGGCCTGTTCATCAAGGAAGCGCTGATCGCGGCCCTGATCATCAGTTCCGTCGCCATTCTGATTTATCCGCTTGTCGTCCGCGGTCGCGCACAGGTCGGCGAGCCCCCCGAATTTAAAATCCGTCACGTGCCGACGCTTCTTCTTGGGCTGACGTTGGGCTCGATTGTAACTCTGACATCGGTCGGAGCAGGCGCGATCGGCGTCGTGGTCCTGACGCTGCTCTATCCGACGCTCAGAACTCGCCGTCTGATTGGGACCGATATCGTCCATGCCGTGCCACTGACGCTGATATCGGGCCTAGGCCATCTGTCGATCGGCAACGCCAGCTTTACGCTGCTGGGCCTACTGCTCGTTGGCTCGATCCCCGGAATCGCCATCGGCTCACGCCTGACGGGCCTACTGCCCGATTGGCTGCTGCGCGTGTTCCTTGCGCTGATCCTGTGCTTCGCCGCCTACCAGCTCGCACACAAACTATAGCGCACACACCAACAACGTCATCCCGGCGCAGGCCCGGATCCAGTCAAATCGCAACCTTCGTCATGCTGAGACTTGCCTGAGTGCCGATCTTCGTCGGCCCGAGAAAGATCGAAGCGACTTTTTGCGCTTGGCGGCCGGCGCGCGGAACGCGTGTCGCCAAGCGCAGCAAAAATTCAAACCAGCTTCACGTCTGCGTGGAACTGATTGCCTGCCGTCGTCTCTTTCACATAGCCCGACCGGATCGCGAAATCGCCAAAGCGCTCGCCGTCATTCCGCGTCTTTGCGTAATTGATGAAGATCGGCTCAAGCAGTGACACGATCCGCTGCTTGTCGACGTCCTGCGCGTAAAGCTTCGACAGCCGCGAACCGTTGAAGGCCGCACCGAGATAGAGGTTGTAAAGCCCTGGGTTGCGCCCGACCAACCCGATTTCGGCCAGATACGGCCGCGCACAGCCGTTCGGGCACCCCGTCATGCGGATGACGATGTCGTCGTCCTTCAGACCCGCGCGATCGAGGCTTTCCTCAAGCGCCGTCACGAGATCGGGCAGGAACCGCTCGCTCTCCGCCAGAGCAAGACCGCATGTCGGCAAGGCCACACACGCCATAGCGTTGCGGCGCAGCCCCGAAGAGACACCGAGCTCGACGCCATGCGACGTCAGAATGCCTTCGATCTTCGCCTTCGATTTTCCCGGCACATTGGCGAGGATGACGTTCTGGTTCGCCGTGCAGACGAAATCGCAAATACCGAGATCAGCAATCTCACGCAGCGCCGTTCTCAGCGCGAAACCTGGCCGATCCTTGATTCGGCCGTTCTCGACGAACAGCGTCAGATGCCAGGGCTTATCGGCGCTCTTCTTGCCGTCGATCGTTTGCCGCCAGCCGATTTTGTCGCCCGTGCTCGCAAACTTGAACGGCTTCGGCTTGCCAAGCTTGAACCCGGCCCGCTTCTCCACTTCCTCGCGGAAGTTATCGAGCCCACGATCCTCGATCGTGTATTTCAAACGCGCCCGCGCCCGGTTCTCGCGGTTGCCCCAGTCACGCTGCACGGTCACGATCTTTTCGGCGAGCGTAACGGCCTGCTCTGGGGTGCAGAAACCAAGCAGATCGGCGGTGCGCGGAAACGTATTGGGATCGCCGTGCGTCATGCCCATGCCGCCACCGACCGTTACATTCCAGCCGACAAGCTCGCCCTTTTCGACGATAGCGATGTAACCCAGATCGTGCGCGTAAATATCGACGTCGTTGTCGGGCGGCACCGCCACGACGACTTTGAATTTGCGCGGCAGATAATGGACGCCGTAGATCGGCTCGACATCCTCTTTCGCCGGACCCGATTTATCTTCGACCTTCTCGCCGTCGAGCCAGATCTCGTGATAGGCGCCGGTCTTCGGCAAAAGATGCTCGCTGATCGCTTTGCCGAGATCATAAGCCTGCCGATGCGCCTTCGACAGATCAGGATTCGCCGCCGTCATGACGTTGCGGTTGACGTCGCCGCAGGCTGCGAGCGTATCGAGGCAGATGTCGTGAAACCCCTGCATCGTCCGCTTAAGGTTCGACTTGATGACGCCGTGAAACTGAAACGTCTCGCGCGTCGTCAGCCGCATCGAACCGTTGGCATAGGTGCTCGCGATGTTGTCGAGGCCGATCCACTGCTTGGCACCAAGGAAGCCACCGGGAATGCGCAGTCGGATCATGAAGGCGTAGGCCTTCTCGAGCTTCTTCTTGGATCGCTCGCCGCGCACATCACGGTCGTCTTGAATATACGAACCGTGGAACTTGATGAGCTGCTGATCGTCCTCGGCTATCGCGCCGGTCTCGACCTGCCGCAATCCTTCAGCCAGCGTCCCGCGCAGCTGATGGCTCTTCTCTTTGATGAACTCGTTCTTCGAGCGTTTATCGGTCATTTCGACTGTTCCCGGCATTCCCCCTCTCCGAGATCACCCCTGTGATGGGGGAGAGGGACATTCAATTCTTAATACACGTCGCGCTGATAGCGCCCAGCCTTCGTCAGCTCCTTGAGCTTGGCGCGGCCGGCTTCTTCGTCACCCTTCAGCGGCTCGGCGAGGATTTTGACGAGCGTCTGATCGACGTCCTTCGCCATGCCCTTCTCGTCGCCGCAGACGTAGATGTGTGCACCCTCTTCGAGCCACGCGCGGAGATCGTCCCGACGCTCCCACAGGCGATGCTGCACGTAAATCTTCTCCGGCTGGTCGCGCGAGAACGCCACGTCGATCCGCGTAAGATCGCCCGATGCCAGATAGTCCTGCCATTCGAGCTGATACAGGAAATCGTTGGTGAAGTTGCGTTCACCGAAGAACAACCAGCTCTTGCCCTTTGCACCATCCGCAACGCGCTCTTCGACAAAGGCGCGATAAGGTGCAACGCCCGTGCCCGCACCAATCATGATAATCGGCGTATGCCCATCGGGCGGCAGACGATAATGCCGGTTCGGCTTAACGTAGAGACGCACCGTCTGTCCGACTTTTCGCCGCTCACCGAGGAACGTCGACGACACGCCCTTGCGAACACGGCCGTGAGATTCCCAGCGCACCGCACCGACGAGCAGATGCGCTTCACCTGGATGCGCCTTTAGGCTCGACGCCACCGAATAGAGCCGTCCCGGCAACGGTCGCAGCAAGCTCGTCAATTGCTCAGCCGTCAGCTTTTCCGGATAAGCCTGAAAGAAGTCGATGAGCTGCCGATCTGAAGCGAACTTCGGATAGGCCTCGCCTTCAAGCAGCGCCTTCGCGTCAGCGCGTCCCGTCAGCTTGGCGTAGTTCTCGACGAACGAGCGCGACAGCGTCGTGACGTCATAGGATTTCTGCAGTTTCAAAAGCAGCGCCGCATCCGAACCGAGACCAACCGCCTGCAGCACGTCGTCAACGAGCGCGGGATCGTTCTCCGGATACATGCCGATCGCGTCGCCGGGCTGGTAGGTGAATGCCGGATCGTCGAATGCGAACTCAGCGTGCCACGTCTCGCGCGTCGAGCCCGTGCCGTTCAAGTTCACCAGCGCGGAAATCTCGGCTTCGAGCGGATGCTCGGCCGTATACTTCGGCTCATCGTCATCGGCAAACTGAGCAGCCGCCCCGAAATCCACATGGACGACCGTGCCGCTCGCTGCCTCTTCCTTCGGCGCGAGTTTCGCGAGCGCGTTTTCCGTCCAGTCCGCCGCCTGTTTCGCGTAATCGAGGTCAAGATCGACCCGATCGAACGACCGCACGCCACCGAGTTCCTCAAGGCGGGCGTCGATGGCCCGACCGACGGCACAGAACTGCGCATACGCCGTATCGCCCAGCGCCAGAACCGCGAACCGCACGCCGTCGATGCGTGGCGCCGCGTCGCTCATCAGGGTCTGATAAAAGTCGACCACGCGCGACGGCGGATCGCCCTCGCCCCAGGTTGCAGCAAAAACGACGATGTTCTTCGCCTTGGCCAGCAGCGCCATGTCGGCGTCGGCCATATCGAAAACCTTGGCATCGAGACCGTGCTTCTGGGCGGCCTTCTTGGCCTTGTTCGCCAATGCTTCAGCGTTGCCGCTCTCGCTGGCATAAAGAATGGTCAGCGGCGCCCGCGGCCTTGCGGCGGGAACTGCCTGCCCTGCGCTGCCGCCCTGAGCCGCTTCAAAACCTGCGAAGAAACCGGCAAGCCAAGAGCGCTGCTGCGGAGTTGTCCGCGCAACCACTTTGTTCAGCATCTCGATCTCTTCCGGCAGAAACGGCGCGTTACGCGGAAGCAGAGGGGTGGCGGTCACAAAAAGCTCTCCTTAATCAGGGCCCTCAGCCCGAAATCCTTCAGCTCGGAACATTGAGACGCGGGCCTAACGCGCCTTTGATCTCAGCGAAAGCCCCATCTTCGTGATCGAACCAATCACTTTAATCGATCATTTAGCCATCAATGGCTAACGGACCATCCGATAACTGGCCCAGCCCGACGCTGGTTTGCATACGTCATTTTGGAACAATTTTCTACATGCCTGCGGCATTCCACCCCAAATATAAGAATAATATTCTAACGTGCCAGGCATTCCACCCGATTTGGATGCGCCAGCCCCAAAATCGCGAAGCTTCCACAGGAGGCGCCGGGACGCCTCTTCCGCTCCGGACCCATTCCGAGCCTGCCGATCATCCTCTCGCACATGCACACAGAACGTCCTGGATCAGACCCACACGCAGACGTGAAGGGCATTGATTTGAAAAGAAGTCTCGAAACGTGATCTTCTGCGGTCGGCGGCGGTTCGAGCCTTGACTTTGAAAGGCCGATCCGCAGATTGGGCCGGCACAAACATAAGTGCCTGCACCAATTGAGTGGACCCTCGGCGGGGTCTGCTGAGTAGGGAAAGCAGTTCACCGCTTGGAGGAAACACCATGAAGACTTGGACGAAGCCCGAAGTTCGCGAGCAGGAAGTTGGTCTCGAAGTCACGAGCTACCTTCCGGCAGAGATCGACCTCATCTAATCAGATGAAGTCTTCGGTCTCGCAAATCTTGTGAGATACCGGCGCGGCGGTCGATTTTTGGCGAATCGGCCGCCGCAGCCTTATGGCTCTCGAAAAAGGACAGAGAGCGCTGCCGGCTTTGGCGACCCGTCGGCGTAAATCAAAAAATCAGCGATGCTTATAAAAGTGCTTGGATCCGCCGCTGGGGGTGGATTCCCGCAATGGAATTGCAACGGCTATCACTCATCGCGAGTGCGCGCCGGAGAAGCGGGATATAAGGCAAGGCTGCAATCCTCTCTCGCTGTCAGTTCTGACGGCGTGAACTGGGTATTGCTCAATGCCTCCCCGGATATTCGTCAGCAGATCAACGAAACGCCCGAGCTTCAGCCGGCGCGCTCCGGTCCGCTGCGAACTTCACCCATTAAGGCCGTCGTCGTCACCAACGCCGACGTCGATCACATCACCGGCCTCTTGAGCCTGCGCGAAGGTCAGCCGTTCTCGATTTACGGCTCCGATCGCGTGCTCGCGACGCTCGCCGCCAACTCGATCTTCGACGTCCTGGCGGCGGATAAGGTCAAACGCATCACCTTCGAACTCGACAAGCCGACCCGCCTCGAAGGCGCAGGCCAGGATCTCGGTCTCGTCGTTGAAGCTTTCGCGGTCCCCGGCAAAATCGCGCTGTTCCTTGAGAAGGGCGACGCCAGCAACAATTTCGGCAGTCGCGATGGCGACACGATCGGCCTCAAGATTACCGACGCCAAAACCGGCAAAGCATTCTTTTATATTCCGGGCGTCGCCGAGATCGATCCGCCGTTGGCGGAAAAAATCCGCGGCGCTGAGCTGATCTTTTTGGACGGCACGCTGTTTACCGATGACGAAATGCTGGCCCAGGGGCTGCTGAACAAAACCGGCAAGCGCATGGGTCACATCTCTGTGTCGGGCTCCGATGGCTCGATCGCCGCCTTGAGCAAGCTCAACGTGAAGCGCCGGATTTACGTCCACATCAACAATTCCAACCCAATCCTGGACGAAAATTCAGAAGCCCGTAAAGTCGTCGAAGCATCCGGTTGGGAAGTCGGCTTCGATGGCATGGAGGTCCGCCTATGAACCCGGTCAGTCTCGAAAAGAAAACCGCAGAACGGCTTGGCAACGAGCCGCCGATGTCGACATCCGATTTTGAAGCAGCACTTCGCGCCATCGGCCCCGAGCGCTATCACGACTTGCATCCGTTTCATCACATGCTGCATGGCGGCAAGCTGAATAAGGGCCAGGTGCAGGCCTGGGCGCTGAATCGTTACTGCTATCAGTCTGCCGTGCCGCGAAAGGACGCCGCTCTCGTCAGCCGCGTTTACGACCGCGAACTCCGCCGCGAGTGGACGCATCGCATCCTCGATCACGATGGACTGCTGCCGGACGAGCAAGGCGGCATCGAACGCTGGCTGGTGTTGACGGACGGCTTGGGCCTCGACCGCGAATACGTCATCTCGCGCCGCGGCGCTCTTCCCGCCACGGTTTTCGCGGTTGAGGCCTATGTCACGTTCGTTCGCGAACAGCCGCTGACCATCGCTGTGGCCTCCTCCCTCACCGAGCTTTTCGCTCCAAGGATCCACAAAGAGCGGATCGTCGGCATGCTCGAAAACTACGATTTCATCGACGATAAGGTAATGGCGTATTTCAAGCGCCGCCTGACGCAAGCGCCACGCGATGCCGATTTCGCGCTGCAATACGTGCTGAAAAACGCCAAGACCCGCGACGAGCAGGAAGCCTGCATCGAAGCTCTGCGCTTCAAGTGCAACGTGCTGTGGGTGCAGCTCGACGCCCTCTATCATGCCTACGTCGACGGACACATTCCGCCCGGCGCCTTCCGGCCAGAGGCTTGATTGATGAGCGAAACCACTCGCACACGCGTGATTATAGCGCCGGCTTCAAAACCGGCGCTGCCACCCCACATTAAGCTGAGACACGATCCCGGACGCGGTCGCTGGCATGTTCTGGCACCGGAACGCGTGTTCGAACCGGACCCGATCGCCATCGAAATCCTGAAGCGCTGTGACGGCGTCACTTCGGTCGAGCAGATCGCGAATGATCTTGCCAAAGACTACAACGCGCCTGTGCAGGAAATTCTGATCGACACGATAGCCATGCTTCAGGAGCTTTCGGACAAAGGCGTGATCAAAGCTGCTTGAGGAACAGAACGGAGCTGACGTCATGAACGAAATAGCGCCGATGGAGCAATTCTCCGAAAAGCCCGTTGTCGAGGCTTGTGCGCGAGCCCCGGTCGGCCTCCTCGCCGAGCTGACGCATCGTTGCCCTCTGCAATGTCCCTATTGCTCAAATCCGCTTGAGCTTGATCGCGTCAACAGCGAGCTGACGACGGAGCAGTGGCAGGACGTGATGCGTCAGGCTGCCGAGCTTGGCATCCTGCAAATCCATCTCTCCGGCGGCGAGCCGACGGTTCGCAAGGATCTCGAAGACATCGTCGAAGTCGCGGCCAAGGCTGGCCTCTATACCAATCTTATCACCGCCGGCGTTACGCTGACGCGGGATCGCCTCGCACGCCTGAAGGACCTGGGCCTCGACCACGTCCAGCTGTCGATCCAGGACGTTGATGATGTGAATGCCGAAAAAATCTCCGCCTACAAAAACGGCCTCGCCAAGAAGCGCGAAGTCGGCAAGTGGGTGCGCGAGCTTGAGATGCCGCTCACCATCAATGCGCCGATCCATCGCCTCAACATCGAGAACCTGCCGAACATCATCGACTTCGCCGTCGAGATGGGCGCTGGCCGCATCGAGGTCGCCAATATTCAATACTACGCGTGGGCATTGAAGAATCGCGCCGCGCTGATGCCGACTCGCGCCCAAGTTCTGAAAAGCGCTGAAATCGTCGAAGCTGCAAAAGAGCGCCTGAAGGGCGTCATGGTCTTCGACTTCGTCGTGCCGGACTATTACGCCAAAACACCGAAACCCTGCATGGGCGGCTGGGGTCGCGGCGTGATGAACGTCACACCACAGGGGCGCGTCCTTCCCTGCCACGCATCGGAGACCGTTCCGGGACTTATCTTCGATAACGTTAAGGATCGCCGCTTGGCCGATATCTGGCTTAACGGCCAAGCCTTCCAGATGTATCGTGGCACGAGCTGGATGAAGGAACCCTGCCGCGGCTGTCCGCGCGCAGAAATCGATTTCGGCGGCTGTCGCTGCCAGGCCATGGCTTTCACCGGCGACGCAGCAAATACAGATCCGGCGTGCAAGCTCTCACCTTACCACGAAGCATTCGTGGCCGCCGCCGAACGCGAAAGCGCCGAGCAGACGCCGCCGCCGTTCGTCTATCGGCGCATGAGCCCAGTGAAGGCGCCGGCGGCTGAATAATTTGTAAGAAAACGCCCGCTTGACGTGTGTTTGCGACGCAAAAGACATCCGACTAATTCACTAGTCGGTGCGGCATTCTGTTCGGGCGAAGTTCAGAAATTAAATGCCAATTTCCAGAGACTGAGCTATGAGTTGCAACGTTTCTAAAGTATCGCTCAGGCGAAACGGGAAGGAAAATTCAAAAATGCGCAAGTGGGTTCTGGCGATCGCAATGATCGCTGTTGCACCGAGCGCTGGCATGGCCGCTGATGCGGCTGCCGGCGAGAAGGTCTTTGCGAAATGCAAGGCTTGTCACCAAGTCGACAAGAACGGCGTTGGCCCGCACCTCGGCGGCTTGATCGGCCGTAAGGCTGGTTCGGTTGAAGGCTACAACTACTCTGAAGCCCTGAAGAAGTCGGGCATCACGTGGGATGAAGCTTCGCTCGACAAGTGGCTCCAGGGCCCGAGCAAGGACGTTCCCGGCACGAAGATGATCTTCCCGGGCGTCAAGGATGCAACGCAGCGCGCCGATTTGATCGCGTATCTCGCGACGTTGAAGTAATTCGTGCTTCGTAACGACTGCAGAAAGCACCGCGGGGAAGGGGTTCTCCGCGGTGCTTTCTTTTTATCAGAGCTTATTGAAGCGGCGTCACATCGCTAGCGTCGAGAGCTTCGATCATGTCATCGAGCGTTTTGCCGCCGATCGTGAGCGCAGGCGCGACGTCCCTGAGCGGCACAACAACGAATGCCCGTTCCGCGATGAGCGGATGCGGTACGGCAAGATCCGGATCGCGGATCTGACGATCTCGAATCGCCAGAATATCAACATCGATAATCCGCGGCCCCCAATGCCGTGTGCGCACCCTGCCCATGTCGTTTTCAACCGCCTGACAGCGCTTCAACAGCTCATGCGGTGACAGCGCAGTCCGCACGCCGATACAGGCATTCACGAACCAGTCCTGATCCGTATCACCCCATGGCGCCGTGCGATAAAGCTTCGAACGCGCGACGACGATGATCGAACCGTCGGCTTCCAGCCTGCGCACGGCATCGTCGATGTTCTCGACACGGTTTCCCATGTTCGTGCCGAGCGCCAGGATGGCGTCAAGCGTCGGCGGCATTCCCTGCACGGCCGCCGAAGCACAATTCGTCTCCGCCATCTCAGGCTCCCATCTCAAGCCCCATGCGCGGATCAATCGTATTTGATGTACGCAAATCGCATATCGCTCTCAGGCGTACCTTCGAGACCCTTGCCTTCCTTGCCCGGCTGCCAATGCACGACCTCTTCGATCTTTTTCGCGAGTTCGAGGTCTTTCGACGTGATGCCCTTGGCCGAATGCGTCATCAACCGCACTTCCACCCAGGCATACGAACAGGTGATATCCGGGTGGTGCCACGCGGCCTCTGCCAGATGGCCGATTGTATTGACGACCATGAGCGTGCCTTTCCAGCTCGCCGTCTTGTAGGTGCGCCGGATCCACCCGTCTTCGAGCTTCCAGGCCGGCAAGTTGGCGGCAAGCCATGCCTTGACATCGGCTTCCGCCATCGGTTTTTCGCGTTCTGCACTCATCTTGCCCTCGACCTCCAATTATCGGACAACTCGGTTCCGAAATCCTACCGCCCCCGTAGCCAGGATGGCAAACGGCCTGAACAGGCGGAAATTCAAAAGAAAGGACTGGTTTACGTGAAGCCTATTCCGGCAACTTCTGCCGCGCTCCGCGTTACAGCTCCGGCGCGGCTGCACCTAGGCTTCCTCGACTTGAATGGCGAGATCGGGCGGCGCTACGGCAGCATCGGCATCGCCATCGACCGTCCCAGCACCGACCTCACCATAACCCCGTCGACGGAGAATTCCGCGACCGGCCCCGAAAGCCGGCGTGTCCTCAAGCTGCTGCGCAAATATACCGACGACGGCAAGTCGGGCGCTTATGCCGTCGATATCGCGAATGCCATCCCGGCACACGCGGGCCTGGGCTCCGGCACGCAGCTCGCGCTCGCCGTCGGCGCAGCCATCGCCCGCCTCCAGGGCCGCAATCTTTCCCCCGCCGACCTCGCCTCCTTGGGCGAGCGCGGCGCCCGCTCGGGCATCGGCCTCGAAGCCTTTGCTTCCGGCGGTTTCATCATCGATGGCGGCAAAGGCAAAACCGACCGCCCGCCCCCGCTGACGCTGCGCACGGATTTCCCCAAGGACTGGCGCGTGATGCTGATCCTCGATCCGAATTTCTCAGGCGTCTCCGGTGAAGCCGAAACGACCGCATTCGCTGGTCTGCCGCCCTTCCCGGAACGTCAGGCGGCGCACATTTGCCACCTCGTCCTGATGAAGCTCGTTCCCGGCTTGAAGGAATTGGATATCGAGGCCTTTGGCTCGGCCATCACCGAAATCCAGGAAATCGTGGGCGGCCATTTTGCCTCGAAACAAGGAGGCAGCCCGTGGACCAGCCGGGCAGTCGGCGAAATCGCTTCGCGGATGCGAGACATGGGCGCAACCGGCATCGGCCAAAGCTCCTGGGGGCCGACCGGATTCGCCTTCGTCGATAGCCAGAAAGCGGCAGAACGCCTCTATCATTCTTTAGGCGAAGACGCTAAACGCGACGGGCTCGAAATCCTTATCATTCATGGCCGCAACACCGGCGCCAGCATCGAAACGCTGCGCAATTCATAACGAACGGAGCATTAGAACAAATGAGCGACGCAACCCCAATCCTGCACATGCTGGCGCCGCAGAAGCATATGAGCCCCTTCGACGTGAACATGGCAGCCGACGCCGGCTACAAGGTGATCATTCCCTACATCAACGTCGAGCTTGCGGAAGTCACGGGCCTGATCCAGGACGCCATCTTCTCGCGCCCCCCGAACTACGGCGTTCGCACCGGCTTCTTCATGGGCGGCAAGGACGCAATCCTCGCGCTCGACATGCTCGAAGCCGCCAAGAAGGCGATGGTGCCCCCGTTCGAATGCTCGTGCTTCGCCGACCCGGCCGGTTCGTTCACCACGGCCGCTGCGATGGTCGCCTGCGTCGAGAAGGTGCTGAAGGAAAAGTTCGGCAAGACGTGGAAAGGTACGAAGGTTGCCGTATTCGGCGCGACCGGCGTTGTCGGCTTCGCGTCCTCGATCATCTCCGCTCTTGAAGGTGCGGAAGTAAAGCTCGTTGCACATCGCGGTATCGATCGCGTCATCAAGAACGCGAAGATTTCGAAAGAGCGCTTCGGTGTCGATCTCGAACCCGTACCCGGCGAAACAGAAGAGCAGAAGAGCGAGATCATCGCCAACGCCGAAGTGATCTTCGCAGCCGCCGCCGCTGGCGTCCGCGTCGTCTCGAAAGAGAACATGCACAAGGCCAAGAATCTTTTGGTCATGGCCGACGTCAATGCCGTTCCGCCGCCTGGCGTCGAAGGCATGGAGCTGTTCATGAATGGCGAGAAGCTGCTCGACACCGAAACGCTCGGCGTCGGCCCGCTCGCCATCGGCGACATCAAGTACAAATGTGAATCGGGCCTGTTCAAGCAGATGATCGATTCCGACGTGCCGCTGTCTCTCGACTTCCGTCACGCGTACGAGCTGTCGAAGAAACTCGTCGGGTTGGCTTGAGATTGAGCGGCGACGTTGTCCTGATCGCAGCATTTTCCGGGCGGAGCCTCGCGCAGTCCGCCCGGCGCGCTGGATTTAGGCCCTTCGTCGCCGACGCTTTCGGCGATCTCGATACCCGCGATGCCGCGGAAGGTCTTCGCGTTATTGATGGCGCGATGGAGACCGGTTTCCACACGAAGCCGCTGATCGCGGCTTTGAACGAACTCTCTCAATCGGCGCCCACAGCGCCGATTGGCCTCGTGCTCGGCTCGGGCCTTGAAGATAAGCCGCGGCTTGTCGATGCCCTTGCATCGCGCTTTCGCCTGCTTGGCTGCGATGCGCGAACGCTCGCAACCTGCAAAGATCCGAAAAAATTCTTCCCACTTCTCGACGACCTCGCAATCCCGCACCCCGAGACGCAAAGCACACCGCCGGACGATATCTCGGCCTGGATCTCGAAGCGCATCGGCGGCAGCGGCGGCCGACATATTCGCGATTGCTCAGGCACCCCACATGCAAAACCGCGCCGCTACTTTCAGAAGCGATTGACCGGCACGCGCTACTCCGTCGGCGCATTGTGCGCGGGGGATGGCACAGCCTCATCGACATTCGCTCTGAGCCGGCAATGGATCTCTCCATCACCCGCACACCCCTATCGCTTCGGCGGCTGCGTCTCCGCGCCTGCCATCGATGATTCGTTATCGACCGAGATGATCCGCTATGCCCGCGAACTATCTGGAAAACTGCAATTGCGCGGCCTCGTATCGTGCGATTTCATCGCCACGCAAGGCGTGCCTTATCTGTTGGAAGTAAATCCGCGGCCGGGCGCATCACTTGACGTTCTCGACGATCGCTTCGGCTCTTTGTTCGCAAAACATATCGCCGCCTGCACGGGTGAGCCGGTATCGTCGCAACAAGGCCTTTCCTCCCCCGCCAAAGCCATGGCGATCCTCCACGCTGACCGCGGAGAGACGACGCTTGGTGATACTCCGTGGCCCGCCTGGAGCACCGACCGTGGCACGCCCGGCACTTTTGTTCCTCTCGGCGCCCCTCTCGCGACGGCGTTTGCCGAGGCCCCAACCGCCGATGCGGCAGAAGCCCTCGCCCGTGAGCGCTTGGCGGAACTCGAAGACCTGATATACGGACACGCAAAATCCTGACCTGACGGGAGTTTCAAAGATGGTTAAGCAGCCCAGCGTCTCGGCACGCGCCGCCAAGCTCGTAGAGAGCATCGTGAATGACGCCGATGCCCTTCGCATCGACGTGAGCACGGGCAGCGAAGGCGAACGCCTGATCGATATGGGCGCCAAAGTCGTCGGCGGTCTCGAAGCCGGCCGTCGCCTCGGCGAAGTCTGCATGGGCGGCCTGGGTCAGGTGGCGATCACGCAATCGTCCGGGCTTGCGAACTGGCCCCTCGGCGTCGTCGTGACGTCGAATGATCCGGTTATCGCCTGCCTGGGCAGCCAATATGCCGGCTGGTCGATCTCGGATGAGGCGAGCGGCTTCTTCGCGCTCGGCTCCGGCCCTGCCCGCGCCGTCTCGCGCGTCGAAGAGTTGTTCAAGGAACTGGGCTACGCCGACCGCAATCCTGAGACGACGCTCGTCATCGAGGGCGACAAGGCACCGCCCGCGGCTGCGATCAAAAAGATCTCCGAGAACTGCGGCATCAACCCGACGCGACTGACGATCATCTACGCAACGACGTGGAGCTTCGCAGGCATCGTCCAGATCGCCTCGCGCGTTCTCGAAGTCGCGATCCACAAAGCCCACGCTCTGCATTTTCCGCTTGAGAACATTCTCGACGGCATGGGCACCACACCGATCGCGCCACCCATCCCCGATTTCGTCAAGGCGATGGGTCGCACGAACGACGCCATCATCTATGGCGGCCGCATTCATCTCTTTGTGAAAGGCCCGGACAGCGACGCGAAGCGTCTCGCCGAAAGCCTCCCCGCGAGCAACAGCGAAGCGTACGGCAAGCCGTTCGCTGAAATCTTCGCCGACGTCAAAGGCGACTTCTACAAGATCGACCCGATGCTGTTCTCACCCGCGCAGGTGATGGTGTCGAACGTCGAAACAGGCAATACCTTCCGTGCTGGCGAACTGGCGCCGGGAGTCGTCGATGCGAGCTTCCGCTGAGAAACAGCCTGACACTCTGCCAGGCCTAGGGGACGGACTTCACCTCGCCCTTCTGATCGAAGAGGGGCGAGGCGAATGGCATGCGCGCCGCATCGTCCGTTCGCTCGAAGCGATGGGCGCGCGCGTCACCGTTTCATCGCTTCCCCACTGCGCATTCGATACTGGCCTTGAAAGCGGCATCGACATTCCGGGCTTTCAGGGCCGCTTGCCTGACGGCGTGTTCGTCCGCTCGATTTCAGCCGGAACGCTTGAGCAGATCACATTTCGCTTAGGCCTTCTGCATGCGCTGCGCGAAAGCGGCGTTCGCGTCTGGAACGACGCGCGCGCGATCGAGCGTTGTGTCGACAAATCGCAAACGACGTTTCTTCTGCACAAGAACGGCATTCCGACGCCACGCACGCGCGTTTGCGAAACGCTTCCCCATGCCCTCGAATATACCGAGGGTCTCGACCGTCCGCTTGTCCTGAAACCGCTGTTCGGCAGTCAGGGCAAAGGCATCGGCATGATCGCGCAGCAAAGCGAATTGCCGTCCCCCGAGACAGTCGATCAGATGTACTACATGCAGGATTACGTCCCGCCGAAGGATGGCTTCTACGAAGACTGGCGCGTGCTCGCGACCCGCCATCGCGTCGTCGCCGCCATGACGCGTCGGGGCACGACGTGGGTCACGAATATCCATCAGGGCGGCAAGGCGCGGGTCCACCAGCCTGACGACGAGATGGCTCGCATCTCGATGGCCGCCATGCGCGCAGTCGATGCTGACTACGCCGGAATAGATCTTATTCGCTCGGCATCGGGCGAATTGCAGGTTCTCGAAGTAAATTCAAATCCGGCATGGCGTGGCCTTCAAGGCGTCGCTGACGTTAATATCGCCTGGGCCATCGCCGAGGACTTTCTGAAAACAGTCGTTGCGCATCGCGCGGCATTGCACGTGCCTGCCGTCGCAGCAGTCTCATGAAAGCCGCCCGAACCGCTGCCGAAATCAGCGCCGCGTTTTTATACGCGTGCAACGCTGAACTCGAAGCGCTGAAGCCGGGCAACGTCCATCGCTACTCCGCCGGTCACGGCATGGAGGTTTTGCATTTCGAACAGGCCGCAAACGCTGCGGCAGGGCCGATCGCAGACCCGCAATTGAGCGTCGGCAAACGCATCCTTCGCGCGACGGAGGCAAGCGTCGCTGCAACGGGCATCAACACCAACCTCGGCATCGTGCTGCTTTGCGCACCTCTCGCGAAAGCTGCGAGCGAGACTACCTTCGATGTCGGCCTGCGCCGTCGCCTTGGCATGATTCTAATGTCGCTCGATGAGCAGGACGCCGAAGATGCATTCGCCGCCATCCGCGTCGCCAATCCGGCCGGCATGGGCAAGGTCGAACAGGGCGACGTCCATTCGCAACCGCAGCATTTGACGTTGCTCGGCGCCATGGAGCTCGCAGCCGAACGTGACCGCATCGCAAACGCCTACATTAGCGTGTACGCAGATGTTTTCGATTTTGCGTTGCCGGTATTTCGCGATGCCAAAGCGGTATCTGGTCGCGATGCGACTTTAGCGGTAACGACGTTGCATATGGCGCTGCTTGCCGAATTTCCCGATACGCATATTGCACGCAAATTCGGTGCCGAAATTGCCGCGAAGGTGCAAAACGAAGCACGCGTGTTAAGGCCGCAGTGGTCACCTGCTGCAACTGCGAAATCGCTACCGGCGCTTCAGGAATTCGACGCAAAATTGAAACATGAGGGCCTCAATCCCGGCACCACTGCCGATTTTGTGGTCACGACCCTTTTTGCCGACGCGCTGATCGAGCGGAAACGCACCTGAACGGCGATTGGCCCCAACTTAAGGGCTTGTCTCTCCCGGTGACCTAGGGCAATACAGGCGCCGTGTCCGCGCACTCCGCGGGCCGATCCAACGCGCCGAGGCTGGTACTCATGACAACCTGGGCGCTAAGCGCGTGGATATTCATCGCCAGAGCAGTACAGCGAAGTCCCGACTTCTGACGGGGGAGCGTTGTTGCTCATATCCATATCGTTTCATTCGTGGGAGGAACCCCCCTGATGGCCAAAATCAACAAAGTCATGGTCGGCGAGTCGCTCGTCGGCGACGGCAACGAAGTCGCTCACATCGACCTCATCATCGGACCGCGCGGTTCGGCTGCTGAGACGGCGTTCTGCAACGCCCTGACGAACAACAAGGACGGCTTCACGACTCTTCTCGCCGTCATTGCGCCGAACCTCCCCTGCAAGCCGAACACGATCCTTTACAACAAGGTCACGATCAAGGACGCCCGTCAGGCCGTTCAGATGTTCGGACCGGCTCAGTACGGCGTTGCTAAGGCCGTTCAGGACTCGGTTGCTGAAGGCGTGATCCCGGCTGCTGAAGCTGATGATCTCTACATCGCCGTTGGCGTGTTCATCCACTGGGAAGCTGCCGACGACGCGAAGATCCAGGACTACAACTATCGCGCCGTTAAGGAATCGATCGCGCGCGCTGTTGCTGGCAAGCCGACGGCTGCCGAAGCGACCGCTCAGCGTAACTCGGTCCAGCATCCGTTCGGTGCGAAGGCTTGAAGCGGAAACCGTCCTCAGCAGGTAGAAAACAAAAATGAGACTGCCCCTCCCATGAAGGGGGGTCTGCTGCAGCGATTGGGTAGACTGCTCTCGGGCCGTTACAGCGGTTAACTTCGAAAACAAACCTTGGCCGCAACTGGGATTTGTTTTCGGCTGGAGTGGCTCCTGCCAATTCACTGAAACCGGACATTCATCGGCCGGCGATCTCCTTGAGGTCGTCGGCCGAAATCTTTCCGGAATGCAGTGCGGAAGCGATCAACGCTCCCGAAACGCCGATTTTTCGAATCTCATCGAGATCGCCGCGGTCGCGAACACCGCCCGCCGCATAGACACGCCGTCCCTTGGCCCGCGTCACGATATTGTGCAGCCGATTGAGATCGGGGCCTTCGTTGGCGCCGACGCGGTCGAGCGTCATGGCGATCACGCGCGACGGCCACAGCGAAGCATCGTTGAGCATCGCTTCCGGCCCCATGAATTCGCCATTGCGGAAATCGAGCGAGAGAACCGTGCGCAACGGCGCTTCCGCGACGATATCCTCCCAGCCGCGCACCGTTTCGATGCTCTCCGTTCCAACGACGAGCGTCGCGACAGGAGCCGCCAGAACCGCGCGCGCCGCGCTGCGTGAGCCCGTCCCGGCGTCGATCCAGATTTCCGCACGCGGCAATGCCTGACTGAGCACAGGCACGATATGCGTATTGCGGCCACGCCCTTCGATGCCGTCGAGGTCCGCCAGGTAGAGCTTTCTGAAGGGAAAGAGGCGCGCCAAACCTCGCGCGATGTCTCCGGGTTCGGACGACGGCGCAAGCGGGGTTTCAATCGGCCGATATGCAGATCGCACGCCCTTCACCGCGCGAACGACCTGCCCACGCGCGACATCAATAACCGGAATTACGTCCACCGCTTGCCTCCTCACCCGGCGAGTGTATCACGGCTTGAGATAAGGAAGCGAAGGCCCAAATGAGCAAGGTAACCATCGGTCTCGACGTCGGCGGCGCGCACTTGAAGGTCGCACGCGTCGAAGGCACGCGCCTTGTTGCTGTCCGCCAGATCGCCTGCCCGCTTTGGCAGGGCCTCGATCAATTGGATAAAGCCATTCGCGAAGCCGCACCACTGATAGGCGGCGCCGATGCCTTCGCCATCACGATGACGGCGGAGCTAACCGAGATTTTCGAAAGCCGCGAGTCTGGTGTTCTCGCGATTCTCAACCATCTGCGCGAAAGACTACAGGGCGAACTTCGAATCTATATGGGATTGAAAGGGCTCGCCGCGCCCAACGTCGCCGCCGGTGATCCTTTGTCCGTCGCCTCCGCGAATTTTCTCGCGACAGCGGCCCTTGTCTCGCGCCTGCGCCCGCGATCGCTCCTGATCGACATGGGCTCGACGACGACAGACATCATCGCCTGCGATCGCCCTCTCGGCCTCAGCGATGCCGAGCGCATGCAAACCGGCGAACTCGTCTACACGGGCTTCACGCGGACGGCTGTGCCGTCGGTCTCGACACGTGCGCCACTCGCCGGACAATGGCAAAGCCTCGCCCGCGACGCCTTCGCCAGCATGGCGGACGTGCGCCGCATCCTCGGCACGCTGCCTGACGATGTCGATCAGCACGCAACAGCCGATGGCCGCGGCAAGACGCAGAAGGAAAGCCTGGAACGCTTCGCGCGCGGTTTTGGACGCGACGCGGACATCCGCCATCTTTCGACGTGGCAGGTCTCGGCCGCTTACATCGAAGAGCAGCAGCTGAGGTCGATGCACGACGGTGTGCTGCAAGTTCTGTCGCGACCTGGGAGCACGGTCGAAAGCGTGATCGCCGCAGGGATAGGCGCTTCGGCCGCAAAGCAAATCGCCATGCGCCTCGGCCTCCCCTCCGAATTTTTCGGCGATCTGATCGAATCATCTGACGGCGATCAGAAGCCCTGGGCGACCCGCTGCGCACCGGCTGTCGCGGTCGCGCTCCTGCTCGGTGCATAAAAAATCGGCCGCAGCGTCACCGCCGCGGCCGAATTCTCAAAAAGCCGACGAGGCTCAGCCGCGTTCGCGCTTCAGACGAACGAGATCGAACGAGCCGGACTCGAGGATCAGATCATAGACATGGCCGTTCTCGCGACGGGCATCGTCGATCTTCCAGTAACCGTCGTTGTCCCAACGGAGCTTGCGCCACTCGACGAAGCCCATGTGATGCAGTCTGTCAGCGACGATAGCCGGATCATCTTGGACCACATGACGGTGGCCAGCGCTCGCGGGCACAGCCGTGGCCAGCGCAATGGCGGTCGCGGCACACGCGAGGCGCACGATACGGGAAACTTCAATCATCGAATTCTGCCTTCTCTTGGGTATTGCTCATTCTGGGGGGTGACCGGAAACAAACACAGCTAATCCGGTTCAGTTCCCTTTACATGCTTTCCATGTCAGTGAGCAACAAATGAGGCGAGGCCAAAAAGTCCAATACGGCCTATTCGGCATCCTTGAGTTGTGATGCGAGATGATGTGCCGAGAAGCCGATTGTATTCTGCAATGCCCGGAATTGCTGAAGTGCAGCAGAACGATCAACGGTTGCCGACTTGACAGCCGCGATCAGAATATTCTTTGAGGTGTGTTCGGTCGAAACAAATTCAATCAACCGGACCTTGTAGCCCGAGGCTTCAAGCAGCAACGCCCGCGCCGCATCGGTCACGAGATCAGCTTGGCGCTGTTTTAAAAGCGGATATTTGATCAGCCCTTTCAATCCCTCGCCGGTATCTTTGATTTGCGGTGCAATTTCATGCTGGCAGCAGGGCGCGGAAAGGATAAGCCGCGCTCCCGAATGGATCCCGAATGCCATAGCATCGTCTGTTGCGGTATCGCAGGCATGCAGCGCGATCACGATATCGACCACCGGCGATTCGGCCTGCGCTGCTTCCTCTGCGACGAATTTCAATCCATCGAAATGAAGATCGCGCGCAAGGTTATTGCATAGCGTCACGAGATCGCTGCGCAGCTCGACGCCCGTCAATCGGCATGAGCGCTGCAAGATCGTCGTGACATAGTCGTAAAACGCGAATGTTAGATAGCCCTTGCCTGCGCCAATATCGACAACGGTAATTGGCGTTGATTTTTCGAACGCGCATTCCGGAATGAGATCCGCTGCAATTTCGATGAAGCGGCAAATTTGGCGATATTTACCCTGCATCGTCGGCTTAATGCGGCCATCGCGATCGGCAACCTCCAGCCCTTTGAGATAGGGCCGATTTGCCGGAACGAGATAAGCTTTCTGCCGGTCATGGGCTTGCGGCGCCGATGACGTCATCGTCGGCTTGCCGGTGCTGAGGTGCGGCACACCTTTGCGGCTGTAGTCGAGACGAACATCCCGCACGTTCGTAAACAGCGTCGCACTCATATAATCCGCACCGATCAGATCCGCGATGAATTCGACGCCTTCGTCGATGGTGAGTGTCTTCGTTTCATCCTTGCGCGGATAGCTGGTGACGAGCTTCAGATGCGGCTTATCCTTTATGAGAACGAGCGTCGCGACCGCCTTACGCGTGTCCCCTTCGCCGCGAAACTTTCCCAGCGCCAGCTTGGCGAACGAACCGTCATCGGCAGCCGCCGCGAGCGCCGAGATAAATTCGCCCTTCACATCTGTTGCAGAAGTCATGGCGTTTTCTGATCGAAACGCGCTTGCCGCCACGCCGAAACCTTCTCCATCAGCCATTCCCAGGCTTCGTCTTCGCGAGGGCCTGCCGTTTTCGAAACCGCAATCTCGAGATACTTCAACTCGCTCTCCACCTTTTCCGGCGGCAGCATGTGAAGACGCGTCGTCAGCACAGCCAATTCGAGAACGGCAGCCTGCGCACGATTGAAGCCTTCCCACGCCTTATGCATCTCTTCGTCGACGATCGTGCACAGAAAGCGCGGACGCTGCTCGTCCTCAACGACCTTCTCGACGTTCAACTCCCAATGCGAAACGCAATCTGCAAGCCGCTCGCCTTTGATCGTTCGGGTCGGCAGGAGCGGCCAGATCTTGCGCCCTGTAACGGCACCCGCAAACACGCGCACATCGTCCGTGTGGCTCGCAGCCGCGAACGGATTGATGCGCAGGTTTTCAAGCGTCGTTGATGGTCGAAACGGCGCAATCACCCAATGCTCGCCATCGTCGATCAAACCGAGCGGCGCGATATGCGCTTCGCCGTTGGCGTTAAACGTCGTAACGATCGTTTCGACGATCCGAGGCATCAGGTGTTTCCTTCACCAGTCAGAAGTGCCGCCAGCGCGGCGTCGTCGTTTGGCCCGAAGATAGACCAGCCGAGATCGGCGCGCGCAACAATTTCCGGAAAGACCGGATCGACGATCCCCTCGCGCGTCAGGTCCTTTGCTGATGAAATATCCCTCGCACCGACCGATTTCAAAAGCACGAGGCGCGCCTCAAGCAATTCCGCCAGCCGCGCAGCAAGCGCATCTGACGTAACATCCCAACTCTCGGGTATCGTCTTATCGCTGCCGATCATCTGCAGCGGCGCCCAGACCGGAATTTGTCCATCCATCACCGCTTCGGAAATGTCGTCCAGCGATCGCGCAACCGTCATGCCGGGCTGCAGCCCCACGATGCATTCCGCCATCTGCTCCATCGCCAGCATGGCGAGACGATGCGCGACAGCATCGTCGAACCGCATTTCCGCTTGCAGATGGCGAACCGCATCGGCAAAGGGACCGCCGCCCGGCACGATCACGACAGGAATGCGCGCGCCACCGATCATCGCGAGCACGGGTGCCAGACGCCCCGTCTCGGCTAGGCTGCCGCCGATCTTGATGACGAGCGGCCGAACGCTCATCGCATGGCGCTCAGCCACGGCCAAACTCGCGCGCAGCAGCACGCGTTGCCGGACGAATGATTTCAACGCCGCGCCGGGGTCCACGCTCCAGCTTCTCAAGCGCAACGCGCACGGCAGCGATGCGTGGATCGACAAGCACCCGCGACGCAATCCGTTCGGCGAACGTCTCGACGAGATTGATATGCCCGCCGCGCGCCAAGTCGACGATCATGTCGATGATGTCGGCATAGGACGGCACCTCGGCCATCTCGTCATCGAGGCTGAACACGTCCGGTGCCAGCCGCGCTTCAACGGTGAACCGCACCTTCTGAGTCACGCCCTGCTCTTCGGCATAGACGCCGACATTGCAATCGACGACGAAGTCGTTGACAAAAATGGTATCGCCGATTTCCCGCGCTTTCGCCGTCGCCTTCTTGAGCTTCAGTGCGTTGCTGACATCGGCGGCCTTGGATTTGACTGGCTTTCTCTTGTCTTTCATGCGACGGACGTCTCCCGCGCCAGTGACAGCTTTGCATTATCGAGCGCCCGGCGAACTGAAACCACACGGCTAAGTTCGATGGCGCTCACGCGCCCCTGAGCACACAACGCACCACGAAAACCGAGCAAGTCGGGGCCAAGGCCGGCCAGCACGTCGATGTCGCGCTCTCGCAACGATCCGGCAAGCCCGACAAAAAGCCGATTGTCCCGCGCCAAACGTACAAATTCCATTAATCGCGCCGCGGATAATACGGTCGTCAGTCTGCCTGCGGACTTATCCGCCGTGTCGACCATCACACCGGAAAATCCTGCGGCCGCCAAATCGGCAACCAGCGCAAAATCCGGATTCTGGTCGGCCATCAGGACCGCCACCAACTTTGTCGACCTCGCATGCGCCGCCCCTAACGCTGCAATGGCGCGCCGCGGGTCCTCGCTGCCGAAAAAGCCGATCTTGACGATATCGACACCTGTCGCGGCCATATCGGATGCGGCGTTCGTCAGAACATCAGGTTCGGGCGGCAGATCGCCGATGGTTGCGCTGACCGGCAAGCGGCCGCCGACGCCTGCCACGATCTCACGAACCGTCGCGGCGCTAAGCGCTCCCAGCGCCCCGGCTGCCGGATCTTTGCAATCAATGATGTCGGCACCGCCGGCCAGCGCGATCTCCGCCTCGCCCGCGGTCGTCACGCTGGCGAGAAAGGCTGGCGTGCCTCGTCTCAAACCGTCAATCATTTCGTCGTTCCGAGATTGGTCCGCCGACGGCCTTCAGGCCGCGAAGATGCGATTTTGCTCCGCGAGGACGGCAGCCCGGTCGTGTCGCTGCGCCTCGGTCAGGTTGATGGTCACATCCTGCGCCACACTCGCCTTTCCGGGCGCCAAGCGCAAGATGCGCGTTCCGAGCTGAATTGCCTCGGCCCGGTCGTGGGTAACAAAAATGACCGTGGTCGGATGGCGGTGCCAGAGCCCGGTCAACAGCGCCCGCAGGCTGATCGCCGTCGGATCATCCAGCGAGACGAACGGCTCATCCATCAGCAGGATCTGGGGTTCCACGATAAAGCCCCTGGCCAGCGACGCCCGGCGCTGCATCCCGAGCGAGAGACGCTCTGGATAAGCGTTCATGGCGTCCTTCAGCCCGACGCGCTCGAGCATGTCGGGAATTTCTGCGTGGCGCGGATCGCCCTCCGGCAGGACCAGCGCGATGTTTTCGTAAACCGTCCGCCAGGGCAGAAGACGTGGCGTCTGGAAAATAAAGGTCAGCTTATCCTTCGCTGCGCCAAGATCGACGCTGCCTTCGAAATCCTTGTCGAGCCCGGCGATGACGTTCAGGAGCGTCGACTTTCCGCAGCCCGACGGCCCCGTGATGACGAGGAACGACCGCGGCGCCACCTCGAACGCGATATCCTTCAGCACGGGTTGCGGCGGCCTGTTGCCGACGGCCGGAAAAACCTTACTGCGAACTTCGACGCGTATGGGCGAAGACCGATTCACTCCGTTCATCGGCGCCATGCGGTCACCCGTTCCTGCAGCGGCTGCAACACCGCAAACTCGATGATCTGCACCACCAGAATGAACGCCAGCGCATACGCCAGGATCGTGCTTACGTCGAATTCCTGAAACGCGATGCTGAGCCGATAACCCACACCGCTCGACCGCCCGAAGGCTTCGACCACCAGCACAATCTTCCAAACCAGCGACAGGCCGGATCGCGCCGCCGCCGCGAAAAACGGCGCGAGCTGCGGTAGGGTCACGTGACGCAACGTCTTCCACCAGCCGAATTTGTAGATCTGCGCCATCTCGTCGAGATCTTTCGACAGGCTGCGCGCGCCCTCGCGCATATTGACGGCGACGTTCGGAATCTTGTTCAGCGCCACCGCCGTGATCGCCGCCGCATCCGTCAGCCCGAACCAGATGTAGCAAAGCGTGATCGTGACGAGCGCCGGCAGATTGAGAAACAGGATCAGCCATGCGTCGAAAAATTTATCGGCTGTCCGGTAGCGGCCGAGAAAAATCCCGATCGTCGTGCCGATGAACATCGAGACGACGAACGCCACCGCGACGCGCGCCAGCGTTGCCGATGTATCCTTCCAGAGATTGCCGTTCGCGCCTTCCCGCCAGAGCACGTCAAACACGGCGAGCGGCGTCGGCAGATAGCGATTGTCCGCGTACACGGCGATGATCTGCCAGAGAACAGCCAGCGCCAGCAGCGACCCGGCCATCCACGCGAGCCTCTCAAGCGATGCCGTGAAACCCGTCGGCGCCGCCATCAGCCTAGGTGTGGAAGAGATCCTGGTCGAAATGGGTGCCATCACCAACGAGTTCCGTATCGCCAAGTTCAATGAGAAGGTTCGTAAGCTTCTCCGCCGCCGCGGTATCTTCCGGCCCCCACGAGCGCGTGATGCCCGACCGATAGTAGTCTCTGATCGCGACAAGCTCGGCGTCTGAGCTGGGCTTGATCAACGGCCGCAAACGCTCCCAAGCTGCATCCGACGTCGCCAGCACCGCGTCGGCGTCGGAGACAGCCGCCAGAAGCGCGTCAACCGGCACCCCCTTAGCGCGAACCTCCTTTTGCGACCAGATGAATCCGACGAGCGCCGGCGTTGGCGACACATCGAGCCCCTTGATGACGTCCGACATCGCCAGCAATTCTTCGGCGCCGCCAGCCTTCAAGCGCGCCGCATAGGTCCAGAAGTTCAGCACCGCGTCCAGACGCTTGTTCTTGAATTCTTCCGACACGAGCGGCGCTGCTCCAAACACCGGCTCTGCAAAATCGGCAATGTCCTTGCCAAGTTTCTTGCGCGAATAGGCGCGCAGCAGGATCCAGCTCTTGTCGATGCCCGTTCCCGCGACGCCGATCTTTTTTCCTTCGAGATCCGCAAGCGACTTGATCGGACTATCCTTGGCGACCATTACGCTGCCGAGCGCCGAGGAGTACGGAAAAAACTTCAGATCATCGCCGCGCGCGCGTTGACGAAGCGCCCAGGTCCAATCGCTCACGATCACGTCAGCGGCGCCCGACAGCAACGCCACCGGCGCCGCCGGATTGTTCGCCACCTCGACCACATCGAGATCGAGCTTGTGTTTCTTGTCGATCCCTTGCGTGCGGATTGTATCGATCACCCAGCTCAACGAGCCAAATTTAACCGACGTTAGGCGCACTGGAGCGGCCGCGAATGCGAAGCGAGGTATCATGACGGAGGCTGCAAGCGCGGAACCGGCCGCCAGAATGCCTCGGCGGTTGAGCATCGTCATTTTGAGGTCGCCTCGACGTTGAACCGGTTTCTCCAGAGATAACGCACGCCGTGCAGCCAAAGATCATCGGAGTTGCCGTTGATCGAGGCCGACATCGTTTTCGTCAGTTCGCCCGTCTTCGTGTTGCGGGCCACGATCGCCAGATTGATCAACGCGCCTGAGACCTTATCGACATAGCCCGTGACAGCAATGTCGGCGCCCGCTTCCTTCGCAATCGGCACTTCGCAGCCATTGCACTGATTGAACGGCGCGGCCGTCTCGATTTCCTTCTCTTTCGAAGACAGATCGACGACCTGGTATTTGCCGTCTTTCTGCATCAGCGAGCGAAGCTCGTCGGCAATCAGCTTCAGTCGCCGCAAATCCTCCGGGTTGTATTGCGGAATAAGCTGTCCGTCCTGCTCCGCATCGTGAAGATCGAACGGAAAGACCGCCGCTTTCGTGACGGCATGAGCTGCGGGCGTCATCGACAAAGATGCGAAAAAGACGAGAAAAGTGCGCTTGAGCAAGGGCATATGCATTCGTTTCCACGTAACTGAGCGGATTCATACAGTAAGAGGAGCATCGCGCCCGGCCGAAGCGCTCTAAGACTGTAGGTGCCCGCTAACCCCCCGCCATTGCAAGAGGTTCACCCGCCGTTTGCATAGAATGACTGGTCACAAACGCGCGAGGCGAAAGCCTCCAGCTTGACAAGGCGGCCAACGGCCCCCTTTTAGCAACACAGTAACACTTTGACGCCCGAGAGCTTCGCTGCCGTGTGCTGCGAGGCGAATTGGAGTTTGATCATTTGCCCATTGCAACTCCCGGCCCTTTCATACGCTTGATGTCATCCAAAACAGCTATTTTCGGCGTCTTTTTCACGGCTTTTGCGGCCGCCAGCGTTGCTTTTGGCAATTATGCTGCAGCGCAAACGACGCCGCAGCCTATCCCGATCCCGACGCAGACATCGCAACCGCAAGGTGCGGTTATCCAGATGCTCTACGTGAAAGAGGACCGGGAAAAGGAGTTGCCTCTTTCGCTCCTCGATCAGCCCAACGCCGATGACGGCATCGCGGGTGCCAAACTCGGCATCGCCGACGACAACACGACGGGCCGTTTTCTCAACCAAACCTTCAGGCTCGATGTCATCGAGGGCAGCGACATCGACGACCTGATCAAGCAGGCGACCGACAAGGTCGCCGCCGGCAACTCTTTCATCGTCGCCGACATGGGACCGGACTCACTCTTGAAGTTTGCCGATGGCATGAAGGGCAAGCCTGCGCAGATTTTCAACGTCGGCAACCCGGACGATCGCCTGCGTGAGGAAGACTGCCGCGCCAATGTCCTGCATACGGCGCCGACACGCACGATGCTGGCCGATGCACTCGTGCAGTATCTGGTCTGGAAGCGCTGGCCGAACATGCTGATGGTCATCGGCCCGAGCGCCAACGACCAGCTTCTGGCCGATGCCTACCGCCGCTCAGCGAAAAAATTCGGCGCAAAAATCGTCGAGGAGCGCAAGTTCAACGTCGACACCGGCAACCGCCGCGCCGACGGCGGATTCGAGCAAATCCAGCAGCAAATCTCGCAATTCATGCAGGGGGCCAAGGACCACGACGTCGTCCTCGTTGTCGACGAAGACCAGATCTTCGGCGACTACTTCCCCTATCGGACCTGGGTTCCGCGTCCGATCGTCGGCTCTGCGGGCCTCGTTCCCGGAAGCTGGCACCCAGCGCTTGAACAATGGGGCGCGACCCAGTTCCAAAACCGCTTCAAACGTTTGACCGGCCGCATCATGCGACCGCTCGATTACGACGCTTGGATTGCAACGCGTGTCGTCGGCGAAGCGGCATCACGGACGCGGTCGACCGACTTCAAAACGCTGCACGACTTCATTCACTCGCCGAAATTCGACGTTGCCGCCTTCAAAGGAGTCGCTGTTAGCTTCCGCGGCTGGAACGGCCAGCTCCGCGAACCGCTGCTCGTCAGCACCCAGAAGATATTTGTCAGCGTCTCCCCACAACCGGGTTTCCTGCATCAGTTCAGTCTGCTCGATACGCTCGGCATCGATAAGCCGGAGACCAAGTGCAAAACCTATACGCAATGATCCGCAGTCGTTCGCGCGCCCGTCATTCGGCGCGTATTTCTCAACCGGAGTTTAGAATGTCGCGACTTTCAACGCTCATGCCCGCGCTGGTCACCGCCGCGATTGCATCTTTCGGCGTGACGCCTGCCGACGCCTATACGGCTTACGTCACCAACGAAAAAGACAACACCGTCTCGGTCATCGATACCGACAAACTCGAAGTCATCAAGACCGCAAAAGTCGGCCAGCGCCCGCGCGGCATCGTCATGTCGAATGACGGCAAGTGGATCATCATCTGCACGAGCGACGACAACGACGTGAAGGTCTACGACGCAAAAACGCTCCAATACATAAAATCTCTTCCGTCGGGACCCGATCCGGAATTGCTCACGCTGCACCCCGACGGGCGTCGCCTTTACATCGCCAATGAGGACGACAACCTCGTAACTGTCGTCGACATCCAAACCTCGAAGGTCATCACCGAAATTCCCGTCGGCGTCGAACCCGAGGGCATGGGCATGAGCCCGGATGGCAAAGTGCTGGTCAATACGTCTGAAACGACGAACATGGCCCACTTCATCGACACCACCACGCACAAGCTGTTCGACAACGTCCTCGTCGATAGCCGCCCGCGCGTCGCAATGTTCAATTCGGCCCAGACCCAGCTGTGGGTGTCATCTGAGGTCGGCGGCACGGTGGCGGTAATCAATCCGGCTGATCGCAAGATCATCGCCAAGATCAACTTCTCTATCCCGGGCATCGAGCAGGAAGCGATCCAGCCGGTTGGCATCCGCATCACCAAGGATGACAAGATCGCCTTCGTCGCGCTCGGCCCAGCCAACCGCGTGGCCGTCATCGACACGAAGACGTTCAAAGTTTTGAAGTATATTCTGGTTGGCCAGCGCGTCTGGCAGATGTACTTCACCCCCGATGGCAAGCTTTTATTCACGACCAACGGCGCTTCGAACGATGTGACCGCCATCGACGTTGCCAACTTGAAGGCGATCAAATCGATCAAGGTCGGTCGCTATCCCTGGGGCGTCGTGGTCTCGCCGAAGTAACGAACGAAAAGGACTGAATACAATTATGGCATCGACTGTCACGGCCGAAGCCGAGCAAACGCCGGCCCTCGTCGTCAACGGCGTGAGCCACAGTTTCGGTGACCGGAAGGTTCTCGATCGCGTCTCGCTCACTGTCGAGCAAGGCGCGTTCGTCGTGCTGTTGGGCCTCAACGGTGCAGGAAAATCGACGCTGTTCTCGTTGATCACGCGCCTCTATGACAACGTCACCGGCGAAATCTTCATTCGCGGGTTCGACGTCCGCAGACGGGCGTCGCAGGCGCTGCAACGCCTCGGCGTCGTCTTCCAGAGCCGCACGCTCGACGTCGATCTGACGCTGATGCAGAACATGAAGTACCATGCCGCCCTGCATGGCTTCGCTGGCCGCGAGGCGACACGGCGCGCGCAACAAGCGCTGGAGCTCGTCGGACTGGCGGATCGCGCCAACGAAAAAGTCCGCGCGCTGTCCGGCGGTCAGGTCCGTCGCGTCGAGATTGCGCGCTCGATGATGCACCGTCCCGATCTGCTGTTGCTCGATGAGGCAACCGTTGGCCTCGACCTCGGCTCGCGCGAAAGCGTCCTGAAGATCGTCCGCGATCTCGTCGCCAAGGAAAAGCTCGGCGTTTTATGGGCGACCCACCTGATGGACGAAGTCTTGCGCACCGATCAGGTCGTCATTCTGCACAAGGGCGTCATTCTCTATAACGGCCCGGTACCGCAGCTCCTGACGCTGACGGGAACGTCCAGCGTCCGCGAAGCGTTTCGCACGGTGACGGGAACCAAAACAACGATCGAAGAGGCCGCCTGATGTCATCGCAAGCGGCGACCACGAGTCCCGATAACATTTCCGCCATGTATCACGGCAGCGAGGACGACGCGCGCCGCCGTCTTGGCATCGCGGGTTATTTCGCCTGCTTCAAGGGCATCGTCTGGCGCGAGATTCTTCGCTATCTGCATCAGCGCGAACGGTTCCTGTCCGCCCTTGTTCGACCGTTGATCTGGCTTTTCATCTTTGCCGCTGGCTTCCGCCAGACGCTCGGCATTTCGATCATCCCGCCCTACCAGACCTATGTCCTCTATGAAGAGTTCATCGCACCTGGCCTGATCGCGATGATCCTCCTTTTCAATGCCATGCAGTCGTCGCTATCGATGGTCTATGACCGCGAGACGGGTACGATGCGGACATTGCTCGTCAGTCCGTTTCCGCGCTCGTTCCTGTTGCTTTCGAAGCTGCTCGGCGGCGTGTGTGTTGCTCTGCTGCAAGCCTACGCGTTCATGCTGGTTGCATGGTTCTGGGGCATCGAGCCACCGCCCATCACCGATGTGAAGCTCTTTACGTTCTACGATCCGCCGACCTGGGCAGGCGGTGTGATCCCGACCATGTCCGATCCCGTTACGACCTCACTCTTCTCGTTGCCCGACTTCATCCAGCCGTTTGCAGGTTACATAACTGTAATTCCCGCAATCGTGCTGGCGGGTTTAATGCTGGGCTCCCTGGCCCTCCTGATGTCGTCGGTCATCAAGCAACTTGAGAATTTTGCGGGCGTCATGAATTTCGTGATCTTTCCGATGTTCTTTGCGTCGTCCGCGCTCTACCCGCTGTGGCGCATCCGCGAAGCGAGCCCTGCGCTTTTCGAGATCTGCCGCCTCAATCCGTTCACGTATGCAGTAGAACTCATCCGCTTTGGGCTATATGGACAGGTCGATACCGTGTCCCTTGCCATCGTCGTCGGCTGCACGATCGTTTTCCTTGCCGCGGCGGTATTTGCCTATAATCCCTCGAAAGGGTTGATCGCTCGGCGCGGCGGCCCTGGAGGAGCAGCCTGAGGTTTGATTGACAATGAAAATGAACTTTCTCCGTCGCGCCGCCCTGGGAACCGCATTCGTTATGCTGGCACCGCTGACATGGTCCGCCGTATCGCCCGCATTCGCCGATGAACCGGACAAGAATGAGTGGCCGTGCGTTTACCGCAAGGTGCCGATGCTGTCGGCGGCCACGATCTGGGATGGTCCCGAAATCACAGACACGAAGAGCTGGCGGAACGACGAAAAAATCCGCACGCTTTCGCAGTATCTGATCTCGCGTCGCATCAAGGAAGAAGACGCCGAAGCCGCGATCAAAAAGTATGCCGCCAGCATTCCCGCTGATCAGCGCGACGCAAAGCTGACGGAACTCTTCTCGGCCGTCCTGACCCGCACCAACGAAAACCGCAAGGTCGTGATGTCGGGTATCGAGCGCTTCCATAAACGCCAGATGGAGCGCGCAAAAGAAATTGAGGCCGAAGGGCTGCAGCTTCCGCCGGAAAACGAAATGGGCATAACCGACGAGTCGAGCGGACCCGCCGGCGAAATTTCAAAGCTTTCGAACAAGCAGGAAAAATACAAATGGGAAATTCGCACCTTCCAGGAGAAGCAGGCGAACATCCCGATTGCGTGTGAAATTCCCCAGCTGATTGACGAACGCGCCGGCGCCCTCGCTCGTGCCATTCGCGCCGAGATGAAAAGCTAGGGCGCTCGTTTTCAACCATCAACGGCTCTATTCGGGTGGCGCGGCGGGTGACGCGCCGCCCGATTTTTTTATTCACGCTTCGTTAGCCTTAACGCGTCCTTAACCAAGGTTGATGCACTGTCAACACATCGGCTCTCGCCGCCGGTTCTGTTCCGGCCCCGAAGCCAACACCGCAAGTGAAACGTGTCGTCATCCCTAGTCTCGCGTTGTGAGGTTGACCATGCACCAAGAACTTGTCTCGCGTGCCCTTGCCTACGTCTCCTGCATTTCGACGATGAGCCTGCTCATGACGTCGATGGCGATCGCCGCCATCAACGTCGGACGAACGTCGCTGTCTTCCTGCGCCCAGCATGCCTGCGTTGCCGGCATCATGGTCACGAAGGACGGACAGTTCGGCGCTCTCACGAGCCCCGCTCAAGTCAATGCGTTGGCTACTGAGCTCTGGTCCGCCAAAGCCTGAAAAACGAATACTCTCGCCGATGCGGATGCAAAAGCCGATCGCGACGGCTCGTGCGGAAACGGCGGCAAGAGGGAAATGCCCAAGGCCACTACGACTTTGAAGCACTCTTGAAGTCACGACCCGCATAGAAAGCATGCCGTCCGGGCGCACGGACGGAAGTCACTCGATACACGACAAGACCACACGAAGCCTTTTGGTCGTGCTCCGAACCGGCTGGAGCGGAACCAAAAGAGCTAGGCACGTACAGAAGGGCGCGAGCTTCAGGTCTGGCTCGCGGCCTTTTGTGCTTTGACGATGTTGTCGATCGCCTGCAGTTCGGCAATGAGCGCACCGAAGTCTTTGAGCGCAACCATGTTCGGGCCGTCGGACGGCGCCTTATCCGGATCCTGGTGCGTCTCGATAAATAACCCCGCAACGCCCGCGGCCACCGCAGCCCGCGCCAGCACCGGCACGAACCGCCGATCTCCGCCCGACGACGTCCCCTGCCCGCCCGGCTGCTGCACGGCATGGGTCGCATCGAAAATGACCGGAGCACCGGTTTCCGCCATTTGCGGCAGTGCCCGCATATCGACGACGAGCGTATTGTAGCCGAAGCTCGACCCGCGCTCCGTCACCAAAACATTCGGATTGCCCGAGCCCGTTACCTTGGCGACGACATTCTTCATGTCCCAGGGCGCGAGAAATTGCCCTTTCTTGATCTTGACGACACGCCCGGTCTTAGCTGCCGCGATGAGCAGGTCCGTCTGCCGGCACAGGAATGCCGGGATCTGCAGGACGTCGACCACCTCGGCAACAGCCGCGCATTGCCCAACTTCATGCACGTCGGTCACGACGGGCAGCCCGAACGTCTCGCGGATTTCAGCGAAGACCGGCAACGCAGCCTCAAGCCCGATGCCGCGCCGCCCCGTCAGCGATGTCCGATTGGCCTTGTCGAAGGACGATTTGTAGACGAGGCCGATTCCGAGCGTCTTTGAGATTTCGCTTAGCGCCGCCGCCATCTCCAGCGCGTGCGCCCGGCTCTCCATCTGGCAAGGCCCGGCGAGCACCGCAATCGGCGCATCATTCGCAAAGCGGACATCTTTGACGCGCACCTCGCGAGCAGGCTTTAGGGTCTCATGCTGTGTCATGGCGAGGGTTATAGCCGCCGACACGGCCGTCCGCGACCCCCGACACCGAGTTCCCCAAAACAAAAACGGCGACCCAAGGCCGCCGTTTTAGGAACCAAAAGGTTCGAATTCGTTAGATCAGGTCGATCTCAGCCGGAAGGTACGACGTAACTTCCAGACCAACTTCCTGCTCGCGAACTTCCGGCTTCGTCCAGGTCTTCATGGTGTGTCCTCCACGTATTCCGACAGGTTTGTTCCTGTTGCGAACTCACATAGTTAGATAACTGCCAAAATTCCAATCTCTTTTCGCTAACGCCGCTCAAACTTTTCGTGATCACGAAATGGTGATGCGTTATATCATTTCATTCGCTGAGCTTTTGAATCTGCAATCGATTTCGCGTCACCGCTGCAATGCGATTTTGCAACAACCCTGACCTGCAAACGGACTTATTTGAGGTTGTTTGAACGCGTCGCCGATAACCACAGGGAGACAGTCAGGTGTGCTCCTGGAGCGTCAGGCGGACCCCTCACAATGCCATTAAAACCCGTTGTCGCCTCGACGGCGCATCAGACATGGTAAGGCTGCACGGCAAGCCGCGACTCGGGAGGCGGCAAAAATAAATAGGTGAGGACTACGAAGATGTTCGAAAAATATCCTTGGCTGGAACCCGTTCTGCTCGGCGCAGTGATCGTATTCATCCTCGATCTCGTGGGGAACTTGGTTTCGTTCTCGAACCGCGTGCTGAACGCTCTCGCGACGGCAATCATATTCGCCATCGTTTTCGGCGGCCTGCTCTACACCGGCATCCTGACGCTCGACGTGACGACGGTCACGACCGAGACACCTGCCGCCACCGCTCCGGCTGCGCCAGCCGCTCCGGCAACGACGCCATAACGCGCGTCTGAGAAAACCGATTGTACGACATGCGATCCCGGCGCCGATGCGCCGGGATTTTTGTTTCGCAAGGCAACGCGCGATTACGAAAGATCGGGCGTGACTTCGCTGGCGTCCTTCGCTTTCTTGACGCTACCTTCGAAGTGCGCACCCTCGGCGATCGTCAGCTTTTCCTGCACAATGCTGGCTTCCACCACCGAATGCTCATGCAGAATGACGTTCGAGCCTTTTAGTTCGCCTTTGACGCCGCCCTGAATGGCAATCGTGCGCGCAGTGATGACACCTTTGACGTGTGCGCCATTATCAACCGTCACAGACTCACCGTGAACGTCGCCCTCGATGTGGCCCTGAATCAGCAGCGAGCCTTTGGTCTTTAAGATAAGCTGCTGCCCGAAGATCGAAATATCCGGCCCAAGTATAGATGTCGGCCGGTCAGGGGACACGGATGAATAGCCTGGACTCGGATTATTCGACACGATTCCCATCGGTCCGGAAAATCGCGGCGGGGCCGCTGGTGTCGCCGTTTGCCGTGCCGTTTCCGCACGCGTATCTGCTCGTGACTCGCGACTGAACATAAAAACCCCCTGGGATTGATCCACTCTGAACATAAGAAAAGGGCATGTCCCGCTTGGAAAAGAAGGGCACGCGATTGCAGCGGCACGAGGGCATGAACGGCGCAAATCCACATACGGTGCGAACGATGGGCAGCTTGCGGACCAAAATTCGAAATGCATTCGCGAGCGTGAGCGCTGCGGTTGCTTTCGTCGCGCTCTCCCCTGTGCCCTTTAACGCGCACGCCGACGACCTCACGCAGCAGATGGCCGATTACCGGCAGAAGCTGGCAATCTACAAAGCAGCGCGTGCGGCTTATGACGAGTTGGCCGATCCCTACTGGACGGTCGTCGAAAGCAAACGGAAGCGGCGCATCGCCAAACAGCGAAATGGCGAGCAACCAACTGCCGCCGATTACGTGCTCGAACAGCCGCCGCACTATACCGGGCCGCCGAAGCCCATCAATCCTGAAAGCCCGCGCGCCGAAGGCGAATATGTCCCCGTCGCCGCCGACTTCCTGGAACAAGCGCAGGCATACTTTGGCTTTACGCCGGACCAACCATCAACAGACGATGCTTACCGCCGCGCCTACGCGCACGCAGCGCTTGCGGCAGGCCTAACGCCAGAGCAGTGCGTGAAAGTATACGCCTTCGAATCCGGCGGCAACGGCGGCTACGCCGTGCAGGCAGGACTCGAATACGATCGCCCCGGCGCGCGTGCTATCACGACCGCCCTCGGCTACAACCAGCTGCTCACGACCAACAGCATCGAACTGCTTGCGGAGGCGGGCGACAAGATCCTCGCGGCGTTGCGTGCAAAAGCGCGAGACGCCAACGGCCCGCGCCAGGCCATGATCGAGGACAAGATCACAACCCTCAAACGCATGATCGCCTTCAGCCGCAGCGTACCGGATCGCTGGTCCGCCCACGCCCGCCTTGCGCGCACGTCGAAGGGGCTGGCCATCCACGCGCTCATTCTCGATGTCGATGTCGGACCGCTGCTGCAGGTCCATAAACTTTTAACGTCGGTCAACTACGCGAAACGGAAGGGTTATACGGCGCCGCTCACCGCCGCCGAGCTTGAAATGATGAACCTGACCGGCGACGGCAACGGCTTCGACATGGTCACGATGTCGGACGCGCTGCGCAAGAAAGTTCCAACATCGAACTTCTTCCAGCAGGGCGGCTACGAGCGAAACCCCGTCGCCATCCGCAACAACACGGTCGCGAAGCTCTTAGCGGCAACTGACGCCAAAATGGAAAGCGAAGCGCAATTGCCTGGCGCACGAGCATTGGCGGCGGCTTTCAATAACCTTGACAACATTCCGGCGGAGATGCATAGATAGCCAATGGAGTCCAAAAGGATCACAAAGATATCCATTTAGAGGACACATCGTTCATGGCTACCAAGTCAAAATCCGACACTCGTCCAACACCTTTTCCGCTAAGGCTTGAGCCGAAATTACGAAAGCGCTTAGAGGATTTGGCAGCCGCGGAACGCCGCACGCTTACCAATTTCATTTCTAACGTCATCCAGGATCGAGTAGATGGTGGACTGGAGGCTGGCTCGCAATATAGCTACAGCCGGAAGAAATTGTGGGAAGCCCTTTACTCTCTAGTGGGCGATGGTCCAATGGATCAGCGTCTCGGACATGCGTTCACCCACCTGCTAATTCTTCAATCCAATAACGACATGCCTGAGAGCTTACGCGAAAAATTTCAGTCCTTGATGAGCAATCTCGAGCGTCACGCATTTCACTCTAGAACAGAGCCAGTAAAAATAAGAATGAAATCCCCTGACGCTGACCGCGCCGCCGAAGAGATCCTCAGCCTATATACCGACCTTAGAGGTGGCATTTGATTCACAAGAAATTCGATATGTTTTATACCAACCGGCTCTGCACCACCGCCGCACTGATGAAGCTTGCAAAGAGCGGATGCGGTTCAAACGGCCGCGACTTCAGCTCCGGGTGATACTGCACGCCGATGAACCACGGATGGTCCGGGTATTCGACCGTCTCCGGCAGCAATCCATCCGGCGACGTTCCGGCGACGCGCAAGCCCGCCTTCTCCAGATCGGCGCGATACCGCATATTGACTTCGTAGCGGTGGCGATGCCGTTCCGAGATATCGTTCGACTTGTAAATGCTCGCGATCTTGCTGCCTTCAGCAAGCAACGCCTCGTACGCGCCGAGCCGCATCGTGCCGCCGAGCTCGCCGCCCTGACGGCGCTGCTCAAGCTCGTTGCCGCGCATCCATTCCGTCATCATCGCGACGACCGGCTCTTTGGTTTCGCCGAATTCCGTCGAGCTTGCATCCTTGATGCCCGCGAGATTACGAGCCGCCTCGATGCACGCCATCTGCATACCGAAGCAGATGCCGAAATACGGGACACGCCGCTCGCGCGCGAACTTCGCCGCTAAGATCTTGCCTTCCGAGCCGCGCTCGCCGAAGCCGCCCGGCACCAGAATGCCGTGGACGCCTTCGAGATAAGGTGCGGGATCTTCACTCTCGAAGATTTCGCTTTCGATCCATTCGAGCCTGACCTTGACGCGATTGGCGATGCCGCCGTGCACCAGCGCTTCGTTCAACGATTTGTACGCGTCCTTGAGGCCGGTGTACTTGCCGACGATGGCAATCGTCACTTGGCCTTCGGGCTGGGCGACGCCGCGGGAGATCGTTTCCCAGCGCGCCAGATCAGGTTTCGGCGCGCCGGTGATGCCGAACGCGTGCAGCACCTCGCGGTCGAGGCCCTCACGGTGATACGCTAGCGGCACGTCGTAAATCGACGCGACGTCGAGCGCCTGAATGACCGCCTCGGGCCGGACGTTACAGAACAGCGCGATCTTCTTCCTCTCACCGACCGGAATATCGCGGTCCGAACGGCAAAGCAGAATGTCGGGCTGAATGCCGATCGAGCGCAATTCTTTGACCGAGTGCTGCGTCGGCTTGGTTTTCAGCTCGCCCGCCGACGGGATGTACGGCATCAGCGTCAGATGGATGAAGACGGACGCGCCGCGCGGCAGCTCGTTACCGAGCTGGCGGATGGCTTCGAAGAACGGCAGTCCTTCGATGTCACCGACCGTGCCGCCGATCTCCGTTAGGACGAAGTCGACGTCCTCGTTCCCCGACAGCACGAAATTCTTGATCGCATCGGTGACGTGCGGAATGACCTGCACGGTGCCGCCGAGATAATCGCCGCGCCGCTCTTTCGCGAGAATGTCCTGATAGATCCGACCGGTCGTGACATTGTCCGACCGCTTCGCCGGCACGCCGGTGAAACGTTCGTAATGACCAAGGTCGAGGTCCGTCTCGGCACCATCGTCCGTGACGAACACTTCGCCGTGCTGATAGGGGCTCATGGTCCCTGGATCGACATTCAGATAGGGATCAAGTTTCTTGAGCCGAACCGAATAGCCACGCGCCTGAAGAAGCGCGCCGAGAGCGGCGGACGCTAGGCCTTTGCCGAGAGAGGAGACCACGCCGCCGGTGATGAAGATATACCGCTGCATGGGCCTTGGTTGTGGCACACCCGCCCCCGGATTCGGAAGCGGTTTTTTTGCACCTTCACCAATAGAAAAGGTCGCAACGCTCAGAAGTGAAACAAACGGGCCACTCTAACTCCGTCCGCACTGCTGGGCGACCTCTTGTGTCGCGGCCGCCTGGACGTCGGGAGGAACGGTCTCGGACGCCAGCTCGGACTTGAGCTGCGCCGCCGTCTCTTTCGAGTTCCGAGCCGCGGGCGCAATCCCATCCCGTCCGTAGGTCACGTCGATCGAAACGACCCGGAGGTCGATCGGCTTGATGTCGATAACCTTGCCTTTGTCAGTCGTTTTTGTTTTTCCGCACTTGAACGTCGTCTGCGGCGGCGTCGCGGTAAACGTTTTCTGGTGCTGCTGGTCCCCGTAATCGGCCGCCGCCGCCATCGCGATCTTATTCAGGCGGTCAGCGGGCGTGCTCGGCGAACCGGCAGCGGTGACATGGAGACTGCCATCGGAATTCTGCGAGATGCTGTATCCGGCCGGCGCAAAAAGGTTCGCAGCCTCATAATTGGTCACCGACGCTGTAGTGAGATCGCTCAAGCTCGAGCCGCATCCCCCAAGACTGAGAGCCGCGATGACGCCGGACGCGACCGCAAGAGCTGGAAAAAGCCGCGCAGCGCGCAGCACAGCCGAAAGCCTGCCCATGCTTATATCTACCATGATCAAGTCCCCCACACCGGCGCACATTCGCAGGGAACACTGCGAGGGTCCAGACCCTCGCGATCTATAGGCTCAAGTCACGCACATAAAACGTGCAGAAACCGAACTACTGGTTTTGCGGAACGAGCGGCCCGTGCGGCTGTTCGAGCTTGTCCAGAATACCGCCGCGGCCCGGCTCGGTCTTGCCGGCAGCAGGCGCCGAGCCGTTCGCAGGTGCCGTCGCACCGGGAACCGAATCGAACACCGATCCGCGCGGCGACGAATGATTAGCGAGCAACGTCAATAGGATGCTGGTCGTGAAGAAGGCTGCCGCAAGGCCTGCCGTGGTCCGCGTCAGAAGATTGGCGGTGCCCCGCCCCGTCAGGAAGCCGCCACCGCCGCCACCGCCGATTCCGAGGGCACCGCCCTCCGATTTCTGCAGCAACACCACGCCGACAAGCGTCGCGGCGATCATCAAATGAATGACGAGGAGTACGGTAGCCATGAAATCCGGTTCCAGAAATGTTCGGGTCGAGACCCGATGAGCGACGGGCTATACACCACCCTCGCCCAATCGGCCAGTCCTCAAATCCGCGCCGAAAAGCCGTTCGGACGCAGCTACGGGATATCGGTCATATATCTTATCAATTCAAGGTGATGCCCAGGGCAAAACCTCACCCTCCGCGACAGAGGAGCTTGCATTCGCCCCCTTGCTCGAGCCGGCATTCGACTCTTTGTCGCCAGCCTTCTTCGCCTTTGACGATTTCGTCGGTTTGCTTTTGTGAACGGTCTTTTTGGCCGCCTTCTTAGGGGCCGTGTCCTTGCCGTCCGCCCCTGCCGCCCCAGGCTTCGGCGGGTCCTTGGCAACCGGCGCCGTCGGATCGGCGTCGGAATTGATTTCGATCCGGGCCGCGGCCTCGCTGGCGCGCTTCGCCTCGGCGGTTACCTTCGCATCACGGCAGCCGAACTGAACCTGCTCGTCGAGCTCCAGATAGTGCTGGATCTCGCGCAACCGTTCCGGCGACAGGTTGGCTTTACCCCAGGCTGCGCCCTTGCTCATGTCGTTAAGGATGCCCGACTGCCGAAACTTGATCTGCTCAAGCCTCAAAGAGTTGCAGGTTTCCGGATCGAGCTTCGGCTTCGTGGCCCAAGCGGCACTCGGCGCAAGGACCAGCACGGCAACGAGAATGGTTCGGCGAATAAAGTGCATCAGACGTTCTCATATGCCCGAACTATGGCGAGAAAATCGCTCGCCTTAAGGCTGGCGCCACCGACGAGCGCGCCATCGACGTTTTCCACCGCCATCAGCGTCGCCGCGTTGTCGGGTTTGACCGACCCGCCGTAGAGAATGCGCATCACCTCGCCTTCCGCACCGAACTGTGCGACCAGGCGCGCGCGAATCGCTCCATGAACGTCTTTCACGTCGTCCGGAGATGGCGTCAGCCCGGTCCCGATGGCCCAGACCGGCTCATAGGCGACGACCGTATTCGCCGCGGTGGACGATTCCGGCATCGATTCCTCGAGTTGCCCACACACAACGGCGAGCGTCGAACCAGCGAGTCGCTCCGCATGCGTCTCCCCGATACAAACGATAGCAACGAGCCCTGCGCGGTGGGCGGCTTCGGCTTTCGCCCTGACGTCTGCACTCGTCTCGCGGTGATCGGTTCGCCGTTCGGAATGCCCAACGATGACGGCCGAGGCCCCCGCATCTCTCAGCATTTCGGCGGCGATATCGCCCGTATGGGCGCCTGACGGCTTCGGGTGACAGTCCTGCCCGGCGAGCAGCACCGGGCCGCTCCCCAGCGCCGCCGCAAACCCGGCAATCAGCGTCGCGGGTGGGGCGATCATCACCTCGGCAGGGAGCGACGCGAGCGGCCCTTGAAGGGCCTCCCGCACGGCCATCGCCTCACTGAGGCTCGCCTTCAGGCCGTTCATTTTCCAGTTTCCCGCAACCAGAGGCCGAATTCCGCGCCCAGTTTTCCCCATGCCGTTCCTCGTTTTGCGGACGCTAACATGCCCTCTTTAGAGGCTCACCCCAGTGAACACTCCGTAACCTCATCAGAGGCACCCTTGCAATCCGAAACGGCCTGGGCTTCATATCACGCCCATCCAACCCGCGCCCCGCGCGGAAACTGCCATTCGAAGCCTGCTGACCCTACGCCGTTCCGCGCGGCTGCGTCACGCTTCCATCAACGGGACGTCATTACCCATGCTCGAAGCTCTCAGACGCGGCGCCCAAACCCGGGTCGCCAAGCTGCTGTTCGGATTGCTCGTCATGAGCTTCGGCATCTGGGGCGTCCATGACGTGTTCAACGGCTGGGGCCGGGGCTTCGTCGCCAAGGTCGGCGGCACCGAAATTTCGGACGAAGAATTCCGTCGCACCTTCCAGAACGAACTCGACCGGTTCTCGCAGCAGGCCGGGCGCCGCATCACGGCCGAGCAAGGCCATGCGTTCGGTCTCGACCGCCGCGTGCTGGCGCAGCTCATTGCCGGAGCGGCCGTTGAGGCGCACGCCAAACAGCTCGGCCTTGCGATGTCGGATAAAACGCTCGTCGAAGGCATCCAGTCCGATCCCGACTTCCAGACCGACGGCAAATTCTCGCGACAGAATTTCGAATCGCTGCTGCAGCAAATCGGCATGAGCGAACAGGGCTTCCTCTCCCTGCGCCGCAAGGACGAGCTGCGCGCGGCCATCATCCGTTCCATGGTCGAAGCTCAGACGGTTCCCAAACCGCTGTTCGATCTGATGCACGCCTACAACCAGGAAAAGCGCGTCATCGAATGGGTCAAGATCGATCCCGAGGCCGTGACCGTTGCCGACCCGACGGAAGCCAAGCTCAAGGAACTCTACGACAAGGACAAGTCGAAATACATGACGCCTGAGTATCGCAAGATCCAGGTGCTCACCCTCGACGTCGACGCGTTGAAGAAGCAGATCAATATCACCGACGAAGATATCGCCAAGGCTTATGAAGCGTCCAAAGCGACCTACGATACGCCCGAAGAGCGCCGCATCCAGCAGATCTCATTCAAAGACAAAGCGACAGCCGAAGCGGCGTTGAAAGCCCTTCGAGACGGCACGAAGACGTTCGGCGACATCGCCAAGGAAACCGGCGCCAAGGACACCGACGTCGATCTCGGTCTCGTCGCGAAAAAGTCTCTGATCGACCCAAAGGTCGCCGACGTCGCTTTCTCGCTCGAAAAGGACAAGTATTCCGACGTCGTCGAAGGCCGCTTTGCGACGGTCATCCTGCGCGTCACCCAGATCGTGCCGGGGGTGACCCGCACCCTCGCCGACGTCAAGGATCAGGTGCGCGACAAGCTCGCCACCGAAAAGGCCAAGGCCGAGTTGCAGGACAAGCACGACGAGATCGAAGACAATCGCATCGCCGGCAAATCTCTGAAAGAGATCGCCGACAGCATGAAGCTGCCGTTCAAGGAAATTCCCGCGACGGATGCCACCGGGCTGGGGCCTGACGGCAAGCCCGTGATGGAGACGCCGAACCTTCGCAAGATCGTCTCACGCGCCTTCGCTCCCGACAGCAGCAACGACGACGCCGGCATCGAGCTTGGCGACGACGGCTTTGCGTGGGTCAACGTGCTTTCGACCGATGCACCGAAGCAAAAGACTTTCGACGCCGTGAAGGATCAGGTCAAAACCGATTTCATCACGGCCGAACGCCACCGCCTCATCGACGAACTCGCCAAAAAGCTTGCAGATCGTGTCAACGGCGGTGAACCGATGACAGCGATCGAGGAGGAAGCCAAGAACAAGGTCGAAAAGACAGATCCGCTCACACGCAAGACCATTCCGCCGAGCGTATCTCAAGGCGTCGTCACGCAAGCGTTCGCTCTGCCGCAAGGCAAGGCGAGCTATGGTCCGTCGCCGGACAACACGACCCAAGTCGTCTTCAAGGTCACCGAGGTCATTCCAGCGCCCCCGGCGTCGCTGACGGAAACCGATGAGCTGAACAAACAGCTCGATCGGGAACTCGCGAACCAGACGCTGACGGAATACACCGAAACGTTGAAAAAACAGCTCGGCGCCTCCGTCAACGAGGCTGAGTTGAAGTCGGCAATTGGCGTCAGCGACGAGTGAGAATGACGTGAGCGTCCTTTCGGCCCTACCCGCAACGGAAATCTGTCCGCCCGCAGATGCGTTCGCGCGCATCTACGATGAGGGCAAACCCCAGGTCGTCTGGACGCGCCTCATCGCCGACCTCGAAACACCCGTTTCAGCTTACTTGAAGCTCGCCGAGCATCGCGCGATGAGCTTCCTGCTGGAATCGATCGAGGGCGGCTCGGCGCGCGGCCGCTATTCCGTCATCGGTTTGGCCCCAGACCTGATCTGGAAAGCGAACGGCGACACCGCCGAAATCAATCGCTCGCCCGAAGCCAACCCTGATGCCTTCCAGCGCGACGATCGTCCGACGCTGCAATCGCTGCGCAACCTGCTGCAGGAAAGCGCCATCACGTTGCCGGAAGCGCTGCCGCCAATGGCCGCCGGTATTTTCGGCTACATGGGCTACGATACCGTCCGGCTGATCGAGAACCTGCCGGAAATGCTGCCCGACACGCTCGGCGTGCCCGACGCGATACTCATCCGCCCGACGTTGATGCTGATCTTCGACAACGTCAAAGATGAGATGATCCTGGTTTCACCCGTCCGGCCGCATCCCGACGTCCCAGCGGAAGACGCTTATGCGACGGCACTGAAACGCATCACCGCCGCGATCGATCGTCTCGAAGCGCCCCTCCCGCATTCGACATCAACGATGTCCCCAAGCGCCGCGCTGCAAGAGCCGCAATCGAACACCGCACCCGCCGAATATATGGCGATGGTCGCGAAGGCGAAGGAATACATCAAGGCGGGCGACATCTTTCAGGTCGTCCTCTCGCAGCGCTTCTCCGCACCGTTCGATCTGCCATCGTTCGCGCTCTATCGCGCGCTTCGCCGCCTCAACCCGTCGCCGTTCCTTTTTCATCTTGATTTCGGCGACATGCAGCTCGTCGGCTCGTCGCCCGAAATTCTCGTTCGTGCCCGCGACGGCGTCGTCACCATCCGCCCCATTGCCGGCACGGCCCGCCGCGGCGCCACCGATGCCGAAGACAAAGCTCTCGCATCCGCGTTGCTTGCCGATCCGAAAGAGCGGTCCGAGCATTTGATGCTGCTTGATCTCGGTCGCAACGATGTCGGCCGCGTCTCCGAGCCAGGCACCGTCACCGTCACCGACAAGTTCATCATCGAGCGCTACAGCCACGTGATGCACATCGTCTCGAACGTCATCGGCAAGCTCGACGAAAAAAACTACGACGCCATCGACGCGCTGATGGCGGGTTTTCCGGCCGGCACCGTGTCGGGCGCGCCGAAAGTCCGCGCCATGGAAATCATCGCGGAACTCGAGAAGGGCAAGCGCGGACCTTATGCGGGCTGCGTCGGCTATTTCTCCGCCAACGGCGAAATGGATACCTGCATCGTCTTGCGGACGGCCATTCTGAAGGACGGCATGATCCACGTGCAGTCCGGCGCCGGCATCGTGCACGATAGCGTGCCCGAGAACGAGCAACAGGAATGCATCAATAAGGCCATGGCTGTTGTTCGCGCCGCCGAAGAAGCCGTGCGCTTCGCATCGCGCGCATCGAACGTGCCGTATTCAGGTCGCTGATTTACCCGCCCCGCGCGGCTTTGCATCTGCCTTCCAACGCTTGGCCCAGGCCCGCTGCCACGGCGACCACTTCGGCCGCCACAGCAGGCTGACGATGCTGTGCCAGAGTGCATAGATCGGAAACCAGAACAGCACGCGGATCGGCAGCACCCCGAGCGCGAAAATCCAACGCTGCATCCGCTTCGAAGCTGCCGAGCCGTAGCGCTGCGTCCGGGTCTTGACCCAGCCCCGCACCTTCTCCTGCCCGAGCACGCGCTCGGCCACGCGCAAACCGATGAATGCGACGACCGCCAGCGGCAGCAGCAGCCACAGCACGATCCATAAAACTTGTACGATCACCCACCAGACGATGCTGGCGATGAGACCCAGGATCCAGAAAAGCGGCGCCAGAAGGTAATCCATTGCTGATGGACCTTGTCATGACGACGGCGCGAATCTATGGCCTATCGCTTAACGGCACGAGCGACCTGCTATAAGGTTCGCTCGTCGCACAACGCCAGCCCAAGGCCGAAATGCTGTCACTCGCCCTTCTGCGCCATGCCAAATCGAGCTGGGACGCCACCGACATCGACGATTTCGATCGGCCTCTGAACGATCGCGGACGGATGGCGGCTCCGTTGATGGGCGCGGCCCTTAAAGAGCTGAATTTCGCTCCCGAGCTTATTCTCTGCTCGTCCGCAAAACGGACCCGCGAGACGCTGGCGCTCATTACCCCCAGCGTTAAAGACGCCGAAGTGACGTTTGACGATCAGTTGTATCTCACCAGCCAAGAAACCCTCTACAGCCGCCTGAAGGCCGTCCCCGCCGGCATCAAACGGGTGCTAATGATCGGCCACAACCCAGGCATGCACGGCCTCGCGCTGTTTCTCACCGGAACCGGCGACGCCAAGTCCATTTCCCGCCTGGAAGACAAGTTCCCCACCTGCGCCCTGGCCGTTTTCTCGTTCGAGCAAACAAGCTGGCAGGACCTCCTGCCGGCTTCAGGGCATCTGGAAGCCTTCCTGACGCCTCGCGACCGCGCCTAAGCGTCCGCAGACCTGAACGCTGCAAACGTTGAAACGAAGGTCCTGATATCCATATTTTTCCGTGTCGCGCGCATGTCATGGTCTGCTAGAAGGACAGCGCGCACGTCGGATGTCGGCAGACCAAGGGCCAATATGCTGATCCTGATAGATAACTACGATAGCTTTACCTACAATCTCGTCCACTACCTGGGCGAGCTTGGCACCGAAAGCGTCGTCATTCGCAACGACAAGGTTACCGCCGAAGAGGTGTTGGCCCAGAAGCCGAAAGCCATCGTGCTGTCGCCCGGTCCCTGTACCCCAAACGAAGCCGGTGTCTGCCTCGACCTCATCAAGAAGGCGGGCGCGACCATTCCACTGCTCGGCGTCTGCCTCGGTCACCAAGCCATCGGCCAGGCCTATGGCGGCAACGTCGTCCGTGCGCCAAGCCCGATGCACGGCAAGCTGTCGGCCATCACCAATACCGGCAAAGGCATCTTCAAGGGCCTACCGGAACGCTTCGAGATCACGCGCTATCACTCGCTGATCGTCGACCGGGCGACACTTCCGGACTGCCTTGAGGTGACCGCCGAAACGGACGACGGCTTGATCATGGGCCTGCAGCACAAGTCGCATCCGGTGCACGGCGTGCAGTTCCATCCCGAGAGCATTGCCTCCGAGCAGGGTCACGCCCTCCTCGCCAACTTCCTCGACCTCGCAGGACTTGCTCCCAAGAGCCGCAAGGCAGCCTGACCCGTGACAGCAACCAGCACCGTCACAAATCCCGCGCGCGAACTGAAGCGCCTGATGAACCGCATCGCCGATGGCGAAACGCTCGGTGACGAAGGCACGCAACAGGCCCTCGACCTGCTGATGTCCGGGATCGCCCCTCCTGTCGCGATGGGCGCCTTTCTGATGGGCCTCCGTGTCCGCGGCGAGACGACGGAAGAGATCACCGGCGCTGCCAAGTTCATGCGCAGCCGCATGACGACGGTCGACGCGCCGCCCGGCGCCATCGACATCGTCGGTACTGGCGGCGACAGCCGCGGCACCTATAACATTTCGACAGCGGCAACGTTTGTTGCGGCCGGCGCGGGGGCGATCGTCGCGAAACACGGCAACCGCGCCGTGACATCCCTTTCCGGTGCCTCCGACGTTCTGGCAGCCCTCGGCGTCAAGCTCGACGTGCCGCCCGTCATGGTCTCGCGGGCCGTTGCCGATGCCGGTGTCGGCTTTCTCTGGGCGCCGCTCTATCACCCCTCGTTCAAGGCCTGGGCACCGATCCGCACCGATCTCGGCCTGCGGACGATCTTCAATCTGCTCGGACCGCTGTGTAATCCGGCGCAAGTGAAGCGCCAGATCCTCGGCGTCTACGACCGCAAACTCGTCGAACCGATCGCAGAGGTGCTGCGCAAGCTCGGCTCCGTTCATTCCTGGGTCGTACACGGCGCGGACGGCATGGACGAGTTGACGACGACCGGCATCACTCACGTTGCCGAACTCAAGGACGGCGACATCTACGCCTTCGACTTGACGCCGGAAGACGCGGGCCTGAAGCGCAGCACTATCGAAGCGCTGAAAGGCGGTGATGCGGCCACAAATGCTGCCGCTATCCATTCGCTGCTGCAGGGCGAGCCCGGCCCCTATCGCGATATCGTCGTGCTGAATGCCGCCGCCGCGCTCGTCGTCGCCGACAAGGCCGATGGGCTGCCGGACGGCATCGCCAAAGCCGAAGCTTCAATCGACAGCGGTCGCGCGGCTAGAGCGCTCGACCGCCTCGTCGCGGTAACGAACGACCGGATCTAAGCCATGGCCGACATCCTCGACAAAATCACCGCATACAAGCTCGATGAGGTCGCGCGCGCGAAGACCATCAAGCCGCTGCGCGTCATTGCCGAATACGCTCGCTCCGCACCGCACGTACGCCCGTTTGCCGATGCCATTGCGGCGAAGCATGCGAAAAAGAAACCGGCGCTCATCGCCGAGGTCAAAAAGGCCTCACCTTCGAAAGGCCTGATCCGCGCCGACTTCGATCCTCCTGCGCTTGCAAAAGCCTATGAGGCCGGCGGTGCGGCTTGCCTCTCAGTGCTGACCGATCGGCCGTCGTTCCAGGGTGCGCCCGAATTCCTGACGGCGGCGCGCGAAGCAACCTCGCTTCCCGTTCTGCGCAAGGACTTCATGATCGATACCTATCAGGTCGCCGAAGCCCGCGCCTGGGGCGCCGACTGCATCCTGATCATCCTCGCCGAAGTCGACGACGCGACGGCCCACGACCTCGCCGAAGCGGCGAAAGACTGGGGCATGGACGCCATCGCCGAGGTCCACAACGCCGCCGAGCTTGAACGCGCGCTAAAACTCGACTGTCGCCTAGTCGGCATCAACAATCGCAATCTCAAAACGTTCGAAGTGACGCTCAAGACGACGGAAGATCTGGCGCCGCAAGTGCCGGCCGATCGCATCATCGTCGGCGAAAGCGGTATTTTCACACCGGCTGATCTTGCGCGTCTTTCAAAGGTCGGCGTCAATACCTTCCTGGTGGGCGAAAGCCTGATGCGGCAGTCCGACGTGACGGCCGCGACCAAAACCCTGCTCGCGCCGGTGTCATGAGCAAGCTTTCGCACATCGACGACAAGGGCGACGCCCGCATGGTCGACGTATCAGATAAGGCTGTCACCGCACGTCACGCCGTCGCCGAAGGCTTCATCGCGATGCGGCCCGAGACGCTCGCTCTCGTCGAAACCGGAACAGCCAAGAAAGGCGACGTCATCGCTGCTGCCCGCATCGCGGGGATCATGGCGGCCAAGCGCACGCATGAGCTGATCCCTCTCTGTCATCCGCTCGCCATCACGAAGGCGACCGTCGATTTCGAAATCTCGCATGCGCCGACCGGCATTCGCGTCACGTCGGAAGTGAAAGTATCCGGCCAGACCGGCGTCGAAATGGAAGCCTTGACGGCTGTTTCCGTCGCCTGCCTCACGCTCTACGACATGCTGAAAGCCGTAGACCGCGGCATGGTCATCAGCGACGTGCGCCTCGTAGAAAAAAAGGGTGGCAAGTCGGGCACCTACAAAGCCGGTCTCCGCCCGGCAGGCGGCTGACGCACATGGCTTTGCTTCCCGTTTCCGTCGCGTTGCAACGCATCCTTGAAAACGCCACGACGCTCAGCGCCGAGACGGTCGATCTGCTCCGTGCCCACGGTCGCACGCTGGCGAGCCCAGTCATTTCAAAAGTCGACAACCCACCTTTTGATGCCTCCGCTATGGACGGTTACGCCGTCCGCGCGGACGATATCGCGAGCGTTCCCGCTACGCTCAACCTCGTCGGTGAATCAGGTGCAGGCCATCCTTTCGATGGTTCTCTTGGTAAGGGCGAAGCGGTCCGCATTTTTACCGGTGGCCGCGTACCAGACGACGCCGACGCCGTCGTCATTCAGGAAAACACCACCGCGTCAGGCCCGACCGTTACCGTTCTAGAAACCGCGAAGTGCGGCGCCAACATCCGCCCGAAAGGCCAGGACTTTGCGAAGGACGAGTGCCTTATCGAACCCGGTCGTCTCCTGACCGCACGCGATGTTTTGATATCGGCGTCTTGTGGCTACGGTGAACTCTCTGTTGTCCGCAAGCCGGTTGTCGCGATCCTTTCCTCAGGCGATGAACTGGTCACTCCGGGAAACCCTTTGGCCCTCGGCCAGATCTCGGGGTCAAACGCATACGGTCTCGCATCCGTCGTCGAAATGGTGGGCGGCAAAGCGCGCTTCCTCGGCATCGCGCGCGATTCACTTGCTTCGCTTGAAGAATTCATCTCAGCCGCCGGCGATGCCGATGTATTGGTCACGAGCGGAGGTGCGTCCGTCGGAGACCACGATTTGGTTCGACCGGCACTTGAGAACGCAGGCGCTAAGCTCGACTTCTACAAAATCGCGATGCGCCCGGGAAAGCCACTCTTCTTCGGCTCACGTCACGTCGGCGGTAAACTGCAATACTGCCTCGGTCTCCCCGGAAACCCCGTTGCTGCGATGATCTGTGCGCGCGTTTTTCTCGTGCCACTCATCGGTCGTCTGCTCGGCCTTGAGAAGCCGTTCCAAGCCATCGATGCTGCGCTGACAGACCCCGTGCCCGCCAACGGCCCACGCGAACACTATATGCGCGGCTTGCTTGATGTTTCGACGTCACCAGCTCGTGTCACGCCGTTCACAAACCAGGACAGCGGCCTCGTCAAATCTCTCCAGCGCGCCAATTGCCTCGTTGTAATCCCCGCGGACGCGCCATCGCTCCATGCCGGAACGACCGTGAAAGTACTGCGGTTGGATATTTGATTGCGTGCTGAGTATCTTCAACGCAAAATAAAACGCGGCGCAAAATCAGAACTAAAGTTGGCCGTGTGCGCCGGATTTGTTGGCTGAACACGCCAAACAGCGCATTTTTGCTGGATATTTGTGCAGATCTCAGCCTTTTATTTCGGAACATTCGACTGCTGCATGACGTTTTTTGGCAAACTTGTTTGTCGCGAGGGCGTACGATTATGCTCATTCATGTCGGATACGATATTGGACTTGAAGTTTCTGCCCCCACGCCACTGCTCCTGCTTCTCGACGTCCACCCCGGCCGTCGTCGCGATATCATCTACGAAGATGCACTCAACGTTCCCGATATCGCTATCGAACGCGGACTGGATATTTACGGCAACCGCACTCAGCGCCTCGTTGCGCCCAAAGGCTTACTGAAGCTGAGCTATCGCGCCGTGGTGCGCGACAGCGGTGAGCAGGAAGAAGCGCCACTTGGCGCCCGAGAAATTCCCGTCGCCGACCTGCCGAATTACGCCATGCACTTCCTCAGCGGCAGCCGCTATTGCGAGACCGATGAGCTGACACAGATCGCTTGGCAACTCTTCGGCAACGTGCCGCCCGGCTACGCACGTGTGAAAGCGATCTGCGATTTCGTACACAATCATATTCGCTTCGACTATCAGCAGGCGCGCTCCACCCGCACGGCGTTCGAAGCTTACAAAGAAGGGACCGGCGTCTGTCGTGACTTCGCGCATCTCGCCATCGCGTTCTGCCGCTGCCTCAACATTCCCGCGGCATACGTCAACGGCTACCTCGGCGATATCGGCGTGCCGCCCGATCCGGCTCCGATGGACTTCAGCGCCTGGTTCGAAGCCTACGTCGACCATCGCTGGGTCACGTTCGACGCGCGCCATAATGTTCCGCGCACCGGCCGCATCGTCATCGCGCGCGGCCGCGACGCTGCCGACGTCGCGATGGTGACGTCGTTCGGCCAGCACTATCTGGCCGAGTTCAAGGTCATTTGTGAGGAAGTCGCGCCCCAGCGCGCCGAAGAACTCTCGTCACGCGCGGCTTAAAAAAACACGCCGAGCGGCCGGCTCCCCGGAGGGGAGCGCCCGGTGTAAACAAAAACTAATCCTTCGCGCGTTCGACGTACGAACCGTCTTCCGTCATGACGACGACGCGAGTGCCAGCGCCGATGTGCGGCGGCACCATCACGCGGGCGCCGTTCGAAAGCTTCGCGGGCTTATAAGAAGATGACGCCGTTTGGCCTTTGACGACCGGATCGGCTTCGACGATCTCGAACGTCACGCGCTGCGGCAGTTCCACCGAGATCGGATTGCCCTCGTGCAGCGACACGAGGCACGTCATGCCTTCCTGCAGCCACTGGCCCTGATCGCCGAGCACATCCTTCGGAATGGTGATCTGGTCGAAGGTTTCGGGCTGCATGAAGTTGTAGCCCATGTCGTCTTCATAAAGGAAATTGAAGTCTTTTTCGTCGAGGTAGGCGCGCTCGACCTGATCCGTCGTGCGGTAGCGCTCGGTAACCTTCACGCCATCGGCGATGCGGCGCATTTCAAGGTGTGTGACGGGCGTACCCTTGCCCGGATGGATATTTTCCGCATGCATCACGACGGCAAGCTTGCCATCCAGATCGAGCACATTGCCTTTGCGGACCGAGCTTGCAATAACCTTCACCACGGGTACGTCTCCGTTTTAATCAAAGCGCTGCGGCCGCCTCATGGGCGGCCAGCCGGCGGAAGCCTTCAGGGAATCTGTCGCGTCTCATACCCGCTTAGCCCCTTGCCGCCAAGTGCGGCAACCCTGTCCTGAACGCCCAATTTGCAAGCATGTCGCAGCAATCCCCCTGGTGGAGCCCCGAACGCCACGCCGACCGCCGCCCATTTCTGGCCGGGCGGGGCCGTATCAAGGCCGCAATCCGCAATTGGTTCGTGGGCGAAGGCTTTACCGAGGTCGAGCCTGGCATTCTGCAGGTGTCGCCCGGCAACGAAACACACCTCCATGCCTTCCGGACGGATCTGATCGGTACGGATCTTTCCCGGCACGAACTTTATCTGCATACGTCGCCCGAGCTTGCGATGAAGAAACTGCTGGCGGCCGGCGAAACGAAAATCTTCGCGTTCGCACCGGTGTTTCGCAATCGCGAACACGGCAGCCTGCACAGCCCGGAATTCACCATGCTCGAATGGTATCGTGCCGACGAGCCCTACCAAACGCTCTGGGACGATTGTGCGACGATCTTGAAAATCGCCTCCGAAGCAGCCAGGCACTCGAATTGGACCTTTCGCGGCAAGACCTGTAATCCCGGCGCGCCGTTCCAAGCGCTGACGCTGGAAGAAGCTTTTCTGCAATTCGCCGGGATGCCGCTGCGCGAAGCGATATCGCAGAACATTCTCGACCGCGCAGTACTTGCCGCCGCCGCGGAAGCTGCCGGCATTCGCATTGCCTCTGACGATACATGGTCGGATATCTTCAGCCGCGTGCTCGTCGAGAAGATCGACGACCGCCTCGGGTCACCCGCACCGACGATCCTTTATGAATATCCCGTCGCGGAGGCTGCGCTTGCACGCCCCGTATCGAGTGATCCGCAGGTCGCCGAACGCTTTGAGCTTTTCGCCTGTGGCGTCGAACTCGCGAACGGTTTCGGCGAGTTGACGGACGCCGACGAACAACGCCGCCGCTTCGAAATGTGGATGGTGGAGAAACAACGCATCTACGGCGAGCGTTATCCGATCGACGAGGATTTCCTCGCAGCTCTGAGCGTCATGCCGCCATCGTCAGGCTGTGCGCTCGGCTTCGATCGTCTGGTCATGCTCGCCACCGGCGCCGAGCGAATTGATCAAGTATTATGGACGCCCTTTCCGGAACCAGGCAAATAAGCTCAGCCAAAGTCCCCTCTCCCCATTCTAAAGTGCAGGAGAATGGGGAGAGGGAGAATTGACCGATGACCAAAGAGATCCACACCGGCGGTTGCCAATGCGGCGCGGTCCGCTTTCGCGTCGAGGGCGAACTCATCGACGCATCGGTCTGCCATTGCCGCATGTGCCAGAAAGCGTTCGGCAGCTTCTACGCGCCGCTGGTCAGCGTGCGCGGCGCCAATCTCGTCTGGACGCGCAGTGAACCGAAAAAATTCCAATCGTCAAACGCGGCCGCGCGTGGCTTCTGCGCCGATTGCGGCACGCCTCTAACCTACGAAGCGCCGGACGGCGTTGCAATCGCGATCGGCGCTTTCGATCACCCAGAAACAATCGTCCCGAAAATCCAATGGGGCACCGAAGCCAAGCTACCCTATGTCGATTGGGTTGCGGGTCTTCCGCAGCACGAGACGCTCGAAGACCCGAACGCGGCGCCGTTCCTTAAAACGCTCGTCTCCTACCAGCACCCCGATCACGATACGGAGATCTGGCCGCCCAAATGACGCTGATCGAACGCAAGCTGACATCGATTGACGATCTCATCGACGCGGGCCTCGCCCGCGCCGAAGATCGTGCCACACTGCACGATATCGCCAAGCGTTACGCCGTTGCGATCACACCCGCCATCGCCAATGCGATCGATCCGTCTTCTGCGGATGATCCCATCGGCCGCCAATTCGTCCCCAGCGCCCGCGAACTCGAATTGCATCCGCATGAGCGCGACGACCCCATCGGTGATCGCATCAAAAGTCCGGCCCCCGGCGTCGTCCATCGCTACGCCGATCGCGTCCTGCTGAAAATCGCGAGCGTCTGCCCCGTCTACTGCCGTTTCTGTTTCCGCCGCGAGATGGTGGGACCGGACAACGGTGAAGCGCTCTCCGCCGCGGAACTCAACGCGGCGCTCGACTACATCGCGAAAACGCCGGCAATCTGGGAAGTGATCCTGACCGGCGGCGACCCCTTCGTGCTCTCGCCGCGCCGCGTCCGCGAGATCACGGAGGCGCTTTCAAATATCCCGCACGTTAAAATCCTGCGCTGGCACACCCGCGTACCGATCGTCGATCCCGAGCGCGTGACGGACGATCTCATCTCGGCGCTGAAAGCATCGCGGCTGACGGTATTCGTTGGTTTGCACACAAACCATCCGCAAGAGTTGAACGCCTCGGCGCGCGGCGCAATCGACCGCCTCGTCGATGCTGGCATACCGCTCGTCAGCCAAACCGTGCTGCTCAAAGGCATCAACGACAATGCCGACACGCTGGAAGCTCTGATGCGCCGCCTCGTCGAATTGCGCGTGAAGCCGTATTACCTTCACCACGGTGACCTCGCCCCGGGCACCACGCACTTTCGGACAACGATCGCCGAAGGCCGCCAACTGATGATCGAACTGCGCCGCCGCCTCTCAGGCTTGGCGCTGCCAACCTACGTGCTCGACCTTCCAGGCGCGCACGGCAAGGTCCCGGTCGAGCGACATTCGAAGACTGCTGCAGACGGCAGCGAAATATTTGTCGACCGCGAGGGAGCAATACACGTCTACGAGGATGCCTGCGCCGCTCCGGACGTCCCTTGATCGCCAGCCGCGATCAAATCCTGCGCCACGCGCTCGATAGGAAACGTTCAGGCGGTGGCACGCCATCTTCCAGATGCAGCGCATCGACGGCATCGAACCATTCATCCCGCAGGCTCTGCGGCAAGCGCGTCCCGCACCACGGGCATCGATCGATCAAGACATACGATGCCGTGCCGTCGTGGATGATCAGCCCGTATTCGTTCATGACCTCATTGTAGACGATCAGCGAATCCGCGCACGCGAAGGGATCCTCATGGTCCTTGCAGTCGAATCGCAATGCATCGACCATTGAGGCGCAACAGTGCTGGACGGCCCGACTGGGAGGCGCCCAATCGAGATTCAAGGGCATCCAAAGCACCCGTCGCCCTGGAAATAGCGCCTTCGACATATCCTGCGACCCTTCCCACGCGGTCTTCCCAATTTGTCGTCTTAGCATGCCGGAAAAGCTAGTGAATTCATCTGAAGACAGAAGATGGCGCGCTTTCAGACTTTCGTGCCAATTCAGCCCAATGGCGGGACCACTTTTATTTCCCGCCGACCTCTGAACGCGTTTCCCTCTCTGTCGCCAAAACGCTTTCGCGTTGCGCTCTCCGTCGCTTCGGTGCCAAACTGACGCACGTTAAGAACACGCCTCAAGAATGGGCGGGCTTTCCACGGAGGAAACATGAACGAGCAACCGCAGCGGGAGAAATTCTTCGGCGCCTGCCCCCACGATTGTCCAGACACCTGCGCAATGGTCTACGAGGTCCAGAATGGCCGCCTCGTCGAGGTTCGCGGTAACAAACAGCATCCGATGACCCGCGGCGGCCTGTGTGTGAAGCTCAAGGATTTCGCCGACCATCATCATAATCCAGACCGCCTGCTCTATCCGCTGAAACGCACCGGCCCCAAAGGCTCAAAAGAATTCAAACGCATTTCCTGGGATGAGGCCATTTCCGAGATCGGCGCGCGCTGGCGCGACATCATCGCGGAGCATGGCTCTCAGGCAATCATGCCCTACAGCTATCTCGGCAATATGGGCCTCGTGCAGGGCATCAATTCGGGCGACCCGTTTTTCAATCGCCTGGGCACGACCGTGAATGAAAAGACGTTCTGCGCCTCGGGCTCCTCGACGGCATGGCTTCTGACAGTCGGACCGACCGGCGCGGTTGATCCGGAAAGCTTCGTCCACGCCAAATTCATCGTGATCTGGGCGTCCAATTCGATCTCGACCAATCTGCATCATTGGCCGTTCGTGCTCGAAGCGCAGAAACGCGGCGCGAAGCTCGTTGTGATCGACGCCTATCGCTCGCGCACGGCAAAAGCCGCGGACTGGCACATCTGCCCGAAGCCCGGCACCGACGGCGCGCTGGCAATGGGCTTCATCAATTCCATCATCGCACAAGGCTTGGTCGATCAAGACTACGTCGACAATCACACCTACGGCTTTCCCGAGCTGAAAGAACGCGCCGCCGAATTCACGCCCGAGTACGTTGCACGCACGACCGGCGTCCCCGCCGGGGACATTGAAAAATTCGCTCGTGAATTCGCAACAGCGCAGCCCTCCGTCATTCGCTTGGGTGTTGCGCTTGAACGCAGCGCGGGCGGTGGTCAAGCGATCCGGGCCGTCTGCAGCTTGCCTGCCCTCGTCGGCTCCTGGCGTCACGTCGGCGGCGGCCTGCTGCAGATGCCGCTCTGGGATTTCCCGATCGATTGGGTAAAAGCCGCACGCCCCGAATGGATCAAACCCGGCACCCGCGTCGTCAACAACTTGCGTCTCGGTGCGGCTTTGACCGGCGAAATGCAGCTGGATCCGCCGATCAAAAGCCTCTTCGTCTTCTGCACCAATCCGGTCAGTCAGGCGCCCGAGACGAACAAAATTGTCGAAGGCCTGCAGCGCGAGGACCTGTTCACGGTCGTCGCAGAGCACTTCCTCACCGACACCGCGAAATATGCCGACATCGTCCTACCCGCAGCGATGGCAGGTGAAGCCGAGGATATGATGTGGTCGTGGGGCCACTTCTATCTGACGTACAATCAGAAGGCCGTTGAGCCGCCAGGCGAATGCAAGCCGACGAGCGATCTCTGGCGGATGCTTGCGAAGGAAATGGGCTTCGACGATCCCGTCTTCAAAATGACCGACAGCGAATTGTGCGCCGAGTACATAAATTGGACCGACCCGAAGATGGGCGGCGTCGACATGGAGTATTTCAAGACCCACGGCTACTTCAAGATCAACGTCGGGGCAGCCGACACCCGCACTCCACACGCCAACGGCAACTTCCCGACGCCGTCAGGCAAGGTCGAGTTCCTGTTGCACGACGCTAAAAACTTCGTAGCCGGTCCCTTCCGCGCCATGTACGAGGGCGAGCAATCGGGCGAACCTGTTGATCCCCTTCCCGGCTTCGTACCGCCGCGCGAAACGCCCGAAACGAACCCAACACGCGCCAAACTCTATACCCTCAACATCATCTCGCCGAAAAGCCACGCGTTCTTGAACTCGTGCTACGCCAACGAGCCGCACAAGGTTAAAGTGCAGGGCGACCAGTTCGTGATGATCTCCCCCGGGGATGCCCAGAGGCGTTCGGTGCGCGACGGTGATCCGGTTCGCGTCTACAACGACCGCGGCGACTTCGAAGGCGTCGCGCGCGTAACAGATGACGTTCCCGACGGCGTTGTCGTCGCGACGCTCGGGTATTGGCGGTCGCTCAATCGCTCGGATGGTTCCGTCAATTGCATCTCGTCGGACGCCTGGAGCGGATTAGGCCGCGCCCCGACGTTCTCCGATAACCTCGTCGAAGTTCAGCGCGTGAATTAAGACGCCATCTGCACACCGAAATTGGTCCTGGGCGGCACCGCGTTGCCCAGGCCACCTGTTCCCCAGGTGACATTCCAGACAGCCCGGTTACGCTAAAAACCACGAAAAAGGACGAAGCGAGCGGTGTCTGCCCATCGCCGTCCGGCAGCGATGGAGCTTCATGTCACCCGGTCACGCGGCGCTTGCCGCGATCACCTATCTGCTTGTGAAACATGCCGTCGCGGACTTCATCCTGCAATCGGATGGGATTTTCCGGCAGAAAGGGCACTATGGCGCGCCCGGCGGCCTGCTGCATGCCTTCATCCATATCGTATTGACGGCGCCCGTTTTTTGGCTGTTTCCGGGTGGCGGCCTGCCGCTTGCCGCCGCTCTCCTCGCTGGCGAATTTCTCCTGCACTATCATATCGATTGGCTGAAACAGCGGCTCGTCGCGCGCGAAGGCTGGACGCCGAAAGATACGGGCTTCTGGTGGGCCTTGGGGATTGACCAGCTTCTCCACGGACTGACCTACATCGCCATTCTCTGGCTTTGGCTGCCCGCTAACTAACCCCCAAAGTGCGTTTTTTGCTTCGTGTCACCTTGCGCAGTTTATGCCATCCCTGCCATATGCGGCGCGGAGTCGAAATATGCTGTTCGGCGGCAGCAGAAATATTTTCTTCACGATGTAACGTTTGCTCTACGAGCAGCGAAGACGACGAAGAAGGGCTATTTTGGACCGAAAGGCTCGAGACGCTCAGTGGTCGACCTTGATGCGCGCGGCGATCGCGGGCAACGAGAACGCTTACCATAAACTCCTGTCCGAACTGTCGATGGTTCTGAGAGGGGTTGTTCGGCGCGGCTTTGCCGGCATCGGTGTGCCGCGTGATGACGTAGAGGATGTGGTGCAAGACGTTTTGCTTGCCATCCATTTGAAACGGCATACGTGGGATCAATCGATGCCGCTTGGCCCCTGGGTCTCGGCGATCTCGCGCAACAAGATGATCGACGACTTGCGCCGTCGCGGCCGACGTCCCGAAGTGGCAGTTGATCTCACCGAATTCGACATCGAAGGCGACGATCAGCAGGCCTCCATCGACGCCCGCGACGTGGATCGCATCCTCGATGGTCTGTCGGAGAAAAACCGCGATATCGTACGTTCCATAAGCATCGATGGGCATTCCGCACGCGACGTCGCGGAACGCCTTGGAATGACGGAAGTCGCAGTACGCGTCGCTTTGCACCGAAGCCTGAAGGCCCTCTCGGAGACCTATCAAGAGAAGAAGATATGAGAACCGAAGATCTGATCAAAGCCCTTGCTGCCGACGCCAAAAGCGTCGAGCCGCCTGTCGCCCAGACCTTGGCGACGGCGGTCGGCGTTGGCACGTTGATCACGGCCCTCGTGTTTTACGGTCTGTTCGGCATTCGCGATCACTTCATGGAACTGGTGACCTCGTCGCCGCGCTTCCTTTTCAAATTCGTTCTGACGCTGAGCGTCGCCATTCCCGCGTTCTTCTTGGTTCGCGACTTGGCGCGGCCGGACTTTAAGCCGGGCAAAATGATGTGGTGGCTAGCCCTGGCACCGCTGGTGCTTGCCGTCGGTGTCCTCCTCGAACTTTTCGCCCTGCCGAGCGATGCCTGGCGCGCCAATATGGTCGGACACAACGCCGTCTTCTGCCTGATCGTCATTCCGCTGCTGTCGCTGACGCCGCTGGTCGCCGTGCTTTATGCCTTGCGCGACGGCGCGACGACCCACCCGGTCATTGCCGGCGCCGTCGGCGGCCTGCTATCGGCAGGCATATCCGCAACGCTTTATGCAGCGCATTGCCCGGACGACAGCCCGCTGTTTCTGGCGGTCTGGTACTCGATCGGCGTTCTGGTGATGACGGGCCTCGGCGCGTTGCTCGGACCGCGCGTCCTTCGCTGGTAGTTGGCGCTGCTGCTGCGGCGCTTACATCAAATCGCGCATGCGGTAGTAGAGCATCCCGAGCGCCAGCATGTAGTTGCCGAACACGTCGCTCAGCGGCAGCCGCACATGCTTGATCCGCGACATCAGGTCGAACTGCTCTGTCGTACCGCAAATGGCGTCGGAAACGATTTCGGCCATGATGTGCGTAGCGTTGACGCCGTGCCCCGAATAGCCCTGGAAGTAATAAAGGTTCGGTGACAGCCGCCCGACGGCGGGCACGCGATTGACGACGATCGCGATCGTCCCACCCCACTTGAATTCCACCCGCGCATTCTTGAGCTGCGGAAACACCTGCACCATTCGCGGATGCATGACCGCAGCGATATCTTTCGGATCGCGGTTGGTATAGTTGCAGCGGCCGCCAAACAGCATGCGGCGATCCGCCGACATCCGGAAATAATCGAGCACCACGTTACTGTCAGCGACCGCGAGATTTTGCGGATCGACGGATGCCGTCTCTGAGCCCGTCAGTGGTTCGGTCGCGATGATGTAGCTGCCCGCGGGCAGCATCAACCCCTTGAGCCCCGGCTGGCCGAACTTTTCGAAAATCTCGCCGCCGATGATGACAGTTCCAGCTTCGACGCGGCCTCGCTCGGTCTGAACCCAGGGCCTTGCGCCGCCCGACAGATTGACGACCTTCGTTCCTTCGAAAATCTTGACGCCGAGCGAAGCCGCCGCCGCTGCTTCCCCGCGACACAGATTGAGTGGATGCACATGACCACTGCGCCGGTCGATGTAACCGCCATAGTAGGATTCCGTGCCGAGAACTTCGGGCATCCGATGCTTCTCGACGACCTCGATCTGATCGCCGTCGCCATCTTTCATCCGGCCTTCGACGTAGGCGCGCATATGATCCATATGTTTCGGCCGGGCCGCGACCTCCATCCAGCCGTAAGCCAGATCGCAGGCGATTTTATATTTAGCGACCCGCTCTTCGATAATCTGATGCCCGCGATACCGCATATCGCGCACGAGCTTGGCGCCCGCCGAACCAAGCTGCCGCTTGATTGCCTCTTCGCCGCTGATGCCGCCGATCATCTGGCCGCCGTTGCGTCCCGACGCGCCCCACCCGATGCGGTTGGCTTCGAGCAGAACGACTGACCGTCCGCGCTCCGCCAGCGTCAGCGCCGCCGCTACGCCGGAAAAACCGCCGCCAACGATGCAGACATCGGCTTTAACGGTGCCTTCGAGCACCGGATAGCGCGTCTGGTCATTGGCCGTCGCGGCGTAATAGGAACGTATGTAATCTTGTGCTGTCACGATGGCCCGGTGCTTAGCGCGCTCTGGCGCGAAAGACAAATGCGACTTCTCATCTCCAGCATCGCGCACCGCTCCCTATTCCGCGCAATCGGAATCCGCCCTTGCAATGGATAGAAGCAATACCGCCAAGCGGCCGTTAAGCCACCCGCTCGTCGCAACTCAGCCCGTGGCACCAAAAGCCTTCCGGCGCTCGCGCTCAGCCCGATCCGTCTGCCGCTTGGTAAAGAACGCCGCGGAAAGTACGCCAACCGTTACGATGCCGACCAGGATCGTTGAGATGGCGTTGATCTCCGGCGTCACGCCAAGCCGGACCTGACTGTAAATTTTCATCGGCAGGGTCGTCGCACCCGGGCCTGTCGTGAAACTCGCAATCACGAGATCATCAAGTGAAAGCGTGAACGCAAGCAACCATGCCGATACGACCGATGGCGCGATGATCGGCAGCGTTATTTGAAAGAACGTGCCGACCGGCGTCGCTCCGAGATCCATCGCAGCTTCCTCGACCGACTTGTCGAAGTCCTGCAGGCGCGCCTGCACGACGACAGCGGCGTAGCACATCGTGAATGTGATGTGCGCGATCGTGATCGTCCAGAAGCCGCGATCGAAGCCCAGCGCCACGAACACCAGCAGCAGCGACAGGCCGGTGATAACGTCCGGCATGACGAGCGGCGCAAAGATCATTCCCGAAAAAAGTGTTCGACCATGGAACCGTCCCATGCGGACAAGCGTGATGGCCGCAAGCGTGCCGAGCACCGTCGCGACTGTCGCCGAAACAATGGCGACACGAATGGTCACCCACGCCGCATCTTTGAGACCCTGGTTCTGAAGCAGCGAGCCGTACCACTTCGTCGACCATCCGGCCCATACGGTAACGAGCTTTGACTCGTTGAAGCTGAAGATCACCAACAGCAGGATCGGAATGTAAAGGAACGCAAATCCGAACGTGATCGAAGTCGCGTTGAACCAGGAAAAGCGTCCCTTCATCGTCCGGCCTCCCGCTGCATTTCCTGCTGCCGCTGGAACAGGACGATCGGAATGATCAGCACCAGCAACAGCAGCACCGCCACCGCCGACGCCAACGGCCAGTCGCGGTTATTGAAGAATTCCGTCCACAGCGTCTTACCTATCATCAGCGTATCCGAGCCGCCAAGCAGGTCCGGGATGACAAACTCACCAACCGCCGGAATGAAAACGAGCAGGCATCCAGCGAATACGCCGGGCATCGACAATGGAAACGTCACTTGCCAGAAGGCGCGCCACGGTTGCGAGCCGAGATCCTGCGCGGCCTCAAGCAACGACGGATTGATCTTCTCGAGGCTGGCATAGAGCGGCAAGATCATAAAGGGCAGATAGGAATACACGATGCCGATATAGACCGCCGTCGTCGTATTCATGATTTGCAAGGGCTCGCTGATGATGCCGAGCTTTATCAGGAACAACGACAGAAAGCCCTCGGGCTTCAGGATCGCGATCCAGGCATAAATGCGGATCAGAAATGAGGTCCAGAACGGTAGGATAACGAGCATCATCAACGTCGGCTGCCAAGACTTCGGCGCCCGCGCCATGCCGTAAGCCATCGGGTACGCGACAAGCAAGGTCAGGATCGTCGAAAAGAACGCGATCTTGAGGCTCGAGAGATACGAATTGATGTAAAGAGAGTCGCTGAAAAGAAATGTGTAGTTCTCGAAATCGAGCTGCGAGAGGAACGTGCCGATCCCCTTCGACCAACTGAACGTTGGCGTGTACGGCGGGATCGCGGTCGCGACATCGGAAAGCGATAGCTTGAAGACGATAAAGAACGGAATGAGGAAGAAAACGAGCAACCAGAGAAACGGCGCGCCGATCACGTACCAGCGCTTCAGATCGGAAGTTTTTGAACGCATATGTGCAACCTCAGCCCGTCAGCACCACGCCTGCATCGACCGGCCAATCGAGCCAGACGCCGTCCTCCCAGGTGATCGATTGCTCGACCGTGTGTGCCGCGTTGGCACGAAGCGCCGTTATGCGTTCGCCCGAAGCCGTACGAACGTGATAATGCGAAATTGAGCCAAGGTAGCCGATATCTTCGACTTTGCCGGGAATGGCGTTGACGTCTGATGAGGGCTTCTCACGCCCGATCCGGATTTTCTCAGGCCGCAGCGCCAGCCCGACTTTCTGCCCAACGGTCACGGGCTCTGCACTTCTTGTCTTGAACTTGTAGCCGTCCGCCGCATCGATTTCGACGCAGCCTTCCGAAACATTCGAGACGGTGCCTTCAAAGACATTCACGTCGCCGATGAAGCCCGCGATGTACCGCGTCTTCGGATTCTCATAGATATCGCCCGGCGTCGCGACCTGCTGAAGAAGGCCCTTCTCCATCACGGCGATGCGGCTCGCGACCGTCATCGCCTCTTCCTGATCGTGCGTGACGATGATGAAGGTCGTCCCCGTCGTTTCTTGAATACGCATCAATTCGAACTGAGCCTGCTGCCGCAGCTTCTTGTCCAGCGCGCCGAGCGGCTCGTCGAGCAGAACAAGGCGCGGCTTCTTGGCGATGGCGCGCGCAAGCGCCACGCGCTGCTGCTGGCCGCCGGACAGCTGATTGGGCTTGCGTTTCGCGAACTGACGAAGCTCAAGCATCCCCATGGCTTCATCGACGCGCTCTTCGATCTTGTCCTTCGGCATCCCCTCCTGTTTGAGGCCGAAACCGATGTTGCGCTCGACCGTCATATGAGGAAACAGCGCGTACGACTGGAACATCATGTTTACCGGCCGCTCATAGGGAGGCATGTCGGTGATGTCCTGCCCGGCGACGATGATGCGACCCTCGGTTGGCCGCTCGAACCCGGCGAGCATTCGGAGAAGCGTACTCTTTCCGCACCCAGAAGGCCCAAGAAGCGCAAAGAACTCTTTCTCATAAATATCGAGTGTCACATTATTGACGGCGACAAAGTCATCGAACCGTTTCGTGATGCCTTCGAAGCGAACCATCGGCGGAAGGTCTGGATTCTTCCACGGCGCGAACCCGGTCTGCGGTGCGGCCGTCCGCGGACCTGCACGTTGCGAGGAAGCAGCGTTCGCCTGGGATGGAGCAGTCGCAACAGACATGATGAGAGTTCCCTTCAACCGATCGAAATTGACCGCCGGGACACCGGCGACAGTGAAGAAAGAAAAAGCCGCGCCAGTATGTTTCTGGCGCGGCCCTGAACTTATTGGCCTGTCGTGATTTTCGTCCACATTCGCGTGGCGACACGTTGGGTTTTATTATCCCACGTCAAGTGGACGAACAATTTCTTCATCGTATCGGCATCCGGATAGACCGCCGGGTTATCGAGGACGCTCTTATCGATGAACTTCTGCGAACCGAGGTTGCCGTTCGCATACTGGACGAAGTTTGAAGCCTTCGCCATGACCTCTGGCCGGTTGAGATAATTGATGAAGGTCAGAGCTTCGTCGACATCCTTGGCGTCCGCCGGGATCGCCATCATGTCGAACCACATCTGCGTACCTTCCTTCGGAATATTATACTTGATGACTTGGCCATTCTTCGCTTCTTCAGCGCGCGACGCGGCCTGAAGAATATCGCCCGACCAGCCGAGCGCCATGCAAGCATCGCCGTTCGCCAGCGCGTTGATGTATTCGGAGGAATGGAACTTCTTGATATACGGCCTGATCTTCAGCAGCATATCTTCGACTTTTTGGAAGTCTTCCGGATTTTTCGTATTCGGATCGAGGCCGAGGTAATTGAGTGCAACCGGAATGATGTCTTCCGGTGAATCCAGCATATAGATGCCGCAGTCCTTGAACTTCGCGGCAATCTCCGGCTTGAAGATCATATCGAGTGAGTTGACCGGCGCATCAGCCATGCGCTCTTTGATCTTGCCTTCATTATAGCCGACGCCCGTGGTACCCCACATCCAGTTGACGGCGTATTCGTTACCCGGATCGTACTGCGCGATACGATTATAAACTTCGGGCCATGCGTACTTTAAGTTTGGAAGCTTGGCCTTATCGAGTTTCTGGAACACGCCGGCTTTGATCTGGCGCGAAAGAAACGATGCGGTCGGAACGACGACGTCATATCCGCTGCCGCCTGCGAGAAGCTTTGTTTCCAGAACTTCGTTGCTGTCGAAGACGTCATAAACGACCTTGATACCGGTTTCCTTCGTGAAATCGGTAAGGATCGAAGGATCGATATAATCCGACCAGTTGTAGACTTTTACGACTCTATCAGCTGCCTGCGCGTGATGGCCAACGAGTCCGACTGTCGCCACAGCCGCAACAATAGAGTACGCGACGCTACGCGCCGCCTTACTGAGCCACAACATCCGAAATCCTCCACGGATCAGTCCCATACCCGGCCACGTTAAACGGCCGGACCACACCCAACGCCGCTCGCACAGCGTTTTGCTAAACACCGACCATACTGCGCATTTAAATTGCGAAGCACAACGGGGCTTGTCGGAGATTTCTTGTTTGCACTGCGACGCGCAACGAAAAACGTTCGTCCAATGGACGATTGCCCGATCTCAAGTCAGGGCGCCGCCCTATTGGGCGACGGCAACGATATTTGGCGATAAGATATGTCATCGTGGCGGCTATTGAGGTCCCCCCATGTAAAAGGTTAAGTCTCTTCTAGCCTACCGAGCGACGGCTCAATGCGTCTGACCGATGTCTGAACTTAGAGGGCAAGCCCTCCTTATCAAAGCCATGGCTGTCACATGACCTCGACGCTTGGCGATGACGTTCGTTAGACCGAACACAACGCGTCAGCCGAATATAGTTGAACAATACCCAGGTGCTCCATGAACGCCCCACCAGTACGTCCCATCCACGAGGAAAGTGATTTCGGCGTCGGCTCCACTCCTGAAGGACTTCGGGATTGGCTGCGCGAACATCGCATCGAAGAAATAGATTGTGCAGTGCCCGATATTGCAGGTGTCGCGCGCGGCAAGACGATGCCCGCTGAGAAATTCGTGAAACTCGATGCGGTCCATCTTCCGATATCGATTTTTCATCAGACTATCACCGGCGACTACGTCGGTTTCGAAGAAGACGGTCAGGAGCTTTACGCCGAGAGCGACCTGATGATGGTTCCCGATCTGTCAACCATCCGCCCAGCTCCGTGGGCTTCGAGCCCAACCGCGCAGGTCATTCACGACGCCCAATGGCAGAGCGGCGGTCCGGTTGAAATAGCACCGCGCAACGTCTTGAAGCGCGTCGTCGATCTCTACGCCAAGGAAGGCTGGGTGCCAGTCGTTGCGCCGGAACTCGAATTCTATCTGACGAAAACCAACCCCGATCCCGATTATCCCTTGGAGCCGCCGACGGGCCGTTCCGGTCGTCCTGGCGCAGGCCGCCAAGCCTACAGCCTTGGCGCTGTCGACGAATATGACAAGATCGTCGATGACATTTACGAATTCGCCGAGCGCCAGTACCTCAAGATCGACACCATCATCCAGGAAGGCGGCGCCGCGCAGCTCGAAATCAATCTCCTTCACGGTGACCCTGTCGACCTCGCCGATCAGGTCTTCCTTTTCAAAAGGACAATCCGCGAAGCCGCCTTCGCGCAAAACTGTTACGCGACCTTCATGGCAAAGCCACTCGCCAATGAGCCCGGCAGCGCCATGCACGTGCATCAAAGCATCGTCGACGCCAAGACCGGAAAAAACATCTTCACGCTGGAGATCGGCGAACCGAGCAAGCTATTCTTCAACTTTCTCGCCGGTCAGCAAACGTACCTTCCGGCAGCCATGTGCCTGCTTGCCCCGTACGTGAATTCCTATCGCCGCCTCGTGCCGAATGGAGCTGCGCCAATCAACGTCGAATGGGGTTTCGACAACCGCTCTGCAGGCCTGCGCGTGCCGGTCGCCAACACCTCGGCCCGGCGCGTCGAGAACCGCCTCGCGGGCGCCGATTCAAACCCCTATCTGGCACTCGCCGCGAGCCTCGCGTGCGGCTACCTCGGAATGAAGAATGCGCTTGAACCACGCCAAGCCGTGGTCGGTAACGCTTACCGCAACGATCATCAGTTACCACGCGGCCTGCTCGAAGCGCTGACCGATTTCGAGGAAAGCACGGCCCTTCACGACATTCTCGGAAAACGTTTCTGCCACGTGTATCTGGCCCTGAAGCGCAGTGAATTCGAAGAATTCATGCGCGTCATCAGCCCTTGGGAGCGAGAACATCTGCTGCTCAGCGTCTGAGGACCGGCTGCCCGATCCTATTCCGATAGCGAGCGCCCACGTCGGCGCTCGCAGAAACGACAGCGATTTCCGAATTTCCAAAAGATAAAGATACTGTCAGGCTGCATAGGCAGACGTTAACGAGTTCCTTGCTCATCGGCTCCGCCCGCCTTAGCGAAGTATGCCTCCGCCATACGCCGAACTCCATTTTGTATCGCTATGAAAATAGCAGTCAGAAACTATTAAGATTGACTGCCAACATCTCAAATTTTCATTCAATCCGATATTGATTTTGAATATCAGTAGCCAGATTGAATTATCTAGGCACGTATATATATCCAAGGCATGCACGCAAATCAGAAGTCATTTTCACACTTCGCCTCAAGCAAGGCCTCTTGAACCATGTCAAACCGCTCAGAGACGAGCGACAAGCAGAACCCCACAATTCTCTTTGTCGACGACGAACCCTTATCGCTGAAATACTTCAAGGCGTCGGTCGGCAAATATGCGAACGTCCGAACGGCCAGCAGTCCCGATGCGGCTATGGAAATTCTCGAGTCCGAGGGCGACGAGATTTCCGTCGTCGTCAGCGACGAACGCATGCCGCGCGACAGCGGCGTTTCTTTTCTCAGCGATGTCCGCAAGTCCTGGCCGTCAACCATCCGCGTACTGACGAGCGCTTACGCCAACATCGACAATCTGCAGCACGCCATCAACGATGCAGCGATCTACCGCTTCGTGCCGAAACCCTGGAACCTCGATGAGCTTTGCGCGGCAATGCAGGACGCGCTGAGCGTCGAACGTTCGGCATCCAAGCTTGCAGAACCCGTCGTCGGCCCGATCTCAACCGGCGATGCCAGCGAAGCTAATCTCGCACTGCTGTCCATTCTTGCCGGTGGTTTGGACGCACCTTTGAAATCCCTTCACAGCGAGGCCCAGCACTTGGCCCATCTCGCTGGACAAGGATCGCTGGAAGCGCCGCAGAATACGAATGCGTACCTCGAATCTTGGTCGGCGCGCCTGCGTCAGTCCAAAATCGCAGCATGCTCGGGGCAAATTTTGCAAGACGTGGAGCAATGCAGGTCCATGGCCAATTCGATCGGCAGACTCGCCCGCGGCCTCGTCCAAGCCTCGGCTGGCCAGTCCTCCTCCATGGCGGATACGCTGCACGAAGTGATCGAGCAAAATGTAAGAGGGCCCGCCAAAGGCCTCTCGCTCGCTACCTCCGGCGATTTCACCTATCGGATGCCGCGCGAGATTATGAAATTCATCCTCGCCAACCTGCTGCGAAACAGCGGCGCCAACGGCCGCCAGTCGACGCCATCGGCTGAGATCGAACTCTTTTGCGGTGCCGCACACAACGAAGTGCGGCTCAGCGTGCCGGCCAAGGATGTGCCTGGCACTCTGGAGGATCATCAGACGTGGCGGACGATCCGCAGCGCCCTTTGGGCCTTCGGCGGCGAGCTGCTGACTTCCAGCGATGAAAATTTGTGCAAATCAACGTTCACGGTGTGCCTCCCTAAGGAGGCGTAGCAAAGATGTACCTCCAAGCCATTGATGCTTAGAAATCATCTCAACTGTTTCTAAATCACGCGGCGCAAAACTGAACGATTGTGGTAACCTTACGTTCGCGAAGTCCACATCGTTCAGTTGTAGGAGCACACCCCTTGCGCATCGAGCGAGATATTGATCGCACGGTTTCCTTTAGAAGTAGCCAAGGTACTATTTTCCGGGGCACCCTCAGAAAGCTGTCGCGGCGTAACATTGTTTTTGAGATTTACAATCCATTTTCGCCCGTCCAGACGAGCGAGGTATTGAGCGACCTTAAGGTGCGCCGCGGCAAGAACCTGGTCTACCAGGGAGACGCCGTCGTAACGGGGGTCGTTACAACGAGCATCTTGGTGGTTGTCTCAGCAACGCTGGTCAATCAATGGTCGGCAATCGACACTATCATCTCCGACCCCGCCGGGCTCGGATCGGAAGTCGGGCGCTTTGTCGAAGAATGGGAACGAGTCAACAAGCTCGATCCGAACTACCAGCTGAAAGTCGCCGATCTCCGGTCTTTTCTGAGCGACCTGAGCTTCTGGCTCGACCAGGTCGACCTGGCCATCGAAGGCGAACCCGGCGCAGGCAATGCGATGCTCGATGCCGAACGCTTTGAGGAAATCAAGGCGCCAGTGATGCCGCGTATCACCGAGCTCTTCCTTGAGCTTGAAAAGGCCTGCCGACAGCTCGAAGCCGACGAAGTCGAAAACCACAAACAGCTCGCCCAGCGCGATCTTCTGCCGTTGATGATGGCTTCGCCCTTCTTCAATCGCGTCTATTCGAAGCCGCTTGGCTATGCGGGCGACTACGAAATGGTCAACATGATGTTCCGCAAGGAGCGCGGCGGCAAGACGACGTACGGCCAGATCATCAACGATTGGCTGCTCAACGGCGGCCCGCCGGAAGCCCATCGCAACCGCATCTATATGCTCGAAAAGATGCTGTCGAAGGCCGCCGAGGACGCGGTAGCCGCCAACAAAGAAGTGCGTGTCCTCAATGTCGGCTGCGGTCCCGTTCAGGAACTCCAGCTGTTCTTTGCCAACAACAAGGAAGCCAAGCGTTTCTCGTTCGACTTGCTCGACTTCAATGCCGAGACGCTTGCCTATGCCCAAAATCAGATCGAGGCGATCACCGACAGTCAGGACGATCCGCCGAAGGTCACTTACATCCTCAAGACCGTGCAGGAGCTTCTTCGGCAGGCCATCGAGCTGCCCGAAGCTGCCAAAACCTATGACATCATCTACTGCGCCGGCCTCTTTGATTACCTTTCCGATCGCGTCTGCACCAAATTGGTACGCCTCTTCTACCAGTGGTGCGAACCCGGCGGCCGGGTGATTGTCACAAATGTGCATTCGTCAAACCCTGTGAAAGGATTGATGGAGCACGTCATGGAATGGCACTTGGTTCTGCGCGACGAAGCAGACATGGAAAGACTTGCACCGGATCTCGGTCCGCTAAAGATTTATACAGACGACACGGGTATCAACGTATTCCTGGAGATCGACAAACCACTCGTCTGACCGCATGGATGACCGCACCGACCTGAGACGCGCCTTCGAGGCTGAGGAGCACGAGCTTCGGCTAAGGCAGTCGAAGGTCGCCTGCATCCTTGGCATCGTCCTCATACCTGCGGGTATTGCGCTCGATCGCATTACCTATGCCGATCAGCTCGGAACGCTGACCGTTATTCGCCTCGTCGCGGCCGGGCTGATCGCAATTCTCTATGCCCTGCACTTCTGGGAAAAATCGGCTGTCTACGTCCGCTATCTGACGATGGCGGGCCTGCTGATCGCGGTCGCCTCGATCGCGGTCATCATCGGCATCACAGACGGCGCCAACTCGACCTATTACAACGGCCTGTTTCTTATTCTGTTCGCTGTCGGCGTCTTGGCGCCGATGCAGCCGTTCGAAGCGGCCCTGCTCTGCATTTCTACGCTGGGCATCTACATCATCGCCTGTTCGCGCGTGCCGAGCGCCCACGACACCACCAATACGCTTCTGAACAACCTCTATTTTCTCGTCCTGACCTGCATCATCTCGGTCACGGCCGTTCACTTCAACTACCGGCGGCGCTTCAACGAATTCCGCTTAAAGTACAAGCTGGCGTCCCAGCATCAGGAGCTGTCGGCGCTCGACCGCCTCAAATCCCAGTTCTTCGCTAACGTCAGCCACGAGTTGCGGACACCGCTGACGCTCATTCTCGCGCCTGTCGAAAAGCTGAAGTCCGACGCCGCCCGTCTCGGCCCATCGTCACAGCAGCTCCTGGACGTGATCGAGAACAACGCGCTGCGACTGCTGCGCCTCGTCAACGACATTCTGAGCCTCATTCGCTTGGAGGAAGGTCGGGCTACGCTCGCGAAGAGGCCGATCGACATGGGCCACTTCCTGAAGCACACCGCTGCCTCGATGAAGCATCTCGCGGCGCTAAAAGGCGTTCATCTCGATCTGCAGGAACCGCCAGGCGACCTGCTGATCAACGCCGATCAGGATGCGCTTGAGAAGATCGTCAGCAACGTCATCGCCAACGCCATCAAGTTTACGCCGCCCGAAGGCCGGATCGATATTTCAGCAGTCCGCGAAGAAAACTTCGTGACGGTCAAAGTCTCAGATACCGGCATCGGCATCCCGGCCGAGCAGCTTCCGCATATTTTCGATCGTTTCTATCAGGTCGATGGCTCCGCGACGCGGCGCCATCAGGGTCTCGGGCTCGGCTTGGCATTGGTACGCGAGCTGATGACCCGCCACGGTGGCGACGTCACCGCCACAAGCGATACGGGCCACGGCACGACATTTGTTTTACGTTTTCCTCACGCCCTAGAGGATACGCAATTTGACATGACCAACTCCGAAGAGAAGCCTGATCGCCTCGCTGACGATCCATTGCGGGCCTTCGACCGCAAAGCTTCCGCGCGAGCAATAATGGTTTCCGAGAACCCCAGCTTGACGTCGGATCCGACGGCGTCAAACGCCGCCAACCAGCCCGACGGACGATCCGAACTTCCCCTCCTTCTCGTCGTTGACGACGAGCCCGACATGCGCCGCTACCTCGTATCGATGCTGCGCGAAAGTTATCGCGTCATCGAAGCCCCCGATGGCATCAGCGCGCTGGAAAAAGCCAAGCAGGAAAAACCCGACCTCATCCTGCTTGACGTCATGCTGCCCGGCGTCAGCGGCTTGGAGGTTTGCCGGTCTCTGAAAGAGCGCGCGGAAACGCGTGCCATCAAGATCATCGTCTTGACGGCCCGCGTCGACGAGGACGCCAAGATCATCGCGCTGAAGCACGGCGCCGACGACTTCCTGATCAAACCGTTCAGCGGACTGGAAGTCCGCTCACGCATCGCGAACCTCATCCGTGCTTCCCAGCTCGAAAGCGACCTGCACCGAACCAACGCCGAGTTGAAGCAGAGCTTGCAGCAGTTGCGTGAAACCGAGGCTGCCCTCGTTCAGAACGCACGCCTAAGCGCGCTCGGCACGATGGCCGCCGGTTTGCTGCATGAAATCGGCAATCCGCTGAACTTCATGGGTACCGCACTGCAGCTCGCCGCCCGCGACCCGACGATTCAATCCGATCCAGATACCGCCGACACGCTGAAGGACATTCACGCCGGCTACGATCGCATTCATCGCGTCGTGACCGACCTTCGCGGCTTCACGGCGCCCCACCGCCCCGAGCATCCGCGGCCGTTCCATATCGAATCCGCCATTGACCACGCGCTCCGCTTCACCGCACACGTTCAGAAAGGAATAACCATAAAGAAAGATATCGCCGCGCAAGGCGAGGTCTTTGGATCGCAATCCACAATCGCGCAGGTGCTGGTCAACCTCATCGTCAATGCCGTGGCGGCCGTCCGCACCGTCGAAGAGCAGCGAAAGCCTGAAATCTCGATCACGACAGCCGTCGAAGGCAACGAAATCATCGTTTCCGTCCGCGACAACGGCACCGGCATAGACCCGAAAATCCAGAGCCAGATCTTCGATCCGTTCTTCTCCACCAAGGACGTCGGCGAAGGCATGGGCTTAGGCTTGGCGGTCAGCCACCGGATCATCGCCAACCACGGCGGTTCACTGAGTGTTAAGAGTAGTCTTGGAGAGTGGACCGAGTTCCGTTTCAACTTGCCGATCGCGTCGGAAAGAGAAGACCAGGTCTCCCATGGAGTCGTTTCGTATTGACCAGCCCGTCGAGATTCTCATCGTCGATGATGAACCGCAGGCGGTCAAATACTTCAAGAAGGCGTTTGGCGCGAAGTACGATGTACTGACTGCGACAAGCGCCGACGAAGCCGAAACCTTGATCCTGTCCGGCAATCACAACATCGGACTGGTCATTTCCGATCAGCGTATGCCCGGCCGCAGCGGCGTCAGCCTGCTGAACCGCATCCGCAATGAACGGCCCGATATCATTCGCATGCTGACGACGGCGTACGCCGATCTCGACAGCGCCATTGATGCGGTCAACAAGGGCGAGATCCTCCGCTACATCTCGAAACCCTGGGACCTGCGCGTTCTCGAAGCCGAAATCGAGCAGGCGATCACGTTCTATCTGCTGAAGAACGAATACGATATGCTTCTGCGCGACAAGCTCAGCGCGTTGCATCGTACGTTGCTGCGCGATCGCATGAACGATCTTGCGATGCTCTCGGGGCTACTGCCGTATAACAACGCCCCCCTGACGATGTACCACTACTTGAAGGATGCGATCGCCGAGACGTCGTGGCGCCCGTCCGCACAGAAACTCTGGTCGCAGCTTCGTATTCGCGACCACTGGCGCATTCCTGTCGAAGAAACCCAGCGCGCCATCGATCTTTCTGAAGAACTGTCACGCGAAACGCTGCATGCCGATATCGGTCCGGGTCACGACGCCGACATCGTCTCGATCGTGACGTCGTGCGCGGAAGCAATCAATCGTGAGATTGGCGCGCAGCAGATCTATGTCAATGCCGATAAGCCCGAGATGATCGTCGCTGCCGACCCGACGACGATGCAAAAGATCATGATTCAGCTGATGGAGCCGATGAGCCTCTGGCCGTCGTCCGGCAGCACGGTTCAGGTCAACATCAAGAGCGATACGCACAACAGCGAAGACGCCAGCGTGGAACTCCAGTTCGAATTGCGCAACTGCGAACCTCAGCGTGCGATTCAGGATTGCGTGCTCTTTACGGCACCACTGCACACCGCGCCGAAGCGCGCCAGCGACTATCTCCGCGCCGCACTTTCGATTGGCCACATCGGCGGCACGATCTCCTCGCCCCCGATGGAGAATGGCTACAAGCAGATCCTCGTCACGCTTCCTGTCCGCGCGAACAACGGCAGTAAGAAGATCGACACTGTGCCCAAGCAGTGGCTGCAGGATCTGAGCGATGAGTACGAGAAGTGGGTTCTCGGCACGCTCGACATCGCCGCTTGATCGCTGCGCACCCTGAGCCGCTATTCCTCGAATAGACCGGGGGCCTTGACCGGCCGCGTACCCTCAACGCTCTTTTCTACTGCCGAGCCTTGCTCGCCAAAAAGTTGCAGATAAAATACGCAACAATCTCAGAGTGAAGCTTCCGCATTGCTGGCGAGGAGCTTATTTACGAAGTTCGGGGGCTGACCCGGGTGCTGCGCCACTTCGCGCAGGATAAATTGCCGGCTATCCCGTCCACAAGCGTGCCGATCGGCGTTTCGATCATGCGCGCTTGAGATCGCCACGATCGTATGGTCGTTGGGCATGATGGCAGGCGGACGATGCCGAAGGCGAAAGCCCACATACTCGTGTCGACGGAGAAACGTAGCGTCCTGAATCGCTATATGTTCTCACCGTCTACATTGGAGACCGATTAATGACTGCTCAATTCCCGGTCAAAGATGACTTCCTGCTAAGCCCGCTGCTGGCGAAGCAGCGAGCCGCGTTCATGCGCGACGGGCCGCCGTCTGCTGCACAGCGCCGAGCCGACCTTCGCAAGCTCAAACGCGCATTGCTCGCGCGCCGCGCTCAATTCGAAGCCGCCATCAGCAAGGATTTCGGCTACCGGTCCGCATACGAAACCCGGATCATGGAAGTCATTCCCATCATCCAGGCCATCAACTTCCTTCGCCGCAACGTCGCAAAATGGATGCGGCCAGAGAAACGGCGCATCTCGCTCCACTTCATTCCCGGTCGCGCCCGCGTCCATTACCAGCCGCTAGGCGTCGTCGGAATCGTGTCGCCGTGGAACTATCCGCTCTCGCTCGCCATCATGCCACTGCTGTCCGCAATTGCGGCTGGCAACCGCGCGATCCTAAAGCCCTCGGAGCTAACGGTCGCGACGAGCGAACTCTTGAAATCAACATTGCGTGATATCTTCCCGGAAGACCAAGTGGCCGTCGTCACCGGTGGCCCGGAGCTTGGCGCCGCCTTCTCGCGCCTCCCCTTCGATCACCTCGTCTTCACCGGCAGCGCGCAAGTCGGCCGCATGGTCATGCGGGAAGCCGCCGAAAACCTCGTTCCGGTCACGTTGGAACTCGGTGGCAAATCACCGACGCTCATCGGGCCAGACGCCGATATCGAGACCGCGGCCAGCAGCGTCGCCTATGGCAAACTTGCGAATGCCGGTCAGACCTGCATCGCTCCCGACTACGTACTTGTTCACGAGAAAGACGCTGCATCATTCGTCGCCAGTTACGACGCAACGGCAGCAGCATTTTATCCCGACGGCGCCGCCGACAAGAACTACTCTGCCATTGCGAGCGCGAGACATTACACTCGTCTCCGCCGTCTCCTCGAAGACGCCGAGAACAAGGGCGCTCGCGTTATCCAGACTGGACCTCAAACCGCTGTCCTGACGCGAAAGCTCCCTTCCGCGATCGTCCTGAACGTCACCGACGACATGGCGATCATGCGCGAAGAAATCTTCGGACCGATTCTGCCCATCGTGACGTATCGCACGCTCGATGAAGCCATCGCCTACATCAATCACAGGCCCCGGCCGCTGGCGCTTTATTATTTCGGCAACAGCAGCGAGGATCGCCTGAAGGTTCTCGCACGCACGACCTCAGGCAACGTCACCGTCAACGATACCTTGATGCATTACGTTCAGAACGCGCTGCCGTTCGGCGGCGTCGGCATGTCCGGTATGGGCGCCTATCACGGTATCGAAGGGTTTAAATCGCTTAGCCACGCGAAGGGCGTCTTCGAGCAAAGCCGCTGGAACCTCGGTGGTCTGTTACGCCCCCCCTTCAACCGCACGTCCGATTGGGTCATCCGCTATCTGCTGCGCTGACGACGCGGCCTTTACATCCATCGGCGAATTTCACACAGAGAAGGCAGTTGCGCGAATAGACGCCCACGCCCATTGCGTGGGATCGACGCGTGCTGAACGACAGATTGAAGGAAGTGCAAAATGCAGCAAACGATCGTGCGGGTCATCTGCGCGATTGGCCAATCGGGCCAACTCGGCCTTCATGGCCAACTCCCCTGGGAGGGTAATACAGATCCGGAATACATCGCCGATGTCGCGCGCTTTTTCGATATCACCCGCGGCCATGTTTTAATGGCCGGGCCGAAAACCATCGGCGCTGTCCCCGAATTCGCACGTACCGATCGCACGCTCGTTGTCCTGCGTTCCCACATGGACCCCGAAGAAACACTGAAGCAGTACGCCGGCCGCGTCGTCTTCATCGGGGGTGGCCCGCCTGTCTGGGACATCTACGCCAAATATGTGAGCCACTGGGACGTTACTCGTCTCCCGTACGATGGCCCAGCCGACCGTTGGTTCAATCCGAAATGGTTGACCGCTTCGAGCAGCGCCTGACGATGAAACGCGACAAGGCCGGAGCATCGCTCCGGCCTCCCGCAATAGTCTCCAATAATCACGCTCACATCATCAGTGCTGGCCGCCTTTTCGACCGGCTTCAGCGGCGCGCTTCGGATCGTGCTTGAAATTGCCACCGCTCTCATGGCCGCCTTTGCGGCCGGCGGACACGGCAAGATCGTGATTCTTCGAAAAGCTGCGCTCATGATCGGGAACGCTTGCGCCGCCTTTCCGGGCGATCTCGCGCTGCTTGGCTTCATCCATCGAAGCAAAGCCGCGTTTTGATGTTCTGTCCTCTTGAGCCATCACAACTACCTTTTGCTTTCGTGTTTCAGGTTGCCTGCTGTTTCAGGCCACTGCCGCCGGCCACGCGCCGCGCTTTTCAACACGCAGCTCGACAACTGCTTGGCCAACGGTCCCGCAGCAGGGCGGTTCCGATGTTTCCCGCAAAGCGTGTGTGACGTTTTTGTAAGCGTGCGGACGAAGCGAAGCTTAGCCGTCTGCAGGCGGCAGAAATCCGCCATCCTCAATTTGCGAAGCAACGAAAGGCGCGTCTGCGGATTATTCCGATAACGACGCGAAACCCGGACTGGCGATAATGGCACAAACCACGAAAAAGCCGGACGCCCCGGCCTACCCCGCGGAAAAGGCATCGCAGGGCGAAATCATCTTGAAACAACCCTGGCAGCGCGCCGTGTTCATCGGCGGGATCGCTGCTGCACTTTTGTTGCCGCTCATCGTACTTGCCATCGCACGATGAGCGGAAACGTCAGTTGGCGTACGGAACGTCAGACATCCATGCTGTCGTCATCTGTCCACGTATCGTCGTCGTCATCCTGCGCGTCTTGCATCTGATCGAGCTCGGCGTCATCCGCAGCAAGGTCTTTCTGATCTTGCTTGTCATCGTCGCGAGCGTCTTGCAGCTGATCCTGCAAACTGTCGATGGTCGCTTGATCGTTGGCGTTTGTCCCACCGCCCGAGGCATAGGCGTTGCCGCCACCGAACAGGCTGCGGATACCATCCGCCAGGAAAACGCCACCTGCGACGCCTGCTGCCGTCGATAGAGCTGACGACAGGAAACCACCGCCCCCACCGGATTGGGCCGCAGAGCCCCAAGGGCTACGCGACTGCTGCGGAGGCGGCATCGGCTCCGGTCCGCGCTGCGGCTCTGGCGCAGAACCGCCAAGGCCACCAAAGCGGCCACCGGCCGACGGAACCGATCCACCAGAAAGGAAACTGCCGCGCCCCGACGCAGATTGCGGCTGACGCGCCGCTGCTTCCTCGAGGTCGCGCATACGGGCTTCCGCCCGCTCGAGCGCCTGCTGCTGAATAATGACCGTCTGGGCTAGGTAATAAGGGGCATCCGGCGACCTGCGAATGAGATCGTTGATCAAGCCCTCGGCTTCCGGATCCTTGCCGCCCGAGCCTCCATAGCTGCGCAGGCGGGAAAACAAATCTTCAATTAGTTGCTGTTCTTCCCGGTTCATGGGATCGCCTCCGCTGTAATTAGCCGACATCGGCTAGGTATTGTGCAACGCAGGGAGATGTAGGAACGGACCGCACCAGTGACATGGGGGAGCAATGATATATTTCCGTCACTTTTTGTTCCTTCGCAGACATCCCACGGCGTCCTGGACCTTATCGGCCGGCACATGGCGCTCTGATGAACGCCGCTCTGCAAATTGGTACAATGGCCGCAAAGCGATTATCGGCTATTTGGACTAGGCCGCAGCGACCGCGATAGGCGCGCGCCTTCAATCGCCAACGCTGTAACAGCCGCACTCACGGCACCTGCGGCCACCGAACTTCTCCCCGGCGGGACGATCATATAAAGAAGATGCTTCGATATAACCTATTAGGAGTGCTCATATGGACAAGATCGCCATCACCCTGCTGTTCGTTCTCACCGCCGTCATCTGCCTGACGGTGTTTCACATGGCAGACGGTAAATTCTGAGTGCTTCGTCGCTGTCCAGGCGGCAAACAAAGAAGCGGCGGACTTTGGGGTCCGCCGCATCGAGTTTCGGGATAGGTCTTAGAGGTAGAGTAGTCTAGAACTTCACTTTCACACCGCCATAAGCCGCGAAGGGAATGGCCGGAACGACAGTCCGCGGATTGTTCTCATTGAACGTGACACCGGTTGCCGGCGTCAGATCGTTGGCATCGTCCACACTGAAATACGTTCCGTAGATATTATAGTCTTTGTCGAAGAGGTTCTCGAACAGGCCATAGATCTGCACGTGATCCGTGACGTCGTAGGACGTGTGCAGATTGACTTTCGCATAGCCTGCCAGCGGACGATTAAGGTTCGCTTCGTCACCGAAGAAGATCTGATCGCTGGCAGCCACCAAATCCGCACCGACCTTCCACTTCTGCGTCATCCAGTAATCGACACCGGCTTTGAAGGTATGCGCAGGAATACCGGGGAGCCTGTCGCCCTTGTGAACCAGGAAGCAGTTGCCAGGTCCGTTTTCATCGTCATCACCACCGCCACCTGCATCGCCGCACGAAACATTGCCCGGCAACGGATTATTGGGTGATGGAAAAATCGCATTCGTATCAAACGTTGCGTCCGTATAGGTGTAGTTCGCGTAAGCAAAGACACGTTGTGTGCGGTACGCGATATTTGCCTCGACGCCCTGACGCAGCGTCTTACCAACGTTTTGGAAATAGCCGTGGCCGGTATCGGTTGAAGCCGCATCGAAGATGTCGTCGGTGTTTAGCGTACGGAACAGGCCGATACCCCAATCCCACTGCGAGCGGTTCTGCCAGTTCTTGATCGTGCCGCGGAAGCCCGTTTCCCAGGTATGAGAAACGACCTGCTTCAACGGCGGATCGGCTGTCAAGAAGCTTTCGATCAAGCACGGATTTTCAGGATCGGCGCAGGCCAGCTCCGCAGCCGTCGGCGCGCGGTTGGCTTCGGAGTATCCGCCGTACCAGTTGAGGCCTGGCGAGAATTTGTAGGTCAGACCTGCCGACGGATTGAAGCGGTTGTACTTGTTGACGCCATTGAGCTCGTCGTTTTCCGGACTGCCGGTATTCTCGATCTCGATTCGTGCAAAGTTGTAACGACCACCAACAGTCAAAGCCAACTGATCAGTGATGTCGAAGGTGTTCGTGAAGTAGGCGCCGAAATAATCGTTCGTCGTCGTGAGTGAGCGCGGATTGAAATCATCCGTACCGGTCATGATGATACCTTGACCGTCGACGACGAACTTCGGTTCCATGAAGCCAAGTTCGCTTTTCGCCGTATAGGCGACGCGGCCATGATCATAGCTGACGCCGACAATGAACTGGTTCGTGTGTCCGAAAAGCTTGGCGTTCTCTTGGGCCTGCAGCGTCAGGCCAGCCGTATCGGCATTCTGCGACGTCTGGTCGATCGAGCCGTAAACATTATCCGTAAACGGGATCGGGCTGCCGTTGGCTGCATTGAGAACCTGATCATCTCCGGAGCACAGCGTTCCCTCTTGGCCGGCGCCTTCGCACTCTTCGGGATCGTCAAAGAGGTTACCGTCGAGATGCTTCTGATTGAAATGCCGGTAATAGGTGACACCGGACAGCGTCAACGTATCGGTTGCCCGCACCTTGCCGTTGACCGAGTACATCTGCATCGTGTTTTCGGTCGTCTGCGGCGACGTAAACGTCAGGCTGCGGCTGATGTCGAGAAGCTGCTCAGGCGCCGCCGCCGTCACGCCGACATTGTTGTCTGCGCCGGTGAAGTTGAAATGAAACTCGGCGTTATCGCCTTTGACACCGACATCGAAGTATCCACGGCGGATTTGCGCGTCGGAGAAATCGCGGAACCCATCATCGTCGATGGCCTCGAAGGCGCCGTAAGCCGCCCAGTTGCCGCTGCGATATCCGGCCTCCGTCGAGACTTGCTTGCGTCCGAACGAGCCGAACATCGTATCGACGTCCCAACCCTGGTAATTGAAGCCGTCCTTCATATCGACAACGACGGCGCCGCCCAGCGCGTTAAGTCCGAACACCGGATTGCCGACGACAACGGCAACGTTATTGATCGCGTTCGACGGCAGGAAGTCCCAGTTGACGATATCGCCAAAGGATTCGTTGATGCGGACGCCGTTCTGATAGACCGCAAGCCCCTGCGCAACACCGTTGACGGGCGATGCTTCAAACCCACGGAACTGGATGTTGGTCTGGAATTGGTTGCCCTGAAGGTCATTGACGATCAGGCCCGGGATCTGGCTCGTAAGGGCGTCCTGCAGAATGACCTGCTCGCCACGTTTGAGCGCTTCCGAATTCATCTGATAGACACTCCCCGGCACCTTATCGACTGGGATCGTGCCGCCGACCGGCGACATCTTCACCGTGTTCGATTCAGGCGAGGCAGCAAACTCCTGCGAACTCTCGGTCGCAAATCCCGTAGTATCCGGCGCTGCTGATGGAGCCGTCACCGCCGCCGCGGTGGAGGGTTTGGCCTTCGGCTTGGTGGCCTTCTTTACTTGCGTCGGCTTCGGCTTGGGCTGTCCCTGAATAACTTCGACTTCAGGAAGCTGCTGACCTTGCTGAGGCGCTGGCTGCGCTGCCCCCGTCCCGCCCGCATCCTGAGCAAAAACAACGGCCGTTCCGCTGGCTGCGAACAGCGCCACAGCCGCGGCCGAAGCCATTAACTGACGCATCATCCCCCGGTTCCCTTTATCTGCGCATCACAATCCCCTGCTTCCCTGGCAGGCATCGCAACGCGAACTTCCCCTTTGGTCTCGACTCGGACCATTTTCCCCAAAGTCAGCAAAATGGATTTTGGTTGGGTGGGTCAATCCGATGCACAGGCTGACTTTTTCCCGGCCGCCGCATTCCCAACCCTCCCGTGGCATCGTGGCAACGGAATTGAAATTTATGGGAAAATTTCCCTCAAAATGCGGGAACTAAGGACTTCTTCCGAGCGTCACGCGAGACATTTCGCAGCGACGATAGCGTCAGCTGTCCCGCAACCGATTGCCGGATAGAGAAGAGCTCTTAGCCACCATCGACGTCCGGTCGTGAATAAGTGGAAAAGGGCGATCCCCCCTTGAAAGGCGCCGACGATTGCGTTGCCGCTTTATCGTAGCAAGCGAGTCGCTCGGTATCGCCAACGATTTGAACGCAATCCATAAGCGCCACTTGCGGTTCAGCCGACATGAATTCCGTTAAAGCGATTCCGATCCCGGCAAAGAGCAGAATGATCACGCCAAAGAGCATTGCAGCACTCCGCATCTGATCGTCTGTCAGGCCGATGGTCCGCGTCGACCAATCCACAGCGTGAGCGGGCGCATCCTTGAGTTCGCAGTCAGACCACTCCGCACATGCCTCAATGCGAGGAGACACATCGGACGCCGCAGGGACGCTTTCGATCTCTTTTTCCATGGCCGCCTCCAATGTGGACGCTTTGCCATCAAACTAGGAACACCGGCATAGGGATTCCATGTGCCTCGACATGGAGAGATATAAAAATGCGATGGGCCTCCCTGCCGACATTTGCAGGAAGACCCATCATAGGTTCGTGGACGACGCGTCCTCAGATGTGCTTCACGCCGTCACTCGGCGGCAGGAGCCGACTGATGATGCGTCGACACAGAGGCCATTGCCTCAAACACGCCGTCACGCCGGACGAGCGCGTGATAGAGCGCCGCCGCGATATGCAGCAAAACCAGTGCGAAGAAACAAAACGCCAGATAGTAGTGGGCGTTCCAGAACAGGGTATGAAGACTGTCGCTTTGCGGCAGGATCTGTGGAACCCAGGTGCGCCCAAAGATCACGACAGGATAGTCTGCGGTAAACAACAGCGCCAATCCCAGCAACGGCATCGCGATCATCAGCGCATAGAGTGCGTAGTGAGACAGTTCTGCCGCGAGCTTCATCGGCTCCGGCAAATCCTTCGGCAACGCCGGCGCGCCGTACCGCAACCGTACCGCAAGCCGAATGAGCACGAGCACGAGGATGACGACACCAAGCGATTTGTGCGTCTCCATCAGCGGCAAAAACTTCGGTGTGACGGTCGAGAGCATCCCCACGCCGATGAACAGCATCGCTAGAATGCAAACGGCCATCACCCAATGCAGAAGGCGCTGCAATGGATTGAAACGCGGCGTTTCTCCGGTCATTGCTTTTCTCCAGTCGGGGTGCGGGGATAGTACTTGGATTCAGCCGTACGCAGATCATATGACTTCATGTACGCCGCTGACCGTGCGGCCGGGAACGGGTCGTCGGATGTCGTAATGCCCGTCGGCAAAACGGTTGGATCGAAGTTGATCTCTCGACACGGACCGTCCGCCTCCGGTTCGATTTTCGTAACCGTCAGCGTGCCGACATCGATCTTGCGGCGGTCGGCAGGCCACTCCTTACTGGGATCTGCCGTCGGATCTCCTGGATTTGCGATGATCACTTCCAGCTTCCAGCGTTGAGGCGCAGCCGCAACACGCTTGGCGATATCAACGTCGAGGAAATTCGGCCCTAGCTTTTTCAGGTCATCCTGCGATACCGGAACGACTTGCGCTTCCGGCACGATCCCCCATCGAACTGTCTTCTGCTCGCCCTCTTTGTTTGTCATGACGAAGCTGTTTAGGCTGTTGTAGGGCTCCTCAGCGTAACTCGCCGTCCACGGCGCGCTACCCGCCCACGAAGCAAAATGCGAAAATTCGGGATTGGCCGCTATAAAGTTTTTCATCGCGTCCGCAGCCTTGTCCTTCGATGCTTTCAGCAAATCGTAGAACGCTTGCGGCGTCGAAACCGGGAAGAATGGCGGATCGATCATGGCGCTTCGCCAGACCTGCCCATCCGGAGTTGTGATCTGCAGGCCGATGCCGCGCACACGAACAGTAGCGTCGTCTACATTAGGGTCCTGAGTACCTAGATTGAAGCGCCCGACGACAGGATACTCCCCCTTCTCGAAAACAACCGCCTTCGAGATTTCGGTGCCGGCGCCGTTCGCTTCGAACTCACCGGTAAAGCAGATGCCTTTGGCATGGTTACGGCGATGGCCCAGAGCCGGACCGCCAGGCGGGGCAAAAGCCTCGACCATTTTCATCGGAGTGAGACGGTGTGGTGAAAACCAGCCGGCCGTATAGGCGAACGCTGCCGCGCCGCCTGCGATGACGACAGCGATCAGCGCCAACGAACCAAGTGGCGGTGATCGGTGAGAGTCTGACATTGAGACCTCGCTATTGCTTGTGATGAAAGTATGCGGTGGTGGCTTAGCGCAGCGATATCCTGCAACTGCGACGATAATCTTTCAAATATCGATCACGCATTGCGAATTCGCACGATTTACCATGCCGGGGCGAACGCAAACCCAGTCGAGAGACGACAAAACATATGGCCTTGTTCGACGCCCCGTCCACGACTACCCCGCACCATTAGCAAAAACGTGGGTATGCGAAGCACGAGAATGCCGTGTCCCCCTTCCAAAATCTGGAATTGTGTCTCCCAACATCTCCGGCTTTAGGCCCGAGTGCCGATCGCCTACCTCCCTACCTAGTTTCAATGGAGGTTGAGCATGCTGACCGAGACCGATCGCAGAGTTGCGCTAAAAATTTTTGGAGCCGCAGCCGCCACCGCCTGGCTGACATTGCGCGCGAGTGCCGTCAATGCGGGAGACATCGTGACCTTCGGCAATTCCGTTCCTCCGAATTCCGTTCATTATAAAACGGTGAAGATTGGCGATGTCGAAGTCTTCTACCGCGAAGCCGGTCCTGCAGATGCACCAGTCATCCTGCTGCTTCACGGCTATCCGACGAGCAGTCACATGTTCCGGGACCTCATTCCTCAACTCGCGGGCCAATTCCGGCTGATCGCACCGGACCTGCCGGGCTTCGGTCTGACGAAAGCACCCGATCGCGAGCATTATACCTATACGTTTGACAATCTGGCCAAGACCATCGACGGCTTCACTGATGCGTTAGGCTTGAAGAGATATGCACTTTACCTGTTCGATTACGGCGCACCGATAGGGTTCCGCATTGCCGCCGCGCACCCCGAACGTGTCAGCGCGCTGATCACCCAGAATGGTAACGCCTACGAAGAAGGATTGGGCGACGCATGGAAACCCATCCAGGCGTATTGGAAAGACGCTTCGCTTGAAAACCGCAACGCGCTGCGCGCCGTGCTCACTCTGGACGCCACAAAAGACCAGTATCTCCACGGCGCCGATGCAGGCTTGGTGTCTCCGGACGGCTATATGCTCGACTACGCCTATCTTCAGCGGCCAGGCATCGATGAGATTCAGCTCGATCTCTTCTACGATTACCGCAACAACGTTGCGCTCTACCCAGCTTGGCAGAAATACTTCAGGGAAAGCAAGCCGCCGCTGCTGGCGGTCTGGGGCAAGAACGATCTCTTTTTCATTCCTCCCGGCGCCGAAGCATTCAAGCGCGATATCCCTGACGCAGAAATCAAGTTCGTCGACAGCGGCCACTTCGCGATCGCCACGCACAGCACGTTTATCGCCGCCCAGATAACGGACTTCATGCGTCGCAAGGCGAAGTTATAGGCATGCGCGGTCCAAGGTCGGCACGCAAATATAGTGGCGCTCACTTCTTGACCTGAAGCAGGCCCTCGCGAATGCAGTCTTCGAGGGAGCCGACGGCGCCTTCGAGATCGTATCGAGATATGCCTTCGCTCCAAGCATCATGGAGACACTTCGCAGCGAGCGCGGGAATATCCTCGGCGCTCGCGACGCGCCCCACGACGTGCCACCGCAGCCAATCCGTCAGAAACTTTGTGGTCCTCGTTGACATCGACGTCCGGCAACGCGCAGAGCTGAGATATCCAACATCCAAGATCGGATCGCGATCGCACCGAGAAGCGCCGGGCCGCCGCATATCCGAAACAGCACACTGGCCACTATCGTGCGAGTTCGCCCCCCGGGGCGTTTTCGCGTTCTTCTTTGGTGTCGGGCTATGATCCATCCGTAACCTACAAACCGCCGCGAACAGCTGCTGAATCGCAGGATTAGTGGCTGATCATCCAGGGGCGGGACGAAGGAAAGCTCTTCATCGCGGTCCCGCCGTCTTGTTTTGGCTTGGCTTTCGTCTTGGAGCAGCAGCCGCATCCCGGCGCATGCCCTTTCGACTTTCGCGGCTCGTGCGATGAGCGCTCGTTCGTCTCAGCTGCAATGCGGCGAGCCCGGCTCATTCCCGCTATGGCGGGTGCTGTTAAAATCGCTCGCGGCGCCTCGGTCCCACAATCCGGGCAATCGTGCGGCAACTCGAACTCAGACATCGAACGTAGAATTGAGAACGGTCCGCAATTGGGACAATCATAATCGTAAACCGGCATTATTGGCGGCTCCCTTGAGGTGGGTTGGCCAACACAGCCAACCCAGCTTTCGTGTACGTTCGAACGCGCTTACGCGTCGGGCGCAATCGGCATCTGGATCGATCCGTCGAGGAACTTTGTCGGTCCTGCGGCAGAGGGATTGATATCGAAATCGAAGATCTTGGTCGGCACCCACAGGGTGGCGCAGGCGTTCGGAATGTCGACGACGCCGGAGATATGCCCCTGCACAGGCGCCGTTCCCAAGATCGAGTAAGCCTGCGCGCCCGAATAGCCGAACTTCTTCAGGTATTCGATGGCATTGAGACAGGCCTGACGATACGCGACGTGGACGTCGAGGTAGTGCTGCTTGCCCATCTCGTCGACCGAGATGCCCTCGAAGATCAGATAGTCGTCGTACTTCGGCGTGATGACCGACGGCTTGAAGATCGGATTTTTGATCCCGTACTTCGACATGCCGTCTTTGATCACGTCGACCTTGAGATGCAGCCAACCGGCCATCTCAATCGCACCGCAGAACGTGATTTCGCCGTCGCCCTGACTGAAGTGAAGGTCGCCCATCGAAAGGCCGCCGCCGGGTACGTAGACCGGGAAGAATACTTTCGAGCCGCGCGACAGATCCTTGATATCGCAGTTGCCGCCATGCTCACGTGGCGGAACCGTACGCGCCGCTTCGGCTGCAGCCTTGTCCCGCGCATCACCCTTGAGGCGGCCCATGTGCGCGGTCGGCGCAAAGGGCACCGTGCCGACGGGAGGCACACGATCTTTATTAGCCTCCACGAACGGAATTTCGCGATCATTCCAGGTCTTGAGCAGTGCAGGATCGGGCAAGCAGCCGATCAAGCCGGGATGGATGAGTCCCGGAAACCGCACGCCTGGAATGTGGCGTGACTTCGTGAACATGCCTTCAAAGTCCCAGATCGACTTCTGCGCCGAGGGATAATGCTCGGTCAGAAAGCCGCCGCCGTTGTTCTTCGAAAAGAAGCCATTGAAACCCCAATTGCTCTCCGGCTTCGCGCCGATATCGAGGATCTCGACAACGAGCAAGTCGCCAGGCTCCGCGCCCTTGACGCCAACGGGGCCTGAGAGAAAGTGCACGATCGTCAGATCGATATCGCGCACGTCCGACGCATCGTCATTGTTCTTGATGAAGCCGCCGGTCCAGTCGTACGTCTCGATGATGAAGTCCGAACCAGGCTCGGTCCAGGCGACGATCGGAATGTCCGGATGCCATCGATTGTGAACCATGTCGTTTTCATAAGCGGACTTCGACAGGTCGACTTTAATGAGCGTTTCGGTCATTCATACTGCCCCTTCTATTTCTGCAGACACCCGAATTCAGACTTAAACTGAGAGATACTTCGCGACTTTCCCCTCATCGACCGATGAACGAGGCTCGTCGTGTACGATCTCGCCGTTCTCGACGACGAGCACGCGGTCGGCGACATCGAGCGCAAAACTCAAAACCTGTTCCGACACAATGATCGACAGCCCACGCTCATCGCGAATGCGCCGAAGCGTCCGCGCCATTTCGCGAATGATCGACGGCTGGATGCCTTCCGTTGGCTCATCGAGCAGCAGGACCTTCGGCTTGGTCGCAAGCGCGCGCGCGATCGCAAGCTGCTGCTGCTGGCCGCCAGACAGGTTACCGCCGCGGCGCTTCTTCATTTCGAGCAGAACCGGAAAAAGCTCGTAGATATCGGGCGAAACCTTGCTGCCGCCGTGGACTACAAGCCCCGTCTCGATATTCTCTTCGACTGTCATGGTCGAAAAAATCATTCGACCTTGGGGAACGTAGGCCAAACCTTTCGCAACACGCTCGTAGCTTTTGAGCTTGGTGATGTCGGCGCCATTCATCGACACCGAACCCTGCTTCGTCGGCAGGATGCCCATAAGGGCCTTCATCATGGTCGTCTTGCCCATGCCGTTGCGGCCCATGATCGCGACGATCTCATTGGGCGCAATCGACAGATTGAGGCCGTGCAGAACTTCGCTCTGGCCATAGGCGACGTGGAAATCGGAGATATCCAGCATTGTCGATTGCTTCCTTAATGGCCGAGATAGACTTCAATCACTTTGGGATCGTTCTGGACCTTCTCCATCGAGCCTTCCGATAGAATTTTGCCCTGATGGAGCACGATCACCCTGTGCGCGATGTCTTCGACGAACTTCATGTCGTGCTCGATCACCAGCACCGAACGATCCTTGATGATCCGATGCAGAAGCTCGGCGGTCTTTTCGCGCTCGCTGACGCTCATACCTGCGACGGGTTCATCAAGCATCAAAAGCTCGGGATCCTGGATGAGCAGCATGCCTATCTCCAGCCACTGCTTCTGGCCGTGACTTAGTAGCTGCGCGCTCATGCCGAGCTTGTCTTTCAGGAAGATCATCTCCGCGACTTCCTCGACGCGCTGACGCACGGCAGCATCGCGTTTGAACGTCAAGGCGCCGAACACGCTGCGTCCGCGCGGATAAGAGATTTCCAAGTTTTCGAAAACCGTCAGATCGTCGTAGATCGACGGCGTCTGGAACTTCCGGCCGACGCCCGCATGCACGATGGCGTTCTCGGATAGCTTCGTGAGTTCCTTGCCGCGGAAGGTGATGGATCCGGAAGTCGCTTTGGTCTTCCCGCAGATCAAATCGAGCACTGTCGTCTTACCCGCGCCATTCGGTCCGATGATGACCTGGATCGCGTTCTCATCGACATAGAACGACAGATCGTTGACCGCTTTGAAGCCGTCGAAGGATACCGTCAGCCCACTGACAGCGAGCAGGAAATCCCGAGGTTGTTGACCGATCTCCATATCGCTCTCCTATTCTGCCGGTGCGCCGTCTGCGATCGGCTGGCCGCTCGCAAGAGACTTGCCTTTATTCCGCGAGAAGAGCCTGTCGATTGTCGGCTGGACATAGTCATTCCAAGCGCCCGCCAGGCCGCCTGGGAAGAGCAGCACAACGGCAATGAAGAGCGCGCCGAAACCCAGCTGCCAAAGTTGCGGGAAGCTTTCAGAAAGGCTCGTCTTCGCATAGTTGACGAGCAGCGTGCCGTAGACCGCGCCGAAGATGGACATGCGGCCGCCGACCGCCGCGAAGATGACCATTTCGATTGAGGGAACGATGCCGACGAATGACGGCGACATGAAACCGACTTCAAGCGTAAACAGCGCGCCGCCGATCGACGCGAACACGGCCGACAAACAGAATGCAAAAATCTTGAAGTTGGCGACGCTATAACCCGAGAACCGCACGCGATCCTCTTTCTCGCGCATCGCCACCAGAATGCGCCCGAGTTTCGAACGCTTCACGAACAGCGCCACCAGCAGGCAGGCGAACAGCACCGCGACTTCAACAAAATAGAGAATGACTTTGGCGCTGTCGGTCCGGATGTCCCACCCATGTAAGGTGCGAAGATCGGTTATGCCGTTGATGCCGCCCGTGTAGCCCTGCTGCCCGACGATAAGGATCGTTAGAATGGCAGCAATCGCTTGCGTGATGATCGCGAAGTAGACGCCGCTGACACGACGTTTGAACATCGCCGCGCCGATGATAAATGCAAACACCGCCGGCACGACGAACACGGCCAGGATCGCGAACGTTAAACTGTGGAATGGCTCCCAGAAGAAGGGAAGCTGCGTGATCTGGTTCCAGTCCATGAAGTCCGGGATACCGGGCGTCGACTGGATTTTCGTGTTGGCGACGCTCGATGCTTCGAGCTTGAGAAACATCGCCATGCAGTAACCGCCGATGCCGAAGAACACGCCCTGCCCCAGACTCAAAATGCCACCGTATCCCCAGCAGATCACCAAGCCGAGCGCGACGAACGAATAGGTCAGATATTTCGCCACGAGGTTCAGGCGGAAATTATCGAGCGTCATCGGCAGCACGACAACCAATAGCAATGCCAGGACGGCGAGGCCGACCAACTCGGAACGGGAGAAGAAGCGAGGATTGGCGTTCATGTCAGTGTGCTCTCGCGCTTGGATCTGAAGTCGGCGGCGGCTATTTGCGGACCTTGAGGGCGAACAGTCCTTGTGGACGCAGCATCAGGATGATGACGACCGCAAGAAGCGTGATGACCTGCGCCATCGATCCGGAGGTGAAGAACTCCAGCGTCGAACGCGTCTGCGAGATCGTGAAGGCCGATGCGATCGTGCCGAGCAAGCTGGCAGCGCCGCCGAAGACGACGACAAGGAACGTATCGACGATATAAAGCTGACCCGACGTCGGACCGGTCGAGCCGATCATCGTGAAGGCACTCCCCGCGACGCCGGCAATTCCGCAACCGAGCCCGAAGGTAAAGCGATCCACGCGTTCGGTATTGATGCCGACGGCGCTGGCCATGACGCGGTTCTGCATCACGGCGCGAACCTGACGACCCCAGCTGGAATAATACATGATGTAGCCGACGATCAGCGTGATGATTAATGTCAGCGCCATCACGAACATGCCGTTGATGGGAATCTGGATGGTGTCCGTCACCTGCCAGGAGCCCATCATCCACTCAGGCAGATCGACGCCGACTTCGCGGCCGCCGAAAACAGAGCGATAAACCTGCTGCAGAATGAGGCTGAGGCCCCACGTAGCCAGCAAGGTATCGAGCGGTCTCTTATAAAGATGTCGGATCAGCGCCCACTCGACGAACATCCCAAGCGCACCAGCCGCTATGAATGCCAGGATCATCGCGACGAAAAAGTATCCGCCGAAGAGCATCGGCAAGTGCGATTTGAAGAACTCCGACGTCATCCAGGTGACGTACGCACCGAGAATCATGAACTCGCCGTGCGCCATGTTGATCACGCCCATCTGGCCAAAAATGATGGCCAGTCCGAGCGCCATGAGCACGAAGACCGAAAACAGGATCAATCCCGCGAAGCCTTGCATCACAAAGATTGAACCAAGATCGCTGAACGAGTAATCGCCGAACATTGCGCGCTCCGGAGTATCGGACGTTGATGGCTTCGCGCCGCGCATGTGCGTATCGGCGCGAAGCACTCAAGCGATGCGGACTCGAAAGCCCGCCGGAAAGGACCTTACTGGTAGCCCTTTGGGAACGGATTGGGCTCGATCAGCTCGGGCGTCTCGTAGACCAGATCGAACTGACCGTCGATCCGCGCCCGACCGATACGTGCGCGGCTCCAGAGATGGTGGTTCTCGTGGATCTTGACGTAGCCTTCCGGAGCGCCCTTAAACTCGATACCCGGCGATGCCGCGGCGATTTTGTCGACGTCGAAGCTGCCTGCCTTCTCAGCCGTGAGCTTCCACAGGTTCGGGCCGAGATAGGCCGCCTGCGTCACGTCGCCGATCACCGTCTTGTCGCCCCACATCTTGTGGAACGCCTTAACGAAGGCTTCGTTGTTCGGGTTCTTCAGCGACTCGAAGTATTTCATCGAGGCGTAGGCGCCCGCGATGTTTTCGCCGCCGATGCCGTCGATTTCGTCTTCCGTAACCGAGATCGTCAGCAAAAGCTGCTTGTCGAGGTTGATGCCCGCCGCCTTGAGCTGCTTGTAGAAGGCGACGTTCGAACCGCCGACGACGTCCATGAAGATCACGTCGGGCTTCTTCAACTTGATCTTGTTGATGACCGAGTTGAACTGCGTCGCGCCGAGCGGGAAGTACTCTTCACCGACGACTTTGCAGCCCGTCAGATGGTTTTCGATATGCTTGCGCGCGATCTTGTTGGACGTGCGCGGCCAGATGTAGTCCGAGCCGATCAGGTAGAAGGTCTTGGCGCCCTTCTCCTTGTTGATCCAGTTCAAGCTGGACAGAATCTGCTGCGTCGCTTCCTGGCCGGTGTAGATGACGTTCTTCGACTGCTCCAGGCCCTCGTAGAAGGTTGGATAGTAGAGCATGCCGTTGTACTGCTCGAGAACCGGCAGCACCGCCTTGCGAGACGCCGACGTCCAGCAACCGAAGATCGCCGCGACGTGGTCGTTGACGAGTAGCTTCTTCGCTTTTTCCGCAAATGTCGGCCAATCGCTGGCGCCGTCTTCCTGAATGATCTTGATCTGACGACCTAGCACGCCACCCGCATCGTTGATCTGCTGGATCGCGAGCTTCTCGGCCTCGACCGAACCCGTCTCGCTGATGGCCATCGTGCCCGTGACCGAGTGAAGAATACCGACCGTCACTTCTTTGTCGGTGACCGCCAATCCGGTCGTATTGATCGCCGACGTCGCTGGTGCGTCGGCAAATGCGGCTTTCGGCAACAACCCGGCAAACGGAGCCGCGGCCATACCCATCAACAATTTACGCCGTAGCCGCGATTGAGGTCCGTTATCTTCCGTCGCCATCAAGATCCTCCGTTCGAACTGCCCACCCCGGACATCGCGCGAACATAGGAAACGGATTTTGCGCCGCAGCACATACGTCAGTTAACGTATATGGTGCGCCGCACCCCCTGCGTAGGTTGCCTACGCGCGCCCGCGCGCGTGGCAGACGGCTCGACGAGAACCAACCGCATGATCGAAATAGGTTTGTCTCAGGGAGTGTGAGAGGTAGGTTTCAGCGACAGCTACATTTTTGCGGCGCGGTATGGTTACCGTTCGGGGGGAGGCGATTTGAGTGAATGACTAACCGGCTTCGGATAGTTCCTGTTCGCCGCAGCTATAACCAGTGGGTCGCCAACGAGACCCTGGAGGACTACGCGCTTCGCTTCACCGCCAAACGTGCGCGCCGGTGGTCCGCTGCGCGCGTTGCGAATACAGCATTCGGAACAGTGTCATTCCTGGCGCTCGAGGCCATCGGCGGCGCCATCACCATAAGTTATGGCTTCTCGAACGCAGTTACGGCCGTTCTGGCCGTCTCGATCCTGATCTTTTTGACGGGCCTTCCGATTGCCTATTATGCCGCACGTGACGGCGTCGACATCGATTTGCTGACCCGCGGTGCCGGTTTCGGCTATATTGGCTCGACAGTCACGTCGCTGATCTATGCCTCCTTCACGTTCATTTTCTTCGCGATCGAAGCCGCAATTATGGCTCTCGCGCTGAGCGTTTGCTTTGGGTTTCCGCTGGCCGTCAGTTACGTGATCAGCGCCATCGTCGTCATCCCAATCGTCACCCACGGCATCACGTGGATCAGCCGGTTCCACCTTTGGACACAGCCGTTCTGGATTCTGCTGCAGCTGACCCCGCCCATCATCATTGCATTACAACACCGGGAGAATTTCGACGCCTGGATCGGCTATCGCGGCGATCTTGTGCCGGGCGCAACCTTCAACCTGCTGGGCGTCGGCGCTGCCGGATCCGTTGTTTTTGCTCTCATCGCGCAAATCGGCGAACAGGTCGACATCCTGCGATTCATGCCGCCGAAGGAGAAAACGGGCCGCGTGGCCTGGTGGACCGCCCTCCTCGTCTCCGGCCCCGGATGGATCGTCCCCGGCGCCATCAAAATCCTGATCGGATCGTTCCTTGCCGTCCTGTGTCTCCGGCACGGCGTCCCTGTTTCACAGGCCGGCGAGCCGATGCAGATGTACTTGGTCGCATTCGGCTACGTGACGAACTCTCCACAGTTGGCTCTCGCACTGGCAGGAACCTTTGTCGTGCTCTGCCAGATGAAGATCAACGTCACGAACGCCTACGCCGGGTCGATTGCCTGGTCGAATTTCTTTTCACGGCTGACGCACGCCCATCCCGGCCGAATCGTATGGCTGTTTTTCAATGTCGCCATCGCGCTCCTGCTAATGCAGGCTGGAATATACAAAACACTTGAGCACACTCTAGGTCTCTATTCGGTCGTCGCAGTGGCATGGCTCGGCGCTATCGTCGCCGACCTCTGCATCAACAAGCCCCTCGGACTGAGCCCCAAGCGCATCGAGTTCAAACGCGCCCATCTCTACGACGTCAACCCCGTCGGCGTCGGCGCGATGATCATCGCAACGGCCGCGGCCATGTTCTCGTACAGCGGCACCTTTGGGATCTATGCCCAGTCACTGGCGCCATTGGTAGCCTTGATCGTAGCGCTTATCACGGCGCCTGCCATCGCCTATGCGACCAACGGAAAATACTATCTCGCACGCAAGCCGCGCGCATCCTGGGGCCAGAAGTCCGCAATCCGTTGTATTGTCTGCGAACACGAATTCGAACCCGAGGACATGGCGCACTGCCCGGTCTACTCGGGTCCGATTTGCTCGCTCTGCTGCTCGATCGACGCCCGCTGCCGCGACGGCTGCAAGCCGCACGGACGCTATCAGGTGCAGCTCGTCAATCTCCTGCGCGGCGCCCTGCCCCCACATCTGGTCAAGGGGCTCAATTCACGAACGGGTCACTTCTTCGGCGTCTTCACGCTGTTCTGCACCATTCTCGGGCTTGTGCTTTTGCTAGTGCACTATCTGGCGGTGACGGCCGTTCCGCACGACGCCGGCGCGATTGCCGGCACGCTCTGGGCAACGTTCCTGATCCTTGCAATCATCGCGGGCGTCGCGAGCTGGCTTTTCGTTCTCGCTCAGGAAAGTCGCAAAATCGCCCAGGACGAATCCGCCCGCCAGACGACATTGCTCACCCGCGAAATCGAAGCCCATAAACGCACGGACCGCGCACTGCATAAGGCGAAAGAAGTCGCCGAAGCCGCCAACCTCGCAAAAAGCCGCTACGTCGTCGCCATCAATCATGAGCTACGCACGCCGCTCAATGCAGTGCTTGGCTATGCGCAGCTTCTCGATGTCGACGACATGCTGCCCGTCAAGGCCCAGAAAGGCGTCCGCGTCATTCGTCGCAGCGCCGAGCACCTCTCCGGCCTGATCGACGGACTGCTCGACATTTCAAAGGTCGAAGCCGGACGGCTCGAACTTGCCACCAGCGAAGTCCGTATCCGCGACTTTCTCGATCAGCTTGCAGACATGTTCCGCCTGCAAGCCAATTCGAAGGGGATCGAGTTCATCTTCGAAGGCGCGTCGTCGCTTCCGCCCGTGGTGCGCACCGACGAGAAGCGCCTTCGCCAGATCTTGATCAACTTGCTTTCGAACGCCGTCAAATTCACCGATACGGGCAGCGTCGCGCTACGCGTCTCCTATCGCAGTCAAGTTGCCGAATTCGAAATCCAAGATACCGGCATCGGCATCATGCAGACAGATCTGGAACGCGTCTTCGAACCGTTCGAGCGCGGCGAGATCATGCGCGCCAAACTGAGACCCGGAATGGGGTTGGGCCTCACCATTACGAAGCTGCTTGTCGAAATCATGGGGGGTGAAATTTCAGTCAAGAGCACACCTGGCCAGGGGAGCCAGTTTCGCATCAAATTGCTGCTGGCGCACGTCGCCGACTCGCGTCCGCCCGCAAAAGCTCAGGAGCGTATCGTCGGCTATCTCGGCAAGCGCAAGCTGATCTTGATCGTGGACGACGACACCGATCATCGCGAGCTGATCAAGGAAGCTTTGGAGCCGGTCGGATTTTCCATCATCTCCGCGCCGGACGGTTCCTCCGCGCTCACCATTGCCGAAGAGTGCGCACCGGATCTTTTCATTCTCGATATCTCGATGCCCGGCATGTCCGGCTGGGAGGTGGCAAAACGTCTCCGAGAAATTGGCCACACCGCTCCAATTCTGATGATGTCCGCCAACATCGGCGACCAGGCTCCACGTGGCGATGACGTACCGGATCACGATGCCGCCCTGTCAAAGCCGGTCGACATGCAGACGCTGCTCAATCACATCCGAAAGCTGCTGAACCTCCGGGTGGTCACAGCGACCAGCGCGCCAGAATATTCGGCCCCGCCCCAGGGAATCAAATACGCAAGCCGTCCTGATGCCCGTCAAATCGAGGAACTCATGCGGCTTGGCGAAATCGGCTTTGTCTCCGGCATCGAGTCCAAGCTCGATGAGCTGGAGGCTGCCGGCAACGGCTCCCTCGTATTCATCAATGCCGCACGAGATCGTATTCGCGCCTTCGACCTTCGCGGCTACATGGCGCTCCTCGCACAGCCCGCCGAGCCCGAGCACGCCGATGACTGACGCTGAAGCGAAAACGATCGTCCTCGTCGTCGACGACAATCCCGATACGCTCGCAATGCTCACAGCCGCCCTCGAGCAAATCGGTGCGTTAGTCCTGATTGCAACTGATGGCGAACGTGCCATGACAACTGTGGCGCGCATTGTCCCCGACATCATCTTGCTCGATGCAGTTATGCCGAACATGGACGGGTTCGAAACATGCCGGCGCATGAAGCGACTGCCGGCGCTCGCAGACGTTCCGATCATATTCATGACGGGCCTTCGCGACACTGAGCGCATCATCGAAGGGCTCGAAGCCGGCGGCGTCGACTACGTGACAAAACCCGTCATCATCGAAGAACTTCTTGCACGAATCCGCGTCCATGTCGGCAACGCGCGCATGTCGCGTAGCGCACGCGCGGCCTTGGATACCACCGGACGTTACCTCTTCGCCGCCGATTCCGCCGGACGCCTCTTATGGTCGACACCGCAGGCGAGCAAGCTTCTCGGAACCGCATTTGAAGATTTCGACGAGCGAAGCTTCGCGTTCCCATCCCTAGTGGTCAAATGGCTCGCAGCGCGCATCGAAGGCAGCGGCGACCCGTCGTCCAGTACACTCACAATCGGCGCAGAGCAGAAAACACTCAGTCTCTCATTCGTCGGCCGCATGAGCGGCGACGAGCGCCTCATGCGCGTTTCCGAAGAAAGCTCATCCGCTGACGCAAGCCTGCTGAAGGAAAAGCTAGGTCTGACGACGCGTGAAGCCGAGGTATTGTTGTGGATCGCGCGCGGCAAATCGAACCGCGATATCGGCCAGATCCTCGGAATGAGTCCGCGCACCGTGAACAAGCATCTCGAACAGGTGTACGTGAAGCTCGGCGTCGAGAACCGCGCCGCCGCGGCCGCAACTGCCGTCCGCCATCTTCCCTGAGGTCAGCACACGAGATTATTGCTTCGCGTGTCATTTACCGCGCAGAGCGTTCTCGCGTCTCGACACCAATGGCGCGATAGACGATCGCCGAAATCATCCAGCTCGCCATGAAAATGCCGACCACGATGAAGCCAAAATTCGTCAGGTTGTCGTTCAACTCGCTGACGACGCCCCAGATCCCGTCCGTGCGCCCAAGCTTGTCCCCGATCAGCCCGAGCGCCTCGACGCCGCCAATAAAGATGGCGACAACGACCGACGCCGCCGTGATCGTCATGTTGTACCAGAGTTTGCGGATCGGATTGACGAACGCCCAGCCATAGGCCTTCGTCATCAGAATGCTGTCCGTCGTATCCATCAGCGACATTCCGGCCGTAAAGAGCGCCGGAAAAACCAGGATAGTCCAGAACGACATGCCCTGGGCGGCCTGAGCAGCGGAAATTCCGAGCAATCCAACTTCCGTCGCGGTGTCAAAACCTAGACCGAACAGGAAGCCGACCGGATACATATGCCAGGATCGCGACACGACCCGAAATAGCGGCCGCAGAAATCTCGCAAAGACGCCCTGTCCCGCAAGTAACGTCTCGAGATCCGCGTCCGTAAGCCGCTCGCCGCGACGTGCGCGCAGAAACGCCGCCCAGACATTCTTCAGGATCAAGAGATTGATGATCCCGATGACAAGCAGAAACAGTGCCGACACAATTGTTCCGATAATGCCCCCGATGCCGTGAAACTCTTCAAGCGTCCCCTGCATAGCCGCTGCAGTGGCCGCAATGACAATCGAAGCGATAATAACGATGGTCGAGTGCCCGAGAGAGAAGAAGAAGCCGACGGAATACGGCGTCTTTCCCTCCTGCATCAGCTTACGAACGACGTTATCGATAGCCGCTATATGGTCGGCATCGAACGCATGTCGAAGACCAAATACGTAGGCGAGCAGCGCCGTCCCCATCAGCGTCGGCCGATAGGAAAAAGCAGCGAATGCCCACACCCATGCACCGACGTTCGAGGCGATCAGCAACGCATACATCGCCACGGCTTTCGCGACACCGCGAGTCGGCTGGTCGTCAAACGGATTGGCCAGCATGCTAATGGCCTGAGGTCGCGGTGGGCCTCGTCAGCGACAGGCCGCCCGAGCGAATGATGAACTCTGCAACCTTGCTCACGCCCTTGCCATCCTTGATATTCGTAAACACATACGGCCGTTCGCCGCGCATCCGCTTGGTGTCCTGCTCCATTACCTCAAGGCTCGCGCCCACATATGGAGCAAGATCAATCTTGTTGATCACCAACAGATCGGAGCGCGTGATCCCTGGACCACCCTTGCGCGGAATTTTTTCGCCTTGCGCAACGTCGATCACGTAGATCGTTATATCGGCCAGCTCCGGTGAAAAGGTCGCGGCCAGATTGTCACCTCCCGACTCGATCAGAACCAGATCGGCATTCGGAAACTTGCTGCGCATCTCGGCTATCGCCATGAGATTGAGCGAGCAGTCTTCACGAATAGCGGTGTGCGGACAACCGCCCGTCTCTACCCCCATGATGCGTTCCGACGGCAGCGCACCGGCACGCGTTAAGATCAACGCATCTTCCTTGGTATAAATGTCATTTGTAATCGCGATGATATCGAGCTCGCTGCGAAACTGTTTACACAGCGCTTCCATCAAGGCTGTTTTTCCTGCGCCGACCGGACCGCCAATGCCGACCCGCAGAGGTCCGTGATCTAAGGAGGTCATGAGCGAAAGAGCCTTGAATATTGTGTTTCATGCCGAAGGGCGGCGATGTCCGACTGAAACGCGGCGCCACCGATATCGTCGAGGGTAGCAGTTTCTGCCACAAGAACCAGCCGCCCGATCGCGGGAAGCAGCGACGCAATCGCGTGCTGTCCGTCCGTATGCCCGATGACGCTGAGGCGGATCACAGCCGACACCAGATTTTGAACCTGGGCGAGCACGAAGCAGCGCAGCATCTCGTGCCGGGAAATCTCATGTGCCGCACCGGTCAAGCCGACTGCGACCGGATAAGCGACATCTCCTCGTACCGACGCAATCCCCCAATCGAAATCCTGTGCGCGCCATGCCTCTCGGATAATGGTGACGAAGGCATTACCCTGCGCTGTTGTTTCCAAATACCGCTCTTTCGAACCGGCCATCGCTAGCGCCAGCTCGTTGACCTCAATGAGCGCACGCGCGTCGCGAACCATCGCAGCGTGCCACGCATGCGCGGCAAAGATTGCATCATTACGTAACCCTCCATACTCAAGAAGAGCATCGAGCCACGCGATGACTGTGGCGACGTTTCTAACCTGCCCAGCTTGGACCGCCCATTCCAGGCCATGACTGAATGCAAAGCTTCCAACAGGAAATGCAGGAGAAAGCCAGATCAGCAGCTTCGCAGCCGCATCGGATGACTTATCTTCCTTCACGACCGGCGTAGACGCGTCTTGAGACGAAAGCTCGCCGCCTATTTTATGCTGACGCTCGGACACGTCATCCATGGCCGTGATCGTCGTCATGATGGTGGTGATGATGGCCGCCGCCTGCGTACGCGCCGTCTTCCGGATCGAACGCTGCCTCGACCATCGCGACCGAAGCACCGAGAAGCCGGACCATATCTTCAATAACATGATCACGGCGGATCAGGATGCGATCCGGCAGCAGCATGACCGGCAGATGGCGATTACCGAGATGCCAGGCAACGCGCACGAGATCGGCAGCCGATGTCGTCGTGATTTCCGTAAGTTCTTCTTTTGCCGCCATTACCCGAACTCTGCGGCCGTCTTCCAGCAGGAGCGTATCGCCCTGTCGAATCCGATGCGCACGCGGCAGATCGAGCAAAAATTCAAGTCCATCTTTTCCCGTCATCGCCAAACGACGGCGATGGCGATTGTCGAAATCGAGCGTTACCTCATCATCGATCAACCCGTGACGAGCGCCCTGGGGCTCGCATGCAATGGCACGAAGCATCGTTCGCCTCAAAACAGAAAATAGCGTTGCGCCATCGGTAGCTCCTTGGCCGGTTCGCAAACAAGAAGCTCGCCGTCTGCCGTCACCCGATAAGTTTCGCTGTCGATCTCGATATGCGGAGTAGCGCCATTGTGAACCATGCTCTTCTTCGAAATCCCCTCTCGCACGTTCTCAACCGGAACGAGCTTCTTTTCGACCTTGAGTCGATCCGCCAAGCCTTTGTCGAGCGACGTTTTCGAAACGAACGTTAGCGAGCTTCGCGTCAGCGATTTGCCGAAGGATGCAAACATCGGCCGGTAGTGGACAGGCTGCGGCGTCGGGATTGAAGCATTCGGATCGCCCATTGCCGCGACGGCAATCGAACCCGCCTTCAAGACAAGATTGGGCTTTACTCCGAACAACGCCGGCGACCAGATCACCAGGTCGGCAAGCTTGCCGACCTCGACCGAGCCGATGTGCTGCGATACACCGTGAGCGATAGCCGGATTGATCGTGTACTTGGCGATATAGCGCTTCGCCCGTTGGTTATCGTTCTCGCCATCGCCGGGAAGCGCGCCACGCTGCTTCTTCATCTTGTCTGCGGTTTGCCACGTGCGAATGATCACCTCGCCGATACGCCCCATGGCTTGGCTATCCGACGACATCATCGAGAGCGCGCCGAGATCATGCAGAATATCTTCCGCTGCAATCGTCTCTTTCCTGATCCGGCTTTCCGCAAATGCCAGATCTTCGGGAATGGACGCATGAAGATGATGGCAAACCATCAGCATATCGAGATGCTCGTCGAGCGTATTGACGGTGAACGGCTTCGTCGGATTGGTCGACGACGGCAAGACGTTCGCGTATCCCGCAACCTTCATGATATCCGGTGCATGGCCGCCGCCCGCACCTTCGGTATGAAACGCATGAATCGTGCGCCCCTTGAAAGCGGCAATCGTATCTTCCACGAAGCCGCTTTCGTTGAGCGTATCCGAATGGATCATCACCTGCACGTCGTGCTCGTCGGCGACGGACAAGCAGCAGTCGATGGCTGCGGGCGTCGTCCCCCAATCTTCATGCAGCTTCAGCGCGCACGCGCCGGCTTCGACCTGCTCCACCAATCCTTGCGGCAGCGACGCATTGCCCTTACCCGCAAACCCGAGGTTCATCGGAAAAGCGTCGGCCGCTTCGATCATGCGCTGAAGATGCCAAGCGCCCGGCGTGCACGTGGTGGCATTGGTTCCGGTCGCGGGCCCCGTGCCGCCACCGAGCATCGACGTGATGCCAGCCGCCAGCGCTTCGTCGATCTGCTGCGGACAGATGAAATGGATATGCGTATCGAACGCGCCTGCGGTAACGATCTTGCCCTCGCCCGCAATCACCTCCGTACCCGGCCCGATGACGATGTCGACGCCCGGCTGAACATCAGGATTACCGGCCTTACCGATGCCCGCAATCAATCCGTCCTTCAGACCGATATCGGCCTTGACGATTCCCCAGTGGTCGATGATCAGCGCATTCGTGATCACCGTATCGACGGCGCCCTGTGAGCGGGACACCTGCGACTGCCCCATGCCGTCGCGAATGACCTTGCCGCCGCCGAACTTCACCTCTTCGCCGTAGATTGTGAAATCCTTCTCGACCTCGACGAAGAGCGACGTATCGGCCAAGCGAACCTTGTCGCCGGTCGTGGGGCCGAACATGTCGGCATAAGCGGCGCGAGAAATGCGGGCGGCCATCAGAGTTTTCCCATCACGTCTTGGCGGAATCCATAAACCGTTCGGGCTCCCGAATAGGGAACCAGCGTTACTTCCCGCGTCTGTCCCGGCTCGAAACGCACGGCCGTACCGGAAGCGATATCGAGGCGCATGCCGCGCGCCTTCTCGCGTTCGAATTCGAGCGCCGGATTGGTTTCGAAGAAATGATAATGGCTGCCAACCTGAATCGGGCGGTCACCTGTGTTCGCAACTTTCAGCGTCACCGTAGACGCGCCCACGTTGAGTTCAATGTCGCCATCGGGTGTAATGAATTCGCCCGCGATGATCGTCGTCGCATCGCTGCCGCCCCGGATCGGTTGATGGACGGTGACGAGCTTCGTTCCATCCGGAAACGTCGCCTCGACCTGCACGTCTTCGATCATCTCCGCTATGCCGTCCATCACCTGATCGCGCGTCAGTACACGCGCACCTTGTTGCATCAGCTCAGCAACCGACCGGCCGTCGCGTGCGCCCTCCACCACTGCATCGGTGATCAGCGCGATCGCTTCCGGATAATTGAGCTTGACGCCGCGCGCGAGCCTGCGCCGCGCCACATCCGCAGCCATCGCGATCAGCAGCTTGTCTTTCTCTCGCGGAGTTAGAAGCATTCGGCCCTCTTAAGCTAAATCGACCAGACACGTGGCAACGGAATTCGCGACAACCGCCGCAAAACCGCCGTGACGACGGCTCGGACATCGAACGGATCGCGACCGGCGAGACGGACGATCAGCATGCCGTTCCAGGCGCTGGCGCCGCCATCGACACTGTCGGTCTCGACAACGGATCGTACGATCGGCAAACACTCTTCGGCGTCCGGCGATAGAAACGCGAGAGTAGCGATCGCACACGCGCCATTACCGACCGCTGCCTTAGCCGCAATTTCTGAAATCGCGCCGGCTAGTCGGACGTCTTCGGCGAATACCAGCCCAGCGCCGCGGCGAATACGCCAGCGATCGCGAAATGCACCCGAACTCAATCTTTCGCCGCGCGCCACGCGACCGAACACTGTGCTTTCAACCGCAAGAACGGAGGCATTCTCGGCCATCTCGATCATCAGCGAACGTTCGAGCCCGCTACCATCGAACAGGATCGTCTCCTGCGGCATCCATACGAGGTTCGCGCCGTCGCCGACGTGAACGTCCGCCGCCAGTACAACGGGCTTGTCCTCCGCGCGATAGATCTTCTCGGCCGATTGTGTGGTGATACAGACGTTGGCGTTACTCTCAGCAACGAAGCTCATCCGCGCTTCATCGCCGCCAGCCAGCCCACCAGCGGTATTCAACACGACAGCCTCGCACCATTCTCCGGCCTTGGGAGTTCTGAGGCGCAAGCCACCGGTTTCGAACGTATCGATCAGCTTGGTCGTGCGCCCGGCGCACGCGAACGTGCCGCGTACCTCGGCGCTCGCACGCACATAAAAGGGGATGGCCGGAAGGCTAGACTGAAACGCGTTGGCGAACATCGGGCGATTGCAACTCTGCTTGGCCACCGGATAACACGATAAAGCCTCGCTCCACGACTGCAAGAGATGACTGCAACAAAGCCGTCACTCAACTCTTGCGCAAATTCGAAGTCCTGCGGACGGCGATGATGGCGGTTTCCCTCCTGCTTCGCAAACAAGAAATCACCGGCGGCGGTCGTCCCGCGATTGGCTTACAGAGAATGAATGAAGGGTCTTTCTCGTTAAATCATCAGAAAAATAAAAGGAGACATGCGAACCTCCCGGGAGAAGGGATGAAGGCGCATGTCTCCTAAGTGGCAGAAGTGTTTTCTTAGAACTGAAGCTGCAGACCGCCTATGAACCGGTCGATATCTCTGTCTCCTGCGTTGTCGACGTTCTGCCGGGAATAGAGAGCGGACAGGCGCGCATCGTGGCCTTTGATGATGTAGTTGGTACCCACCGAATATTCGCTGATGTCCGGACCGTGATCCTGGTCGAACTCTTGGTAGCGGAACACCGGCTGGAATTTACCCGGCCCGACCTTCTGATTGATGAGATAGCTCGTGAGCAGCATGTAGCTCGTGCCATCCGCCAAGCCATTGCCCGTCGGGAGCGATGTATCGATGCCGCTCGTATCATAGACGTAATAGGCACCTTCGAGCGTGAAGACGTCACCGCCCCAAACTTTCTTCTGCATCAAGGCGTCAATGTTAAAGCCACCAAAGTCGCCGGAGTGCGTTCCGTCGCTTGCCGCGCCGCTTTGATACTGCCCAACCACCGCGACTGAGAGAATTTCTTTCTCGCCGTAGTAGTCGCTCGACGTGTAGTAGCCAGACTCCTTGTCCCAGAAGTCATACTGCAAACGGCCCGCGAACAACGGCCCACTCGCAGTTGGCGTACTGCAGCTGTTGTCTCCGGCCGTGCAGCCTTGAAATCCGCCAAGCTCATATTTGAACTTGCCGATGTCGCCCCAAACGGAGCCGCCGTTGTCGCGACCGGCGAAGATCGCGGGGTAGGCGCTGACAAACGGATATTCCCAGGTTCCCAAATAGTACGGACCGTCAAGGTTGGCGCGATCGCTCGGCGCCAGCATGCGGCCTGCCCAGATGTTGAACGACGGGGTAAACTCGAGGCGCAAAATCGCGTCGAGCGTCCTTATGCGAGAAATGTCCGACGTGTCGTCCGGCGCGTGATCAATTTCCGTGTTGTAGGTAAAGCCAATGATTTTGGTGAACTGCCCGTTGGCGTAGATGCGAGCGCTGTTCAATGAAAAGTCATCGGTGTTTTTGGCATCCGGGTTGTAGATGTACTGCCCTCGAATGCCAGCGCCGAAGCTGATCCAAGAGTCATCGTCCCAAAGCTGAAATTTCTCTCCTGCAGAAGCGGCCGAACCGCTTGCGAGAACCAACGTGCAGACGGCCGCAGCCAATCCCCACCTAGATCGTGTCATCAGAAAATTCCCCCCGGAATTCGACGAGAGCCAAAAGCGTGAAATTCGAAGCAGACGGCAGTGCCAAACTCGGCACCGTGAAAATCTGCAGCTCCAAGACTCTAGTCACGCTTCCGGAAATTCCGAAACGAATCCAATAGCTTGCGTGCTCGAAATTGGATCAGCGGATGCGTGCTTTTTGGGCACGCCGGGCACTCTAGAAAAAACGGAAGAAAAATTTATTCACATCAGGTGCTTGAATGAAAAAGCTAACATTGCACATGAAGAATACACATCAAACGCGATGAAAGTCCGGGCACTCATTTTCTGCTCGACAAAATACCCGATCCAGTAAAACCGAGCACGCCGTGGTGGTTTTGCGACAGCCCCAAAAGCTGCGGGTATTGCTCGCTACGAATCTAAGAACCTCGGCGCCGGCATTTGTCTTGTGCACTTAAGTCCAGATGTGCGTCTCACTGGTGCTGTGCAGCGAGCACACAAATCTCCGGCCACCACCAGGAATCAAATCACAGCTCCTAATTGAGCCCCATGACGGCCTTATGCCGGGCGATCTCAGCGATCAGCCACGCGCGGAAATCACGGACCCCGGCATGTGAAGACGCCCCCGATCGCTGGGCAAGACTGTAGCAATTGGGAATGCGCCGCCGAATGCGAAATGGCTCGACCAGCAGCCCGCGGGCCAACAGATCTTCAGCCATGATATTATCGGCAAGCGCAACGCCACCGCCATTGACGGCCTCTCGAATGGCGAGCGACGGATCGTGAAAAATCGCCCCCGTATTGGGATCAACACCCTTGGCACCCTCTCCGACGATCCACTCCTCCCACCACGCCGTCGTGTTTTCGTGAAGCAGACGATGTTTCGCCAGGTCGCGCGGGTTTCGGAGCGCCTTTCTGCCGGTCGTCAGCGACGGCGCACAAACCGGAATGATGATCAGCTTGAGCAGAGGCGTCAGCGCCGGATCGTCAATCTCGTCGCTCGTAAAAAGCACGCGCAGATCGGCCCGCGCATTGCCACCCTTGCCGGCGTCGTCATGTGTCGAAACCTCAAGCTCGCACTCCGGATGCAGCGCCCGGAACTGCGGCAGCCGATCCGCAAGCCATAGGTTCATGAACGTCGCATTGATCGACAGCGTCACCCGCTGGCGCTTGCGCCGCCGCGCCGGACCGTAAGCGCTCACTTCTTCTGTTGAATCCTGAATGATCTTGAACGCCTCGCCGAGACGGCGCGCGTAATGCACGGCCTTTTCCGTCAATTGCACCTGACGGAACCCGCGCTCGAAGAGAGGAACGCCCAGCGCATCTTCCAGCGTACGGATGTGGCGGCTCACAGCCGATGGGCTGAGCTTCAATTCCTCCGCCGCATCCTTGAAGCTCAGCAGCCGGGCCGAGGCTTCGAATGCGCGGATCGCGTTGAGAGAAGGCAATGGCATGCAAGACGGGCCTTCAGATGAGTTTTACTCAACTCATTCCTCAGGAAATACCGTTTGTCGCCGCAACGTGCAAGCCGCATCGTTTGCTTCATTCATTCGCAATTCCGGTCTTCAACCTTTTCTGGAGGGTGACGTCATGCGTCGGCTCGGCCTGCTCGCATCTTGTGCAATTGCACTTTCTCTGGTCGCAGCTTCGCCTGCGGCAAATGCCATTTCGACCGAAGACAAGAACGTCAACATTTACTTCTGGTACGACTACGTCTCGCCGGACGTGATCAAGGACTTCGAGAAGCAAACCGACGACAAGGTCGTTTACGACACGTTCGAGTCGACGGAAATGATGACGACAAAGGTCCTGACCGGAAAAACCGGTTACGACATCGTCCTGCCGACCGCCTCGTCAATCGGCCGGCTCATCCAGGCAGGCGCGCTCCAGAAGCTCGACAAGAGCAAGCTCGCCGTACTGAAAGACTTTAATCCCGACATCATGAAGTTCGTCGCGACTGAAGATCCCGGCAATCAATACGGTGTGCCCTACGCTTATGGAACCACCGGCATCATGTATAATCCGGCATTGATCGAGAAGCGCATGAAGAACGCGCCGGTCAACAGCCTGGACATTATCTTCAAGCCCGAGCTTGCAGCGAAATTTCAAGACTGCGGCATCGCCATGATCGACTCGCCTGAAGGCGTCATGTCGATTACGCTCAACTATCTCGGCTTCGATCCGTTTACGACCGACAAAGCCGAACTCGAAAAGGCGAGCAAGTTGCTCGACTCCATTCGCCCCTATATCCGTCACTTCAAAACCGGCGCAATCATCAACGACCTCGCCCAGGGCGACGTCTGCCTGGCGCTCGGCTGGAGTGGCGACGCTTATATCGCTGCAGGCCGCGCCGCCGACGCCAAGAAAGGCGTCGAGGTGCGCTATTCGATCCCGAAAGAAGGCACCGAAATCTTCGCTGACATGATCACGCTTCCCGCCGACGCGCCGCATCCCGAGAACGCTTATGCGTTCATCAATTTTCTTCTGGCGTCGAAGAACATCGCGACATTCACTAACAACTATTGGTATCCGAACGCGAACACCGCCGCGACGGAGTTCGTCACCGCGGACATCAAGTCGGATCCGAACATCTATCCGCCCAAGGACATGATGGCCAAGCTCTTTGCCGCCCGCCCCCGCGATCCGAAATCGCTCCGCGACATCAATCGCATCTGGACGCGCTTCATGACCGGCGAATAACGCCGACAGCAGCGCCCCAGTATTCAATACCCTGCATATCAAGACAGGAGAGAAACAATGTCGAAAACGTCCCACGCTCCGCTCCGCCCGAGGGAAACCGACTCGGCCGTCTTCGCTCCAAACATCATGGGCGGCTCGCACGAACCGATGTACGGCGGCGTGCTGTCATTCATGCGCCGCAAGCTGTCCCGCGATTTGCGCAATGTCGACGTCGCCGTTTGGGGCATCCCCTTCGACGCCGCTGTCTCGAACCGGCCCGGCGCACGCTTCGGACCGCAAGGCGTGCGCCGCGCCTCGGCGATCCTGGAAGGAGACCCGCAGTACCCCTTCCACGCCGACCCGTTCGAAACGCTGGCCGTCGTCGATTACGGCGACTGCTCGCTCGATTACGGCCGGCATTTCGACGTACCCGCGCAGATCGAAGGCCAGGCGCGAGAGATCGTTCAAGCTGGTGCGACGCTCCTGTCGATCGGCGGCGATCATTACGTCACCTGGCCACTGCTGAAAGCACACGCCGAAAAGCATGGACCTATGGCGCTGGTGCAATTTGACGCTCACCAGGATACTTGGTTCGACGAGGAGGAACGCATCGACCATGGCTCGTTTGTAGCGCGCGCAGTCCACGCCGGCATCATCATGCCGGAACGCTCGATCCAGGTCGGCATCAGAACGCACGCGCCAGAGGATTGCGGCATCGAGATCCTTTACGCGCATGACGTCGCCAACCTCGGCGTCTCCGGCGTCCTGAAGCACATCGCGGCGCGCGTCGGCGACGCCAAGACCTATGTGACGTTCGACATCGACTCCCTCGACCCGGCGTATGCACCGGGCACGGGCACGCCGGTCGCCGGTGGATTGTCATCGCGCGAAGCGCTGATGATCCTACGCGGCTTAGGCGATCTCGACATCGTCGGCGCGGATGTCGTAGAGGTTGCCCCAGCCTACGACCACGCCGACGTCACGTCGATCGCAGGCGCAGCCGTCCTGCAGCACTATCTGGGGCTGCTCGCTGAACGAAAAGCAAAGCATGGCAAGAAGGAACTTCTCACGCGGGTCGCCGAACACTTGCTCTGAGTTCAAGTCGCGACCGACGCCACGCCGCCTCGGTCGCGGCAACGTTTCAGGGAAGATCGCGATCGGATTGATTCACGAAGATCAAGACGGCGAGCACGGAGACATAAAACCGAAAAGCCGCCTGCTGACCGTTCCAAGCCGGCGACTCCCACATCGCAAACCACTCGCCGCCCACCACCATGAAGCCGAAGAACCAGATCAGAAACGCTAGCGTGGACGCAGCAACAGCATAGCGTTTCGCGTCATTGAATGTTTCGGCAGAGGCGCGACGCGCACGCCACAACGCCGTCGCCCCCGCAACGAACAAAATACCGGTCAACGCCTCGGCCGTGATGATGGCGGCATACGCGATCTGCCAAAGCAGCGGTTCTGCTATCGCCCGATACTTGAGAGCGCTGGCAGTCGGTGTCGTGTCCATGCTTAGAACGTGCTGCACAAACACATAATTCGTTCCGTAGTCCGTGATGTTGTTGAATGCGACCAGCAGGCAAAACAGGCCCAGCACGAAACACATCATAATTTTCGCGTATCGCGTCGTTAGCATGCACTCGTCCCCAAAAGTCGCCTCACCGGTCGTTTCAGGCCGGATTCAAATACGTCAATCCTCTCAGGACCAAAAGACAGACATGCTTAAATAAGCATATATACGGTCAGAAAATCGTCTCTATTCGGATCATTTTTACTGCCGGTTTAATATCTAATTTAGAAAATATGCGATTATTAATTTATATATCGAATGTAACATTCCACGCAGACAATTTTGCTTGCGTGGGTACCAATGTCCTCCCAACCCGTCGAACGCCGAACCGCATTTGCCCGCGGCGCGAAGATCCGCGCCGTACAGCCGCCGCCGCCGGAGCTTCCGAGCGCTGAGCAAACAGACGCCGAGACCCTGGCCGACGATAAATTTACGGCAACCGCTCAACTCGCGTATCTCGAGTCAGTCGTAAACGAATGGCAAGCGCCAAACGCCGCGCCGCCTCCTGCAGCAGATGCTGAGCCACCCGCTGACACGCCTCCGAAGCTGTCGTCGCGCCCCGCCGTCAGGTCGATGACTCTACTGAAATCTCTCGTTGCCGTCGCAGTCGCGATCGCGCTCGGATGGTTCCCTGTTCAGCGCCTTCTTGCCACGACCAGCGCCGAAGCCGTCGTGAACGCCCGCATCATCACGATAAGGGCGCCGATCGAAGGTGAAGTAACGATGGCGCAAAACGGCACGGATATAGGCAGTCCTTTTCGCGCCGATCAGAATATCCTGACGATCCGCAACACCCGCGCCGATTCAGTACATCTGACGAACCTGCAGCGGGATCGAGACCAACTGCGCACGAACATTGGCGCGCTCGAAGCTAAGAAAAATCTGCTTCGCAGCAGCCTGGAAGAACTCAATGCCCAGCAAGAGCGATTTCGCCTCGGGCGCATCGCTCAGCTAGAGCAGCGCGTACGGGAAGCAGATGCCAATATCGCTTCGGCACAGGCCCAATACGCGGTTGCTTCCGAAGCGCTGAAACGAGCAGCTGCATTGCGAAAGACCGACGCCGCCAGCCAAGCGTTCCTCGATAAGGCCCAGGGCGAAGCTCATGTAACTGAGCAAGCCATCCAGGCGCAAATCGAGCACAAGAAGGGCATTCTCGTCGAACTTAATGCCGCAAAAAATGGAACCTACGTCGGCGACAGCTATAACGACACACCGCAATCGGCGCAGCGTAAAATGGAAGTTTCCCTTGAACTTTCCGACGTTCAGGCTCGCCTCGATGGCAGTCAAATTCAGTTCGCCGCTATAGACGCTTCGATTGCCGCCGAACAAGCCCGTCAGGCGGAATTGGCGAAAGCCGATATTCACGCCAGCGTCAATGGACGGGTCTGGGAAATGCTCACCGCCCCGGGCGAGCACGTCAATGCCGGACAGGATTTGATGAAGCTCCTCGATTGCGGAAGCGCCATCGTCACTGCCAGCGTCAGCGAGACGGCCTACGAGCGCCTCTCGATCGGCCAACCGGCGACGTTTACGCCCCGCGATGGCGGCCCTGAGTTGCATGGCATCGTGGTCGGCTTGAATGGTCTCGCTGCAGTCGAGTCCAATACTGCAATCCAGCAGAGCGCCCTCTCGCGCGAGCCCTATCACGTCAGCCTCAAGTTTCCAGAACTGTCGAAGAGCTTCGATTGCAGGGTTGGCCGATCTGGCCTCGTCAAGTTCGCCGACGGCGGCAGCGTCTTCGCTGGCAGCCTCTACTGACGGACCGCACAATGAGCGCTGCCGCAGGAATGGGATATGCCGACGCGCTGTTGCCGGCGCTGATTGTTGCCCTACTGGCGACAGCCATCCTGCCGTGGGTCAATCGCAACAACACGATCATTCGCACCTGCGCCATTCTCTTCGGCATCGCACTTGGCTGGCGATATATGTCATGGCGCATTTTCGATACCCTTCCCTCAGCAGACAATCCCGTCAATTTCACCACCGGCGTGATTTTCACAGCCGTCGAAGCGTTGACAATGATCGGCGCGACCATCTCGCAATTGTTCCTGACGCGCACCCGCAACCGCTCTGGCGACGCCGATCGCAACGTCCCGCGCCTGCTAGCCCTGCACGAGCCGCCTAAAGTCGACGTCCTGATCTGCACCTATAACGAAGACGAAAGCATTCTCGAGCGCACCATCATCGGCACGCTCGCGTTGACGTATCCGAATTTCCGCGTCTGGGTTTGCGACGACGGACGCCGGGCCTGGCTGAAAGCGCTCTGCGAGCATCATGGCGTCGGCTACATCACCCGCGAAGAAAATTCCCACGCCAAAGCCGGCAACATCAACGCCGCGCTGAAAAAGCTCGCCAAGCTCGATGAAAAGCCCGACTTCGTATCGATCCTGGATGCGGATTTCGTACCACTGCCCTCATTTCTGACACGCGCTGTATCGCTGGCGCTCGATGCCGACGTCGGCGTCGTCCAGACGCCCCAGCATTTCTTCAATCCCGACCCGGTGCAAAGCAATCTCGCGCTAACGCGCGTCTGGCCGGATGAGCAGCGCTTTTTCTTCGATATCGTCATGGCCTCGAAGGACGCCTGGAACGCCGCCTTCTGCTGCGGCACGTCCTCAGTCATTCGCTTCGACGCACTGCAACGCATTGGTGGCTTTCCGACCGATTCCGTCACCGAGGATTATCTCCTCTCTCTCCGCTTGCGCGAAAAGGGCTTCCGGACCGTCTACTTGAACGAAGCCCTGTCACTGGGCTTAGCACCCGAGGGCCTCGCCGAATATAGCGGCCAGCGCAGCCGCTGGGCCTTGGGTTTCGTTCAAATCTGCCGCGGCCCGAGCGGACCGCTACGCCTCGGGAACAAATTGCCGATCGTCGATCGCATCATGCTCTGCGAGACGTTCCTACATTGGTCGGCGACCCACCTTTTTCGACTTCTCGGTGTGATTGTGCCGGCTCTCTATCTGCTGTTTGGGATAGAGGCCGTCCACGCAAACGTCATTGATGCGATCTGGTATCTGGCGCCGTTCCTCGTCGCGCAGTGGGCGATCTTCACGTGGTTGACGGAAGGCCGCGTGCTGCCGCTGATGACGGACCTCTATCAGATGCTCTGTTCCATGGACGTCTTGAAAGCTGTCGTCTCCGGCCTCGTCAAGCCGAAAGGCCAGAAATTCAAAGTCACGGCAAAGGGCGGCGATCGCAGCCGGCATTTCGTCCAGTGGCCGCTGCTGCGCATCTTCGGCACGCTCCTCGTCGTTACGATGCTCGGCATTGCCCACGCGTTTCTTATGGATCAATCACGCCCGCTTGCAGAGTCGAGCGCCATCGCTCTTTTCTGGAGCTGGTATAACATCGTCGTGCTCACGCTCTGCTGCTACGTCTGTAGCGAGCAGCAACAGCGGCGCACTGGTCAGCGCTTCGAAATGGACCTTCCTGTCAGGTTGTCGGCGAAAACTTCGAGCGCCGTCTATCGCGCATCCGATATATCTGTGAGCGGAATGCATCTTCTCGGCAATGCGCCGCTTCCGATCGGTAGTACCGTCAACGCCCACTTCGCCGGCATCGACGTCGACGCCCACATCCGCCGATCGACGGCAAACGGCTTCGGACTGGAATTCGAGCTGACGGAGCAAACCAAAGCTCAGGTCCTTCAGCTCATCTTTTCAGGCAAAGCGTCGACGGCCGTTACCCAAATCAAGCCGCACCTCGTCGCCAAGGCGCTCGCCGCGCGCGTGTTCAGGTAGCGGTCTGGTCTTGAAACGGCACTACCTACCGTCCCCGATAATCGAGACAGTTGCGGATAATCGGCGCGCAAACGGCGTCTTTGCGGCCCCAGGAACTCGTCGCACCCGCATAGGAGACCTCGGCGACCTTGCCGCCTGAGAAGCGGAACTGGACGCGGCAATAGCCGCTGTTGGGGTCCGAGAGTTGCGCTCCTGCCAACGGAATGACCGGCTGAACCGTGAAGCCGCCGGTCGCCTGTCCGTGTTCGTACATCCAGATCTTGCCGCCGGGTATGCTATCCTCGCTCGTCGGATGCCCGGCGCACATCAGAACGTCCCGCTCACGAAGTCCGACCAGTTCCGACTTCCCACGCAAGGCGATGTCGGCGTTTTCGATCGCGCATCCCCACAGCAGCTGACAGAACGCAAGACAAGCTGCGGGAAAAACCAAGCGTCCCCGCATCACGGCTCCCGGCAAAAAAGAATCGGCTCAACCCGCTAAGAATAGCAGCACATGGCATGGCGCGGTTGCGACAAGCCGCACCAGAAAACCTCGTGCAGAGCAGAGGCGACCAAGATGCAAAGCATCGAAGCTCGCCTCGGACACAGCAATCGTCCCGAAGGCCTGAGATCATCGCGTCGTCGTTTGCGAGCGACGCGGGTCATACCGTCAGTCTCCATCTGGGGCTCACGGGTGACACAGAACACGATGCAAGCCTGCCTGCTCGTGGATGCCTCTACTGCCGGATAAAACGCCATCGTGCGGTGCATTCATGCATAACCTAAGCTCCGATCACCCCTCGCCAATCCCGAACGTGCGCCCGACGCGAAAGCCTTTACCGGCGCTGAAATTCCGGACTAGATTTAAAGCGGCTCTACGCTTCCAGGAAGGTTCGGCGCAATGGCAACGCAGGCAATCGTCAAGACAACGTGTCCCCGGGACTGTTACGACGCGTGCGGCATGATCGTAAAAATGGCGAGCGACGGCGCGGTCTCGGTTGTCGGCGATCCCGATCACGACATGAGTCGCGGCAAGCTTTGCGGCAAGTGCTCGATTGCCTACAACGGCGTGTGGCGCAGCAAGACGGATCGGCTTACGACTCCGTTGAAGCGTGTCGGCCCGAAAGGATCGGGACAGTTTGCCGAGGTCTCCTGGGATGATGCCATATCGGAGATCGCGCAACGGCTGCAGAGCATTATCGCGACCGACGGCGGCCAAGCCATCCTGCAGACCCATTACACTGGAACGTGCTCGCTGATCGCCGGGCTGTTTCCGCTGCGTTTCTTCAATCGCATCGGAGCGACTGAAGTCGACCCTGACACGGTCTGCAACAAGGCGGGCCACGTCGCGCTTCAACTCGCATTCGGGGAATCGACCCGCGGGTTCGACCCACGCACGGTCAGTTCCAGCAAGTGCGTCTTGATCTGGGGGGCGAACCCGTCAGCCTCAGCGCCTCACGTCCATGAGCATTGGGTAGCGCGCAGCGGCGTCCCAACGATCGTCGTCGATCCGATCCGCCACGCGACGGCTGAAGCGGCCGACATTCATCTGCAGCTCTTTCCCGGCACCGACGCGGCGCTTGCCTTCGCAATGCTCGCCGTCATCAAATCGGCCGGAAAGCTCGACCGCGATTTTCTTGCACGCCATTGTATCGGCTGGGACGACATCGAACCGCAGCTCGACGCTTGCACGTTGAGTTGGGCGGAGGCAACGACCGGCGTTCCTGCGTCCCTCATCGAAAAAGCGGCGCTGCTCTATGCGGACGGCCCATCGCTGCTATGGATGGGACAAGGCTTCCAGCGCCAGACATTCGGCGGCAACGCCATGCGTTCGGTGGGCCTGCTGCCACCAGCGACAGGCAACATCGGAAAGCTCGGCGCCGGTTTCCTCTATCTCAACGGCTGGGACGCCCGAGGCGTCGACGGCGGTTATCTTTCCGCTTCGCATCTCAACGCCGATCCCCAATCCGTCAGCCATATGGATCTCGCGGCGCGGCTCGAAAGCGGCGAGACGAAAGCGCTCTTCACCTGGAATAACAACATCGCAGCCTCGAGCCCGGAGCAGGCGCGATTGCGTCAGGCGCTGAGGCGCGAGGATCTTCTCCAAGTCACGGTCGATCTATTCCAGACTGATACGGCCGACTACGCGGATTTCGTTCTGCCCGCGGCAAGCTTTCTGGAGTTCGACGACGTCGTCATGTCGTATTTTACTCATTCCGTCTCGGCACAGGTTGCAGCCCTTCCGCCGCTAGGAGACGCGCTCCCCAATCAGGAGATCTTCCGGCGCCTTGCGGCTGCAATGGGTCTCACCGATCCTGAGCTGCGTGAGACCGACGGCGTCATCATCGAAACGATTCTGAGCCAAGCGCGCCCAGGACTCGATTTCAAAACACTCGCAGCCGCAGGCACGATGTACGTGCCCGAAGACCCGAATGTTCAGTTTGCATCCCACGACTATCGCACGCCGTCAGGAAAGATCGAAATGACCGGCGCGCAATTTGTCGAGGCCGGATTGCCGTCAGCCCCTGCCCCACTATCGGAGCGCCGTCCGGCTCTGGGCGAATACCGCATGCTGTCGCCTGCCTCCGAATGGCTTATGAACAGCAGCTACGCCAATGACGGCAAGATCGCCCGCCGTCTGCAAATGTGCGAAGCTTGGCTCAATCCCTCCGACGCCGAAACGATCGGCGTCGAATCCGGGAACCGGTTGCAGGTGAGCAGCAAGACCGGCTCCATCGAGTTGAGTGTTGGCATTTCATCGGCGGTTCCAGCGGGCGTGCTGCTGGCACCCAAAGGCCAATGGCCGAAGGCATCAGCCTCCGGAGCCAATATCAACGTCCTCAACCCCGGAGAAAAAGCCGACCTCGCTCAAAGCTGCGCAGTGCACAGCATCAACGTCACGCTGGCGAAGTCCCAGATCGCGACCTGACACACTGCGCCGAAGGAAAGGAGACGCCCTAGGCGTCTTCTTCCAATGTCGTCTGTGCAATTTCCGTTGCGCCGCCGTTGAAGTAGGCGGCGACGAAGTGTCCTGCCGCCACGGCCAGGATGCAAAGCACGACGGACAACCCAATGTTGATCGCGGCGCGCCCGATAGCGCCCGAGCGGAGGAGATCGAGCGTCTGCAGACTGAATGACGAAAAAGTTGTAAAGCCCCCGCAAATCCCCACCATCACGAACAGGCGGAATTCTTCGCTGACCGGATAACGCCCATGCGCCAGGGTCAGCGTGCCGAAAAAGCCTATGATAAATGACCCGGCGATATTGATAAGGATCGTGCCCCACGGCAGCGTGCCGCTGATCGGAAGGGCAAGATATGACCCGGCATACCGACACAAAGTCCCGATAGCTCCGCCGAACATAACGACAAGACATGTCGTGAAATTCATATGAGGCTCCTCTTCAGCATTTCAGCCAACGGCCGTCTCCCGTCGGAAACGGCTATCGTAGGAGTCATCAGCCACAATGGCGGTTATCGGGGGAACCCCATCCCCATCGCTTACTCAAGTACACGATTTTCGGGACGGCCCAAACTAGCTTGTGTGCGTCACGAGTGCATCGGCGTTTGACGGCCCAGCCAAGTCGCGCGGCATCCCGCCAACGCTTGCAAATAATTAAGGTTCTGGCCACCCTCCGGAAATGTGCCTCGCGCCACCCTCGACGAAATGAGGAGCCACACGGCCTTGCGGATGGTTCAAAACCGCAGCTGGCCAGCTGAGGATGCAAGGCAACCGTGATGTGGAATTGTGATGGGAAATGATACGCGCTCGCGCCTGAGCGCGGTTTGGCAACTGACGACGCCCTACTTCTTCTCGAAAGATCCGGGTGTCGTTCGCATTAGCTCCCGACTGAAATTCACCGTTGCGGAACGCTGGATCGGCGGCAGCCTTCTCTTAGTCGTCCTGGCCATCGAATTCGGCCAGGTTGGGCTGTCCGTCCTGCTCAACAGCTGGAACGCCGAGTTCTACAACGCGCTTCAGACGAAAAACGTCGGCGCCTTCTGGCACCAGCTCGCCATATTCTCGGTGATCGCCGCGGCCTTCATCATCTCGTCGGTTTATCAGCTCTATCTCAATCAATGGCTGCAGATCCGGTGGCGGCGCTGGATGACGGAGCGCTATGTTCACCGCTGGCTCCAGAACAGCACCCACTACCGCATGCGTCTTCACGGCGAGACAGCCGACAACCCCGACCAGCGTATCGCTGAGGACATCGCGCTTTATATCGGACGAACACTCTCCCTCGGCATCGGCTTCCTGTCGTCGATCACGAGCCTCGTTTCATTCAGCATCATCCTGTGGGGAATTTCAGCCGAAGTCCCGCTGCAGATCGCCGGATATCACATCGGCGCCCATGGTTATCTCGTCTGGCTCGCAGCCATATTCGCGCTCGTGGCCAGCGTCGGTGCGCATCTCATCGGCCGCACATTGGCGAGCCTCAACTTTAGTCGCCAGCGGCGCGAAGCCGATTTTCGCTTCGGCTTGGTGCACCTTCGCGAGAACTCCGAACAGATCGCATTGCTGCGCGGCGAGAACGCAGAGCGTAATATCCTGCGCGATCGTTTCTCCGATATCGTCACCAACTGGCACGACATCATGCGGCGCCAGAAATTTCTGACGTTCTTCACGACTGGATACAATCAGATCGCTGTCGTGCTGCCGTTTCTCATCATGGCCCCGCATTACTTCGCAGGCGCAATCATGCTCGGCGTCATGACTCAAACGGCGGGCGCGTTCGGCCAGGTGCAATCGTCGATGTCGTTCTTCGTCAATTCCTATACCGACTTGGCGGAATGGATCGCCGTCGTCGACCGGCTTTCCGGCTTCTCCGATCAGATGCAGCTCGCCTCGACCGCGAGCGAGACATCCGCTGTCTCGATGGGCACGACGAATGCCAACGGGGTGCTGAGCCTTGCCGGCATTTCGCTTGCGACGCCCGGCGGCAAGAAGCTGTTGAACTCGGTGAATCTCAATATCGAACCGGGCGAGTCGGTGCTCCTGATGGCTCCATCAGGCGCCGGCAAGACAACGTTGCTGCGCACCATTCTTGGCTACTGGCCCCACGCGACGGGCGAGATCCTCACCAGATCCGGCGCCCGCCTCCTCGCGCTGCCGCAAAAGCCCTATTTCCCGCTGGGCTCCCTCCATAGCGTGCTCACCTACCCAGCGACGGAAGCCCAACCGTCGGACGAAGAAATCTCCGACATCCTAAAACTTACGGGCCTCGAACACCTGGAGCCATCTCTTAACGTCGTCGATCGCTGGAACAATATCCTCTCAGTCGGCGAGCAGCAGCGCATCGCGCTTGCACGCGCCATTCTGCTCCGTCCGGATATCCTTTTCCTCGATGAGGCAACGTCTGCGCTCGACGAGGCCGCCGAGGCGCGCGTCCTGACCGCGATACGAAACAAGCTGCCCGATACGGCCATTGTTTCCATCGGCCATCGCTCGTCGCTGCTGCAGCTTCACGACCGCGTCGTTCACGTCTCCGCAAGCGCGAGCGATGAAGAGCAGGCGCTAGCGGTACCGCCAAAGAGCGCTGCCGCCGCAGAGTAACCCCATCGCCGAGCCGCAATCTCTAAACCCGGCGGCCCTATCCGAAAGCTGTCCAATCCGTAAGGGCAAAACGCGCACAAGTGCGTGAGGACGCTGTTGCTCGCCAACTGAAAGCCCCCATCTCGTAACAAGGTGGCTAAGCGACGCGTACGACTTCCATTAGCCACGATGCCCGAATGGGAGAATAACAATGAAACCGACCGGACAAAGCTTTTTCGGCATGTTTGCTGGCGTGTTGCTGTTTTCGCTTCTCTTCACGGAAATCGCGATCGCGGCGGTGCACTGAGGCGGCAAAACTTCGCCGCTTCGCATCTGATCGCCTCTTCCTCTCTCCTCCCGCGAACGGCGCAGGCACAAGCGAGCCTGTGCCGTTTTGTTTTGCCGAGTCAGCTTTGGCTCGGCGCACGACAGCAACTCCGGCATTTATGTTTTCTACAGTCGGAGCAATTGCGCGAGTGTTCGTAAATCTTCCTTAGGTTTAAAACTTGGAAACCATCTCCTGCGCATCCTCTCGCCGAGGCTGATCCGGGCGGGGTAACGGCTCATCCATGCACCAATGAAGGAACCCGAGACCGACAACACAAATGTGTAGCCGGTCCCGGTACGGTGCTGGTTGACTGCTCCCCGCTGCATAACCAGCGCCGGGCGGCGAGGCGGTGGTCGCCTCGCCCGCTGTGCAGCAGCAAGAGCTTAAACCAAACCATCTTGAGATTTGGTGAGCCTGCCGAGTGAACGTTCCGGTATGCCGCCGACGAACGATCGCATGACGCCATCTGCCCCATATACCAAGAGATTATGGAATGGGCGCCGACCGCACTTATCTCCAATGCATCGCTTTCAACAGCGCCGACATCCAGTCAGGGACGAAACGGCGCTTGGGTGAATTGGAGATATGAAAATGAAAGTCGCAATCCTCGCAGTGGCGCTTCTGGTCTCTGGTGTTTCGGGCGCATTCGCATCGCCCCATTGCAACGGTGATTTCAAGACGTCCGGCACGGCACAGTGTTTCGTGATCCGGTAAAACCGCAAGACATAAGCCTACAAAAGAAGATGCATCTCGGAGGGGGAGCGCTGAACGGCGCGCCCCTTTTCTTCATTCTCGCCGACGTCGGCGCAAAGCGGGCACATCATTAAACACACGTATAGCTGGTCTTTCCAAACGTATGGCCAACGGCGCCAAAGGTTAAATAGCTGAGCTGCCGAGTGGTCTTTTATATCTTGGCAAGAGCCGAGATGGAGATGTGGACTATGTTGACCGCAGGCACCGACATCGTCGCAACCGAGGCGGCACCCGAAACGACGCACGTAATGGCGCACGAGACTGCGAAGTCTGAAAGCATGGTCCCGACGGCAAGGGAAATAATCGCGCCCGCGCCGAGCGCTTTACCGGATCAGGATTCTGCAAACACGGCGGGAAAATCGCATCATTGGCTACCCTTCGGTCCCCGGCACATTCTTATCGCTGTTGTTGCTGCGGCAGTTATCGGCAGCGGCATCTATACCGGCTGGAAATATTGGACCGGGTGGCGCTTTGAAGTCTCGACCGACGACGCATATGTGCAAGCTGACGTCGTCGCCATCGCTCCACAAGTATCCGGCGATATCGCCGCTCTGTACGTCGACGATAATCAGCGCGTCAAAGCCGGCCAGGTCCTCGCAATCATTGATCAGCGCGATTACAAGGCGGCCGTCGATCAGGCGAAAGCCGGCGTCAGACAGGCGGAAGCGGCCATTGCCACCGACCAGGCTCAGATCGGCGAACAGCAAGCCATCGTGAGCGAAGCCGAGGCGACCATCAAGGCCGACGAAGCGACCGAAAAATACGCCCAACAGAACAATCAGCGGTTCGGCACACTCGCAAACGAAGGATACGGTTCCGTTCAAGACGAGCAACAGGCGGCCTCGCAAATCGGCACGGCACAGGCCACGCTTGCGAAAGATAGGGCGGCACTGGAAGCAGCCAAAAAACAGATTGCGACGTTGACTGCCGAACTCAAGCAAGCACGGGCCATGCTTTCGCAGAACAATGCGACGCTTGAACAGGCGGAGATCAACCTAGGCTATACGACGATTACCTCACCGGTAGATGGCATCATCGGCGATCGCACGGTGCGGGTCGGTCAGTATGCCCAACCCGGAACCGAGCTGCTTGCGGTGGTGCCGCTCAAGAAGGCCTACATCATTGCCAACTTCAAGGAAACGGAACTCGCTGATGTCCGCCCCGGGCAGCCGGTCACGATTGCCGTAGACACATTCGACGACAACACCGTGCAGGGCTATGTCGGCAGCATCGCTCCGGCGAGCGGCCAGGAATTCGCTCTTCTCCCACCGGACAACGCAACGGGCAACTTCACGAAAATCGTCCAGCGCATCCCGGTGAAGATATACGTCGACCTGAACGATCCGTTTGCCGGCAAGCTGCGTCCCGGCATGTCGGTTATCACGACGATCGACACACGCCACAAAACGCCGTCCGCAAAGCCCACAACGAAGCAAGCGCCATGAGCGATGCTCCCGCCAGCCCAGACAGCGAGCGGGCCTCGCTACGGACATGGATCGCAGTTTCGGGATGCATGTTGGGTGCGCTTATCGCCGTCCTCGATATCCAGATCGTCAATTCGTCCCTGCCTGAAATCGAAGGCGGCATCGGCACCGGAGTCGATAATGGAACCTGGATCTCGACCTCGTATCTGATCGGCGAAATCATCATGATCCCGTTGACGGATTACCTCAGCCGCGTGTTTGGCTTCCGCCGCTTCCTGTTGTCGAACGTCGTGCTGTTCCTCATCTTCTCAGTCGCCTGCGCCTTTGCGGGCAATCTCAGCACCATGATCGTGATGCGCGGCTTCCAGGGCTTCACCGGCGGCGTCATGATCCCGATGGCCTTCACGGCCGTGTTGACAAAGCTCCCCGAAAGCCAGCGCCCCATCGGCTTGGCTGCATTCGCGCTCACCGCCACGTTCGGCCCCGCCATCGGCCCGACCATCGGCGGCATTCTCACCGAACAATACGGCTGGCCCTATATCTTCTTCGTCAATCTTGTTCCCGGCGCGGTGATGCTATCACTGCTTTACCCGACGCTCGATCGTCAACCGATGCAGCTTCGCCTTTTGCGGGAAGGCGATTGGTTCGGCATCGCGACAATGGCAATCGGTCTCGCCTGCCTGCAAACCGTCCTGGATGAAGGCAACAAGGACGATTGGTTTGGCTCGCCATTCATCGTGCATCTTGCGATCATCTCGGCGGTCATGCTGACGATCTTCGTCGTCATTGAACTCACCGTCGAGAAGCCCGCCGTGCAACTTCGCCTGCTCGCTCGACGGAGTTTCGGCCTCGGAACGTTGGCGAATACACTCGTCGGCTTCGCGCTGTTCGGATCAATCTATGTGCTTCCGGCGTATCTCGACGAGGTCCAGGGCTACAACGCCCAACAGATCGGCCTCGTGCTCGCATCGGCCGGACTTCCGCAGCTGCTCATCATTCCATTCGTCCCCTTCCTCTTGCAGCGTTTCGATGCCCGCTTGATCGTTTGCACAGGCCTCAGCATCTTCGCAGTCAGCTGCTTCATGAATACGCATTTGAGCTTCAACGACGCGGGACAACAGTTTTTCTATACCAACATCGTACGCGCCCTCGGCCAGGCGATCCTACTTTCGCCGCTCTCGGTTCTGGCGACGAACAGCGTGGCTCCGAAAGAGTCCGCAGCTGCGTCAGGCTTATTCAACATGCTGCGCAGCCTTGGAGGCGCGATCGGGACGGCGGCTCTCGCGACCATCATCACCAAGCGCGAACAATTTCATTCCAATATCATCGGTCAGTCGGTAACGCCTTACAATCTGACGGATCAATCCTTCCTTACCCGCATGCAGCACTATTTCGAAGCTCACAGCTTGCCGGACTCCGGACGCGCCTACCATCAAGCAGAAATTCTGCTCGGCAACCTTGTCGCCCAGCAGTCGCTGATCATGGCTTTCTCCGACGCGTTCTATGTCATGGCCGTCGTCCTGGTGGTCGCAGCAATTGCCGTCGTCTTCATGAAGGCGACGGAAGGGCACCAACCGGTTCATACAGCGACCGCCAGCCGATAACTTTCGGAATACCGAGAGCGACGTAAGTTTCTGCCGCAAATTTCATCGGCATCAGTTTCGAAAATAACTGCAAGCTTCGCAACAGCCTCGGACGGACCGTGCCGCCGTTTCAGCCCTCCCAAAAAATGTCTACGGACTGATCAAACAAAAAAAGAATCTCGCGCATTCGTATTGCGCTCAAAGCGACAACCCCACATAAATCTCGGCGGGACTTGGGGGAAATGGCATGAGCAAAAGCAAGACTGCATTGATTTCGGGTGTCACCGGTCAGGACGGCGCCTACCTTGTGCGCTTTCTTCTCGATAAGGGCTACGTCGTCCACGGCATTAAGCGACGATCGTCATCATTCAACACCCAACGCGTCGACGAAATCTATCAGGATCCGCATGAGGCGAGCACGTCATTCTTCATGCACTATGGCGACCTGACGGATTCAACCAACATCATCCGCCTCGTCCAGGAAACCCGGCCCGATGAAATCTATAATCTCGCCGCACAAAGCCACGTCCAGGTAAGTTTCGAGACGCCGGAATACACGGCAAACGCCGACGCCATGGGCGTGCTGCGTTTCCTCGAAGCGCTACGCATCCTCAAACTCGAGAATTCGGTCCGTTTCTATCAGGCTTCCACATCCGAGCTTTACGGCAAGGTGCATGAAACGCCGCAGAAGGAAGCGACGCCATTTTATCCGCGTTCGCCTTATGGCGTCGCCAAGCTTTATGCCTACTGGATCACCGTCAATTACCGCGAAGCCTACGGCATGCACACCTCGAATGGCATTCTGTTCAACCACGAAAGTCCGCTCCGCGGTGAAACCTTCGTGACCCGCAAGATCACGCGCGCCGTTGTTCGCATCGCCGCAGGTTTGCAGTCAGCACTTTATCTTGGCAATCTGGACGCCAAACGCGATTGGGGCCACGCGAAAGACTACGTCGAAGGCATGTGGATGATGGTCCAAAACGAAAAACCGGGCGACTACGTGCTAGCAACGGGAGAATCCCATTCCGTGCGCGAATTCGTTGGGCTAGCATTTGCCGAAGTCGGCAAGTCCATCGCCTGGAAGGGCCACGGTGTCGATGAGATCGGCTACGATGTCAAAACCGGTGACGAGTTGGTTCGCATTGATCCGCGCTATTTTCGTCCGACAGAAGTCGATCTCTTGCTCGGAGATCCAAGCAAGGCCCGCAACGAACTAGGCTGGCACCACAAGGTCGGCTTCCAGGAGCTCGTTAAAGAAATGGTCGCCGCCGACCTCGCGCTCCTCGAACGCGAAAGCTGGCGCAATAGCCTCAACGAATAGCAAGTGCGAAGACCATGCGAGGAAGCGATGTCTTTTGATCTGACCAACAAGCGCATATTCGTCGCCGGCCACCGCGGCATGGTCGGATCGGCGATCCTCCGTCTGCTACAGAACGAAAACTGCATCGTCCTGACGGTTGGTCGCGACCAGATCGATCTCCGAGATCAAGCGCGCGTCAGAGAGTGGTTCAATCGCGAAAAGCCGGACGCCGTGTTTCTTGCGGCAGCGAAAGTCGGCGGCATTCTCGCAAACGACACCTACCCGGCGGAATTTCTCTACGACAATCTCGCCATCGAAATGAACGTTATCGACGCAGCCTTCCGCAGCGGCGTCGAGAAGCTTTTGTATCTCGGTTCCTCATGCATCTACCCGAAGTTCGCGCCGCAACCGATCCCCGAAAGCGCCCTTCTGACGGGAAGTCTGGAGCCGACGAACGAATGGTACGCCATCGCCAAGATCGCCGGGCTGAAACTCTGCGAAGCCTATCGCCGTCAGTATGGCGCCGATTTCGTCTCGGCGATGCCGACCAATCTTTACGGCCCGGGCGACAACTATGATCCGCTCAAAAGCCATGTCATCCCGGCACTTTTACGCAAAGTACATGACGCGAAGAAGTCCGGCGCCGGAGAAATTACCATCTGGGGCTCGGGCACACCGCGACGCGAATTTCTTCACGTCAATGATGCTGCCCGCGCCGTTGTGCATTTGATGAAAGTCTATTCAGGTTCTGAGCATGTCAATGTCGGCACGGGCGAAGACATCACCATTCTCGACCTAGCGCGCTTGGTATGCGACGTCGTCGGCTTCAACGGCAAGATCGTCACCGATCCGACGAAGCCCGACGGCACGCCGCGCAAGCTGCTCGACGTCTCCAAGCTGAAGGCCACGGGCTGGACGCCGCGCTACGGCCTGCGCGACGGCCTCACCGAAGCCTACAACTGGTTCAAGGATAACGAAGCGACGGCGCGGTTGACGGCCTGATTGCAGCCCGCACCTATTCCGCGGCCGCAGGAACAGCCGTTGGCGTCCGTTTCGCCGCTGCGGCACGCGAACCAAACCAAATTGACAGCGCCGGCAGTACGAGCAGTGTCAGCAGCGTTGCGCTCAACAACCCGCCAATGACGACCGTTGCCAGCGGCCGCTGCACTTCCGCCCCCGTTCCCGTTGCGAGCGCCATCGGCAAAAACCCGAGCGACGCGACAAGCGCCGTCATCACGACAGGCCGCAAACGGGCCAGCGCACCCTGGCGTATTGCTTCCGCCGCCGGCAATCCCGCCGCCATCAGTTGCTTGATGTATGTCAGCATGACGAGCCCGTTGAGAACCGCGACACCCGATAACGCGATAAAGCCGACCGCGGCCGAAACCGAGAACGGCATGTCGCGAAACCAAAGAGCAATGACGCCGCCGGTCAAAGCGAGTGGGACAGCGCTGAATACCAGGATGGCATCGCGTGGTGAGCCAAGGGCGGAATAGAGCAGCAGAAAGATCAGCAGAAAACAGGCTGGCACAACGACGGCGAGACGCTGCTGCGCTGCAGCCATATTTTCAAACTGGCCGCCCCAGGCGATGTAATAGCCCGTCGGCAGCTTCACCTCTTCTGCGACCTTCGTTTGTGCCTCCGCGACGACGGACGCGATATCGCGCCCGCGCACGTTTGCCGTCACGACGATGCGCCGCTTGCCATTCTCGCGTGAGACCTGGTTCGGTCCCTCAGTCACGGCAAAGCTCGCAACTTGTTCCAGCGGAATGGTGGCAATGCGGCCTGCGCTGTTCGGCGGTAACGCAACAGGAATGTGCTTCAGCTTTTCGAGATCCGCGCGCATCGCGTCCGGCAACCGGACGACAACAGGAAACTGCCTATCGCCTTCGAAAATCACCCCGGCAGAGCGCCCGGCCATCGCCGCGCCGATCACCTCTTGCACAGCGAACGCGCTCAATCCGAACCGCGCGATCTCGTTCTTCTTCAGCTTGATCTCAAGGAACGGCAGACCTTGAGCTTGTTCGATACTGACGTCCGTCGCACCCTCCGTGCCGCGTAAAATCCGGGCGATCGCATTTGCGCCCTCCAGCATCTGGCCGAATTCATCGCCGAAAACTTTAACGGCGAGATCACCACGCGCACCGGCTAGCAGCTCGTTGAAGCGCATCTGAATTGGTTGCGAGAACGAAAAGTTATTTCCTAGAAGCTTTTCGAGCTTCTCCTGAATTTTCCCAACGAGCGCTTGCTTGCTGAGCGAAGGATCAGGCCATTCCGATTCCGGCTTCAGAATAATAAATGTATCCGAAACGTTCGGCGGCATCGGATCGGATGCAACCTCGGCAGTGCCCGTCTTGGAATACACAAGCGAAACCTGCGGAAACGAGCTGACGATTTTTTCGACTCTAAGCTGCATATCCTGCGATTGCGTCAGCGACGTACTCGGTATCCGCATCGCATGCATCGAGAGGTTCTTCTCATCAAGCGTCGGGATGAACTCCTGCCCGAGCCGTCCGAACAGCATCAGCGCTCCGGCAAAGAGCGCCACGCCCACCATGATCGGTAGCAAAGGCCTGTTGAGCGTCGCGCGAAGCAGAGGTTCATACACACTCTTGATCGCCCGAACAGGCAAGCTCTCGGCCTCGACAACACGCCCGCTGATTGCAACCGCAATGGCCGCTGGAACGAATGTCAGCGACAGAACGAAAGCCGCGATGAGCGCCATGATAACGGTGACCGCCATCGGCTCGAACATTTTTCCTTCAACGCCGGAAAACGTCAGCAGCGGCACATAAACTAGAATAATGATCGCCTGACCGTAGACGGACGGCTTGATCATCTCCTCCGCCGACTTGGTCACCGTTTCCAAGCGTTCATCGAGACTGAGCACACGCTTCAAAGCGTGCTGTCGCTCAGAAATCTGTCTCAGTGCATTCTCGACGATGATGACAGCACCGTCGACGATCAGACCAAAATCGAGCGCACCGAGGCTCATCAAGTTGGCGCTGATCTTCGCCTGTACCATCCCGGTGAGCGTCAGCAGCATGGCAATGGGTATGACCAGCGCCGCTATAACCGCTGCACGAATATTCCCGAGCAGAACGAACAGAACAACAACGACAAGAAGCGCACCTTCGAGCAGGTTCTTTGCGACCGTCGAAATGGTGGCATCGACCAGCACGGTCCGGTCAAGCACCGGTCGCAACGCAATGCCCGGTGGCAGCGACTTCGAAAGCTCGTCGATCTTTTTACTGACGGCCGACGACACCGTCCGGCTGTTCTCGCCAATCAGCATTAGCGCCGTGCCGACGACGGCCTCCTGCCCGTTAATGCTTGCACTGCCGGTGCGCAACTCGCGGCCGATCGTGACCTGCGCGACGTCTTTAATCCTCACCGGCGATCCGCCACGCGTCGTCACGACGACGTTGCCGATATCGGGCATGTTTTCGAGCCGTCCGGTGCTGAGAACCGCAAGCCCCTCGCCGCTTTGCTCGAAAATGCCGGCCCCGCGGTTGACGTTATTTTTCTCAAGCGCTTCGACGATGTCACCAAAGGAAAGATTGAGGGCTGTCAGACGCGCGGGATCCGCTTGCACGAGATATTGCTTCTCGTATCCACCGATAACGTCGACGCCAGCGATTCCGGGAACGCTCGCGATCTGCGGTTTGATGATCCAATCCTGGACCGTACGCAGATAGGCGCCACGCTCGATATCGTTGGTCAGACGTTGACCCTCGGGCGTCACATAAGAGCCATCGCTTTGAGGCCCGACCTCGCCCATCTGTTCGCTTTTGGACGCGAAAGCCACGGTCCACATATAGATTTCACCAAGGCCGGTCGAAATCGGACCAAGGCTCGGCTTAGCATCTGCCGGCAGTCGCTCGTCCACTTCGCGCAAGCGCTCGCTGATTTGCTGGCGCGCGAAATAGATATCGGTGCTTTCGGTAAAAACCGCCGTGACTTGCGAAAAGCCGTTGCGACTAAGCGAGCGCGTGTATTCAAGACCCGGTATCCCCGCAAGCGCCGTCTCGATCGGAAACGTCACCTGCTTTTCGATATCGAACGGCGGCAACGATGGCGCGACGGTATTGATCTGAACCTGATTGTTCGTGATGTCGGGAACGGCGTCGATCAGCAGCCGATTAAGCGACCATACGCCGTAGCTTGCGGCGAGCAGTGTCAGGAGAATGACAAGCCAACGACGGCGGACCGAAAATTCAAGCACCTGTGCAATCATCGGGAGCGTCCTCAATGCGAATGCGTAGCTTCGGATTTCCCGCTCTCGGCCTTGAGCAGGAACGTGTTCGTCGCCGCAACCGTCTCGCCCGGCTCAATCCCAGCGACGATCTCAACAGACGAGCCATCAGTGCCGCCGACCGTCACTTTGCGCGCTGCGAAGCCGTGTTCGGTGCGGACATAAACAATCGTCTCACCCTTGACTGTCTGCAGCGCGGTTTTCGGAAGCTTCAGCCCAACCGGTTTCGTTCCAAAAAGAATGTCCGCGTTGACGAACGAACCCGGCCGTAGCGCCAGATCCTTATTCTCGACCGACGCGATGACGCGCGCCGTCCGCGTCTCCTCATTGATCATCGGGCTCGTAAAGATGATTTTTCCCGATGTCGTCTCGGCCGGTTGGCTGCCGCTGACCAGCACGCTCTGTCCCTCTTTGATATCGGGAAGGTGACTGATCGAAACGGCAAGCTCGATCCACACCACCGAAAGATCGGCAATGGCATAAAGCTCCTTGGCTTCGCCCTCGCGCCCGACGGGTGTTCCGAGATCGACAAGCTGCTCGACAATGCGCCCGCCGATCGGCGCGCGAATTTCGTAACGTTGCAGGTTCGTTGCGGATTGGCCGCGCTGCTTTAACGTTTGGATGTCCAATTCGCTGACGCCCAGAGCAGCAAGCTTCTGATGCGCGAGGCCTCGTCGGACTTTCGCTTCGGTATCGGTAGCCTGCGCCCGCAAATAGCGCTGCTCCGCCGAAATCTGCTTCTCGTAGAGCGTTTTTTCGCGATCGAAGAGCGTCTCTTGCAGGTTCGCGTTGACAAGCGCGTTGATGTATTCGCTCTTCGCATCGGCCACTTCCCGGCTGTCCAGGATGGCGACGACTTCATTCTTCGCGACGACATCGCCAAGGCGCTTCTTCAACTCGGCCACTGTGCCGACAACCTGGGCTGCAACGCGCCCCACGCGATTGCGGTCTGCGATCACCGTTCCCGGCACTGTCAGGCTCCGATCGAGCACACCCGCTCCGGCTTCCGTCAACGCAATGCCTTCGGCATCGATCCGATCCTGCGAGACTTCGAGGCCCTCATGATGCTCGTGACCGGCTTCTTCGCCGTGCGCAGCATCCGATCCGTTTTCCTCGTTTACGGCCTCTCCACCGGCGTCATGTGCATGCCCCTCGTCATGCTGATGTCCGCTTTCCGAATGACCCTTGGTCTCCGCTGGCGCGTGCGCCTTGGCGTCGCTTGAGATGGTGAAAAACCTGGAAAGGCCAGGTGCGAAAGTAGCCGCGCAAAGCACGGCCAGTGCCAGAGCAGCGGCGCACAAGCGCCCGCCACCAGCGATCAGCATTCGCTGCATGTCGAAACAATCCACGTGTTGCGGAGACCGCTTAGGGCGCCGCGTTGCGATTTTGACGGAGGTTCACGCGATCGCGGCGCGCAGAAAGAGACTGCGCAGCCACGTCATCGCGATTGAAAAGCGCTTTAAACGCGCGGCGGCTTGAACAGCGGCCCCGGACCTTCCAACGGCCCATCGAGCGTTTCCCATGCTGTATAGGTGACCGGCGCCATAGCCTCGGTGCGGGTGGGGAGACTCGGTTTCGAAATCAGATGCTGAACGGAAAAACAAAGGACGCAATGCTGCCCTGAGAGCCCCTGAGGAACCTCCGAATCTTGCGATGTTTTTTTCGCGTCGATGCCATGGCCTGCACAATTCTCATGCCCATGCTCGGCAATCGCATGCGACAGACTGAAGGGACCGCTGAGAGCCATCATAAGTAATGCAAGCAACGCACACACGACCGACCGTCCGCTGCGTGTGGCAGCGAGAGACGATTTTGAGGTGTGGTTTGCCGAATGGTGCATCGCGATTAGGTTTATGTCCAAACTCTACTTAGTCAAGACCCTGAACCGCCGACAGCGAACCGTCACATGGACTCTGCCTCCAAATGTTTCGGCCAAACCGAAAGAGTACTGCGCAGTATCGGGATTGATTTTGTTGCAAGCTCACAACATATCGAAAGATATGTCGCGACGGGATTGCCAATGCGACATCTTACAAACACTTTCCAGCGGCAATATGAGTTGGAAGATGTTTAAATAGCGCATGCTCACTCGCTTCGTCAGATATCTGATCACATCAGCGGTCCTGCTCGCGACATCCGTCGCAGGCTTGCCGCTGGTTCTGTGTGTGAGCAGCACCCATAGCGTTGCGGTCGAGATCGAGCGTCTTCACCACGACACGCAATCCGGATCGAACGATCACTTCGTTCTCTTCTCGAATTCCCACGCGCAAGCCGAATCCGAGCCCTGCACAGATTACCGGCTTCAGCATGCATCGTTTTTCAAACAACCGCATCAGTCCAAGCCGTCTGACCGGAATGGCGCGAATTTAGGTGGTTACGCACCGGCTCTTCTACCCACGTCCGGCGAGCTGCTTGCCGCGCGCTTTCACTGCGCCATCTCACACGCAACGTTTGATGATCCGCTCCATCTGCGGTCCACGCTTAGCGACCGCCGCACGATTGTTCTCCAGATTTAGAGCGCGGCCCCCAGTGCATTGATTGCGCTCCGCGCCGCTGGCGCGGGCAAATCCATCTTGCTTTATTGGAGAAAAACTCATGCCAATTTTTGTTGGCAGGGAGAGGTCGTGTTCTGCTGCCTTGGCTCGCCAAGCGTCCAAGATCGCAACGACGATCCCAGCCATATCGCCGACGACACTCCTGACTGCGGCGCTGAGCACAGCAATTGCACTCACTGCAACCGCTTTCAGCTCACACATCGCGCTCGGCGCAACGCCTGATGACGCACCGGCGTCGACAGCAGCTATCGAAACGCAACGCGCACAACACCTCGCTGACAAGGCAAACCGTGCCTACGGCAGTGGCGAATACAAAACTGCAGTGGAGCTCTATTCCGTGCTTCTTCAGCTCCAACCGAACGACGCGCGCGTCTTCTATAATCGGGCGAACAGCTATTCCAAGCTGGATGAGTTCGATAGGGCGCTCGCTGACTATACCGCTGCCATCGCCCGCGCGCCGGATTTCGCAGCCGCTCTAGTTAATCGCGGAAGCCTTCATTTTCGAGCCAAGCGCTTCGACGAAGCACTTTCGGATTACGACACCGCGGCCAAGATACGACCCGACGATCGCTTCATCGCCTACAATCGCGGCTTGATCCTGGCGCAGCAAGGGCGGTTGGAAGAAGCGAACAAAGCCTTCGACCGCGTGCTTGAGGTATCATCGACCTATGCACCCGCCTACGCCGAGAAAGGCTTTCTCTCTCTGCAACAAGGTGACAGCGACAAAGCCAGAACCCAATTCGAGACCACGCTTAAATACCAGCCCGCAAACGCACGCGCCGAAGCTGGACTAAAGAGGCTCGATGATAATACAGCCGCCGCCGATCGTCTCTCGAGAGAAGTTGTACACGCCAAACTGATCGCGGACCTCATTCGGGACATCGACGAGACATGCTTCACCAACGGCGAGGACACCCGTGCTCTAGGCCGCGCTGTTGAAGCCACGCCTTGGCGGGGCCAACCGACAATGACATCGGCTGGACTGAAAACCTGGACCGGCAAGACAAGCTTTGGCAAAGCACGTCTTGTCCTTGCACAATCTGTCCAGCAACCGGGACGGACTGTCTGTTCCATTACGATCGAAGGCATCACGCCTCATCTGTTCAAGGATTTTAGAGCGGCTTTTAACGAACACACCGAGACGGCGGCGACCAAAACAGCCACCGTGGAGACCGCTGACGGAGCCGGTTCAGAACATCTCGAATATTGGACGCCGCATCACCACGGCTGTGACGTCCACACCGTCATCCTGAATTCCACTAAAGACAATCGCCTCACGGTGCGCATGACGCATGGAAATAAGCGTCCCGCCGAAATGTGAACCCATTCGAAAGGATCTTTGACAATGACACTGAACCACAAACAAAACCGCTCGCTCGCCGCTTGCGCGGCATTCGCATTCATCTTTGCAGGTACGGTATCGGCGGCGGCGAACTCATACGCTCCGGCATTTTTTGTCGGCGACAAGGCAGCGACTCTCAACCCTGTCGATGCGCGCGACTACCGCCATTGCCATCATATGGCGAGACGTGCCTATTGCCATGTCTCCGATAATCTGCCGCGCAATTGGCCGCCGCATTCGGATCGCTCTCCATCCGCGCGGGACCAGCGCTCGCCCTCCGAGGCAAGCAAAAGCCGGCTGCAAACGACGATCCCGTATCCGCGCTAATCGCTGCAGCACCGCCTTGACGGCAACTCGTCTTTTCTTGGCGCCCTTGCATCTCAATTTTTACATCGATTGAGACAACTCAAAAAGAAAAAGGCCCCGGACTTCGGGTAAAAGCCGGGGCCAAAGTTGAGGTCTGTAACGCTGGGACTATTAAGCAAACCGGCATGGCATTAAACACCCGGCAAGCCCCTCCGTAGTTCTACGTCGTCAGAACGAAAGCCGTGTCGTGACGATCCAGTTGCTATCGTAAGTCGGCGTGAGAACCGGGGATGTCGTCTTCGGCGAAACCGCAAACTGATAGCCTGCGCCGACGATCAGATTGCTGTCGTCACACAGTTTGAAACGACCAAGAATGAGACCGGGCGTCAAAAAGACTTGGTCTTTGCCGCTTCGCTCGCCGTCGGCCCAATGCGTATAGTTGACTTCGAATTCGGGCCAGAAATATTTCGCAAGATGATATTGAAACGCGACGTTGGTAACGACGGACGTCCCGATTTCACTTTCGCGTTCCAACGGAATGGGAACGCTGACCGTCGCCTGAATATCGAAATCGCCCCAGCCTTTGCCCGCCGCCAACGTCGGCGTCACGACCCACGCATCGTTCGTAAAAGGATCGTCGCCGGTCGGAGCCTGCACGCCGAAAAACGCCGACACGATGTAATCGCCATTTTCTTTGTTGGCGCTGATAAGCCGCTGCTTGATGGTGACAGCGGGCCAGTCCCCCCAACCGGACGCCTGTTTGGCATGCGTCCGCTCTTCATAGGGTGGCAGGTTGATCAGTACTTCATTGGTCATCGTCGGAATGAATTCGAAGCCCTTGCCGCCGTCGTAGACATTCTGATGCGCCCCATTTCCCATCTGCTCAAAAAACTGGTCGGACCGAAACTCTTGTTCTAACCGCGGCGTCACGGTCGCGAGCGGTGTCATCCAATCCGGCTGTGAGGCTTTTGCGGCGTGCGCAATTTCCTGCCAACGCTGAAAGAAGTCCTGGATGGCGTCCCCTGCGTCCTCATCGGACGACGTCGCGCCGAGATAGCTGGGTGACGGAATATTCAAATCGTGAAGAGATGAACTGCCGTTCGCCGATGTTTGCAGCAAATCGCCTGCAGTAGCCGGAGCGACGCCGACTCCCATGAACACGAGCGTCGTCCCAAGCGCTTTAGCTATCCCCATTGCAGTCCCCCAGAGGCATATATCCTCAAAGCTATATCGCGAGAGTCTCACAACCGTCGCGCCGGGAACATCACATCGGTAATAGCTGGTCCGTATTCATACGGATCTAGGAAAGCCGGATGCAGGTGGGCAGGAGACCATTCGTGGGGATTATTCCGGGGCTGTTCGAGAACCAATAGCGGCATCCTCTATCGCCGCTGCGCTGTCCCGATTGCCAACACGTCGGAGACCGAACGCCATGCTCTTCTCGCGCACATCAATCAACATGTTCGCCCTCGCGATAGCCGTCTCGTCGCTATCGGCAGCGTCATCTGCATGGGCGGCGGGCGGCGACCAATGTGCCGATGCGGCGACGCCTGCACTGCACATCTTTGCATGCACCGCGACCATCGAAGGTAACGCATTGGACTCTCAGAAAGTCGAGATTGCGTATGTCAATCGCGGTCTCGCCTATTTTGCCACGAAGGACTTTCCGAAGGCCGTTGCCGACTTCGATCAGGCCGTCGCGTTAGCTCCGCGAGATGTCGGCGCTTATGAAGCGCGTGCCATCGTCTTCGCCTCGGAGCGCGACTACACACATGCAATTGCAGATGACCGCAAAGCTATCGATATCGATCCGCTAAGCACGCGGGCGTACAACAACCTAGCGAACGCATATAAGGCTGAGGGGCATCTGCAGGACGCGCTAGCAAGCTATGATCGCGCCATTGAGCTGTCCCCAAATGAACCGACCCTTTATTTCAATCGGGGAAATACACTACGCGCGCTCGGTCGCGCGAAGGATGCAATCCACGATTACGATTATGCCATCACACTTAACGGCAAGTTTTTGAACGCCTACATCGCCCGCGGAAATACGCGCGCCGCCGGCCACGACTTGAAAAATGCCGAGGCTGACTTCGATCGCGTTCTCACCATCGATCCGATGAACAATGCAGCGATTACCAATAAGCTCGCGATTGAGAAATTGCGCGAAAGTCAGTCTCGCGCACCGCTTGGTCAATCAATCGCGACAACGACCAAATAAAAACAGGGACGCAAACCTCCCGCAGGCGCATCCACGGCGCCTGCAGGATTTATCGCTGCATTTTTCAGTGATCGTGCAAGTGATCGAACGCGGCAAGAACAGCGGGCCTTGCACGCGGCGCAGGAAGATCCTGCTCGAACATTTCCCAGCCGCCGCCTAGAGCTTTGTAGAGCGCAATGAACGCCGTGGCCGCGTCGGCCTTCGCCTGGACATACTGCAGCTGAAGTTCGTCATCCTGCCGCTCGGCATCCAGCACATTGAGCGAGTCCGTTACGCCGCGATCATAACGCTCTGTTGCGAGATCGACCGCGCCCTTGCTCTCCTTGACAGCGATGCCCAGAGACCTGAGAGTGGCCATCGCCGCGCGATAACGCGACAGCGCAACGTTCGCTTCTTCGACGCTCGAAATAACGACGCGCTTATATGTGAGGAACTGCGAATCCGCCTGCAGCTGCTGAATGTGCACGAGCGAATCGAGCGTCCCGAAGTCGAGCAGCGGCCAATAGACCGAAGGTCCCACCGAATAGATACTCTTGGTGACCACAGGCACAACACCGATACCCTGTCCCTGTAAGCCGCCACCCGCCGTAATCTCGACGCGCGGAAAGAGATCCGCGACAGCAACGCCAATCCTCGCCGTCTCGACCGCAAGCTGGCGTTCCGCCGCGCGAACGTCCGGGCGACGGCGGATCACGCTCGCCGGCAATCCCGTTTTCAAACGGCTCGGCGTTGTGGGAATCTGCCGGTAAGCACTGAGCTCCTGGCAAACACCGCCGGAATAGGTTCCAAGCAGAACCGCAATGCGTGCGCACCCAGCATATTCTTCGCTCGCAAGCGGTGCGAGTTCCGCCTTGAGCGTCGCAAGCTGGCGCGATGCGAGCTTGACGTCGAGTTCGTTCGTCAGGCCCCGATCGAAACGCGTCTTCATCAGATCGAAGATCTTCTGCGCCCGCGCGACGTTCTCTTTCGATGCTTTTATCTTGGCTTGAATGCCACGCGTCTCGACGTAAGCTCTCGCGACTTCCGCAACGACTGAGACTAGAACCGCACGCCTCTGTTCGATGGCAACATCCGTCGAATATTGGGCTGCTTCGTATGCGCGCCTGTTCTTGCCGAAGAGATCCAGCTCCCATGCGGCGTCAAAGCCAGCGACGTGTGTAATCTCTTCGAGCCCGTTGGTGTTCGTCCCGGCGTTCAACGGACCAGCGACGCGTCCCTTCGTCGAATTTGTACCGGTACCTCGGCCTGCCGCGGCATTCGCTTCTACGATCGGCAGCGCCAATCCACGAACCGCGACCTCATTGGCGCGGGCTGCGCGGATGTGATTGGCAGCAACTTCGATATCCGGATTCGCGACGACAGCCTGCTGGATCAGCGTTTCAAGTTGCGGATCCCGAAGCAACGACCACCACCTGGCGATCGCGGGCGACTGCGATTGCGCCACCGACACAGCACCGCCCGAGCTGCCGCCGAGGCTACCGGTCGTAAACATCGCCGGCGTGCCGATATGCGGCATCAGATAGTCCGGCCCGACTGCACAACCCGTAAGCCCCCCGGCTAGGATTGGCAGGAGAAATTTCAGTCCCCCCCGTCTCATCATCAGCTTTGGGCCTTCCCGGAGCCGTTGACCTCGACTTTGTCGCCGTCGGAAATCTGGTTGTTGATATTGAGCGCCACGTGATCTCCGACCTTTATGCCTGATGCCAGTTCAACGCTGTCGCCATCGTCAGTCGCGATGGAAACATTCTTAAACGCAACCCGGCCGTCTTCGATCACCGCGACCTGAGCGCCCTTGCCCCGGAACAAAATCGCGGCAGCCGGCACAACAACGCTCTTCGACTGCGCGACCTGAAATTCGGCGCGGACGTACATGCCCGGTGAAAGCGCATAAGCCTTGTTTGGCAGAACGACCTCCACCAGCATCGTGCGCGCATGCGGGTCGACCGATCCGGTCGTGCGCACGATCTTGCCCTCATAAACGCGGCCGGAGCCGTCTGCGGTCATAACCTTCACGGGAGAGCCGATCGTAAGCCGCTCAGCCACGCCCTGAGGAACGCGCGAGAAAATACGGATTTGATCGGTTTGCTGAATAACGAAAAGCGGTGATGTATTAGCGGAGCTGCCCGCCGTCACCAGATCGCCGGGATCGATGCGGCGATCCGTGATAATACCGTCGAACGGCGCGGTCACATTTTTGAATTGCGTGAGCGTCATCAACCCATCAACCTTGGCCTGATCGACCGCCACCTGCGCAATCGCGGCATTGAGCTTCGCAAGACTGCTGTCGTTAGCGGCTTTCTTTTCTTCTCGCTCTTGATCAGAAACGACGCCCTTTGGCGAATCACGCCAGCGATCGTAACTGCTTTTCGCAAAATCGGCATCCGCTTGCCGGACCTTGGCCTCAGCTTTTGCCGCTTCCAGTTCCGCGCGCGCCGCTACCAACTGCGAATCTAGGTCAGGTGTGTCGATCGTGGCGAGCAATTGCCCCTTCTTCACCTTGTCCCCAATATCGACCTTCCAGTCTGCCAGGTAACCGTTCACGCGCGAATACAGTATCGTCCGATACCAGGACGCAGTATCGCCCGGGAGAATAAGGGATTTGAATGCTGGTCCCGACTGGGCGACAGCAACGTCGACCAGCGGAAGCATCGCGACGTTCTTTTGCGTTTCCTGCGCTAGGTTCTCAGCTTCCTGAGCCTTAATTCGGCTAACCTCGACAAAGCCGGCAGTCAATCCGAGCCCGACAACGATCGCGATCATCGTCATCCAGCGCCCTGTTGATTTCGGATAATCTTCTTTCGCGACGTCGCCGAGCCCTTCCTTCGCCGGAAAGTCCGAAGGCGCAAGTGGATCAGCCTCGCAAGGCTCCGTCTGCAGGGCGTTCACGTCAGTCTCGCTCTTCTTAAGCGTGCGCAAGGGGCATCCTCCCGTCTGCGGTTTTTCGAGAAGTGTCACGGCGCAAAAGCCGATACATCGTCGGGACAACAATGAGTGTCGCGACCGTTGCTAGCAAAAGGCCGCCGATGACCGCGCGAGCCAAAGGCGCGTTCTGCTCTCCGCCTTCGCCCACGCCCAGAGCCATCGGGATCATACCGAGGATCATCGCGCCCGCAGTCATCAAAACTGGCCGAAGTCGCGTGTAGCCCGCTTCGATTGCCGCATGCATCGGATCAATCCCAAGCGCGACCTGCTGATTAGCAAATGTCAGAACAAGAATGCCGTTTGCGGTCGTCAAACCGATACACATCAGGCTGCCCATCAGTGCCGGAACGCTGATGTGCGTTCCGGTGAGGAAGAGCATCCAGACGATGCCGGCGAGAGCAAAAGGTACCGCCAGCAAAATGATGATCGGATCGAGCCAGCTTTGAAAATTGATGACCAGCAGCAGAAACACCAGGACGACGGCGAGGCCCATGCCGCCGAACAATCCTGCAAAGCTCTGACGCATTGTTTCAATCTGTCCGCTAAGCTTCACCTTGATGCCGCTCGTCACCGGCGGGCGATCTTTCGCAAGCACCTTGTCGATCGCATCGGCTGCCGATGCGAGATCCCGGCCTTGAACGTCGGCGTCGACGTCGAACACCGGCGCAATATTCAACTGCGACACCACCATCGGCACTTTCGTTCGGCCGAACTTGGCGACATTCATCAAAAGCTGGGAATGTTTGCCGTTCGGCGCCGTAACGGGAAGCGTCCACAAATCCTTCGTTGATTTGACGCGATATGTCGGCGTTTGCACGACCAGCGGATAGCTGACGTTATTATGCGGATTGAGCCAGAAATTCGGAGAGACCTGCGCGCTGGAATTGAGCGTGACAAGCACGTCGTTTGCCAGACCATGCTGATCGAGATCGAGATCCCTCGCCTTTGTGCGATCGACGTCCACTTTGATGGCAGGCGCATCGGGCACCTGGAAGACATGCGAATCGACGATGCCCGGCACCGACTTTAAATCGTGCGCAATCTTGGATGCGAGCGCATACGCCTTATCCGCGTTCCGGCTGGAAATACGAACGTCGATCGGTGCAGGCTGCCCGAAATTCAAGACCTGATTGACGATATCAGCCGGCTGGAAAAAGAACTGAAGCTCAGGGAACATCCGCGGCAACTTACGGCGAAGTTCTGCAATATGAGCAGGTGTCGAAGTATGCTTCTCCTTCAGCGACACGAGAATTTCGCCATCCATCGGACCGACGGTAGCCGTATCGCTAAGGGCGATATTGATGCCGCTGTACGGCAGGCCGATGTTGTCGAGAATGACATCGATCTGATCGTTGCCGACGATCTTGCGGATAGCCTGCTCGACTTCGCTGAAGTCCTTCTGCGTATCCTCGATGCGCGTCCCAGGCGGTGCGCGAACATGCAGCCGCATCTGTCCGGCATCGATCTGCGGGAAGAAATCCATTCCGAGGTTCATTAACGGCAGAACGGTCGCGCCGAGCAGAACCGCGAAGAAAACTATCGTTGGAATAGGATGGTTCACGGACCACGACACAGCGTTGCGATACCTCTCGCGGAAAGCGCCGAAGCCGGTTTCGAAACCGCGATGAATTATGCTGAACGGATTGAAGCGCGACGGCTTGTGCTCTTCGCCGTGTCCTCCGCCATGCTTTCCGACCTGCGACCGCATCAAATACATGAAGAGCACGGGTACGAGCGTGAACGACAGCAACAAGCTCGCAAACAACGACAGGATCACCGACAGCGAGAGTGGCGAGAACAGATACTTGGCGGTGCCGGTCAGAAGAAAAACCGGCACGAAGACGACGCTGATCGACAGAGTTGAAAGGAGTGTCGGAATGCCGACTTCCGAGGTGCCATTGAGAATTGCCTCTTCGATCTCCTCGCCCAGTCCAACGTGACGCTCGATGTTCTCGATCACCACCGTCGCGTTGTCGACGAGAATGCCCACCGCCAGCGCGAAACCGCCGAGCGTCATGGTATTGAGCGTCTGTCCGGCGAGGCAGAGCATCAACAGCGCAGTGATGATGGACAGCGGGATCGATGCCAGAATGATGATGGTCAGCCGCCAGTTGCCGAGGAATAGCAGAATCATCAACGCTGTCAGTCCGGCTGCCATCAAGCCGCCCATCACGACGCTATTCAACGCCGCTTTGACGAAAATTGACTGATCGAAGATCGCCTTGATTGTCACGCCCTTCGGCATCATCCGCTGCAGGCCAGGCAATGCCGCTTTGACGCCGTTGATAACGTCCAGCGTTGATGTTCCACCCGTCTTTCGCACGAGCATCAGCGCACCCGGCGCGCCGTTCTGGCTGACCGAATTGGTCTGCACCTGATGTCCGTCATGCACGTGCGCGACGTCACGGACGAAGATCGTCTTTCCGTCGATCTGCTTCAGCGGAAAATTCTCGATCGTCGCGATGGCGTTGGGCGTGTTGTTCATCGCGACCGGATAGTCATTCTGGCCGACTTTCACATCGCCCGACGGAACGATGATGTTCTGCTTCGCCAGCGCATCGGAAACTTCCGCCGGCGTCAGCCCGCGCGCCTGCAGCGCATGCGGATCGAGATCGACCATGATGACGCGGATTTTGCCGCCATAGGGATAGGGAACCTGTGCGCCATGCACGACCGCAAGATTGGGTCTGAGCACCTGCTGACCGAGATCGGTCAGGCGCGAGTCGGGCAGGTATTTACTCGCGAGGCTGAGCTGAATAACCGAAACGTCCGTAGCACTATAACGGACGATGAGCGGCGGCGTGATATTGCGCGGCATGCTCTTGAGCACAGTCTGCGCGCAACTCGACAGCTGCGTAATGGCGCGGCTGACGTCGGCCCCCTCATGCAGATAGACCTTGATGACGCCGACGCCGGTATAGCTGTTGGCCTCGATCCGATCGATATCATCAACGAGCGACGCCATCTGCCGCTCGTGCTTGATGAGAATGCGGTCCTGCATTTCTTCCGCACTCATTCCGCTGTACGTCCACACGACGCTGACGACTGGAATGTTGATTTCCGGAAAAATGTCCGTCGGCATGCGCGACACCGCGCCGAACCCGAGCAGGCAAATAAGAATGATGATCGCCGCCACCGAATGCGGATGAGTTAAAGAAAATTTTGGCAGCGACATGCGTTCTATGTTCCTAGGCGGCTCATTCCGCCGTTACAGACCTTCTGCAGCCGACCGCCCCGAGCGTTGCGTTCGATGCTCGAAGTTTCTGCGGCTAATTTCGTCCGACCCGACGCTCTCTCGCTCGCACACAATCCAAGCTTCGTCGCCGTTCGATCGGTGGAAGTCTTCCCGTGTGCTGGACCTCGCCGATTGCAGAGACGCGCACTCGATTACAATCATGTCATGTTGCGACGCGCCGCACGAAATGCGCCGCGACAGCAACCTATATTCGAGCCATTATCACCGAGGGAAATTCCGGCCGTCCGCTTGCGTGGCGCACCGTCCGTGACTAAGCCTCCGTTCCCGTACGGAGTGGCGGGACGCTAGGCAGCGTAGGAAAAGAACGATGTCGCAAGTAGTGGTGACAGAAAGAACGCATGCGAATCGTATGGCTCGAATGCAAGCTGCCCCGATTTGGCTGATTGGCCCCGCCTACATCATTGCCTACGTCGTACTGGAATGGCTGAGCATCATCTCATCCACCCGGTCATTCGATATCGTGCCGTGGAGCCCTGAAATCGGCCTGACCTTCGCCGCGTTCCTTATGTTCGGAAGGCGATTCTGGCCTTACCTCTTACTTGCCGTTGCAGCCTCAGACATAATTCTGCGCCGCGATCTCCCGCTTCTTGCGCAACTTCTCTCACCGATCATCGTAGGCGGGGGATACGCGGTCGCGCTGAACTGGGTCCAGCATTCGCGATGGCAATTCGACATCCGACTCGGAACGCTGCGCGACGTTTTGCTCCTCGAGGCGACCGCGATTATCAGTTCTGCCCTCGTGGCCACCGCATCGGTAATGCTCCTTTACGCCTCAGGAGTTCTTACGGCTTCCGGAATTCCTTACAATATTTTTAGGTACGCCGTTAGCGACCTGATCGGTGTCTCGATCATCACACCCTTCATTCTTATCGTCGCAGGCACCGGCGGAATTCCGAAGCCGAATTTCGAAGCCTGCATCCAAGGATTGGCGATCGTCGCCGCGCTCGTCTTTGCATTCGGCTTCAGCAGCCTTCCCCATTTTCGGCTCTTCAACGTGATGTTCTTCCCCATCATCTGGATTGCGCTGCGCCATGGCCTGAAAGGCGCAACCTACGCCCTTGTGGTGACAGAGGTCGGGTTGATCATTGCGCTTCTGATTTCAGGACCGCAGGTTGCGGGCGTGACAACGTACCAGTCGCTGATGCTTGTGCTGGCCTTTACCGGACTGGCCATCGGCGGTCTCGTGACCGACCGTCGCCGCTTCGAACAGGACTTGCGCCTCAACCAGGATTCGGTCTCGCAGATCTTCCGCCTGGGCAGCGCCGGCGAAGTCACGACTGCCATCGCGCATGAAATCAACCAGCCTTTGACCGCCATCTCGAACTATACTCAGCTGGTGCAGGAATATCTCGTGAAGGGCGAAGGCGATCGGAAGATCGCTATCGAAGCCGCCTCGAAAGTCGCAAGCCAGGTGGATCGCACCGCAGCCGTCGTCCGCAACCTTCGCGATTTCATCAGATTGGGACGCAGGCAGATCGGCGAGCAATCTCCGCATCTTTTAATTCGAGAGGCGCTTGATCTCTTAGAACCCAACCTTCAACGGACCGGCGCCTCGGTAAAGGTCACCGTTGCACGCGATATCCGCAACGCCGCCGTTGATCGGCTGCAGATCGAGCAGGTCCTTATGAATATCATTTCCAATGCCATCGACGCGATGAGCGAAAATGATCCCTCGAAGGATCGACTGATTAGCATCAGCGCCAACAACATCGACGGCAACCGCATTGAAATCGAGGTTCGTGACAGCGGCCCCGGCTTTCCCCCGGGTTTCAATCTGAAAAAATCCGGAATTCGTTCGTCCAGCAAGAAAGACGGCCTCGGAGTTGGCCTTTCGCTCAGCCAAACGATTGTCGAAGGACACGGAGGCGAGCTCATCCTCGAAAACGAAGGCAAAGGTGCCCTCGTTCGCATTCGATTAAATTCATTCCCAAGGGGTACTGTATCATGACACTCGCATCAGCAGTCGCGATTATCGATGACGACGAACCCGTCCGAGATTCTTTGTCTCTGATGCTCAGCAATCACGGCTTCGGCGTATGCTCGTTCGCATCGGCCGAACAGTTTCTCTCTGCCTTGCAAGCGAATGAGATTCCTTCATGCGTCGTCTGCGACATCCGCATGCCCGGAATGTCCGGCCTGGAACTTCAGAAAGAACTCGCAAAAAAATGGCCCATGATTCCGCTAGTGCTCATTACCGGACACGGCGACGTCGCGATGGCGGTCGCAGCGCTAAAAGCGGGTGCCCGCGACTTCATTGAAAAGCCCTTCTCACCCGACCGCCTGATCGCAAGCATTTCGTCGGCAATTAATGAGACCGAAAATCAGCGCAACCACGACCAGGAGGCCGTCAAGCTCGCGACCCGTGTCAACGAGCTCTCGGACCGTCAACGGCAAGTGATGGATCTTGCCGTCAAGGGCCTTTCGAACAAGGAAATCGCTCTGACACTAAAAATCAGCCCACGTACCGTCGAAACATATCGCGCCTGGGTGATGGAAAAGACGGGCGCTCGCAACATCGCCGATCTCGTGCGGATTGCCGTACGCTTCGAAGAGATGTTGCTTCCGATGCGAGCAGAAAAAAATCGGCATCAGGGCAACACCGAAAGCGCCTGATCCTTACGACGCAACCGAATGCTTCAGCATGACCGGCGCCGTTTGCAACTGCAAACAACGCCGGTGATGCCCTCCGAGACAGGATCAGTCGTTGTAGCTGGAGCAATAGGTATCGGTCTCGATTTGACCGTTGTGCCACCGGCAGAACTCCTCCGGCGTCTCGTCGCGTGAACTCACCGTATGATGGGTGATATGCGTGTGCTCAGCTCTTGCGACATGCTCAGCTTCCGCTCGTTGGCAATATCGCGTTGCGATCCAACTGCCATTTATGAATTGAAAATCGCCGTCGCACCGGGCATGAGCGCTGGCAGCCGTGGCGAAACCAAGAGCAAGCAAAGAAACAGAGACTGCGAGTGAAAATTTATGCATTGCGAACACTCCATCCGGGAGTTTGAAAGTTCGGTGCTCGCAAGCCGCAAATGCATGAGCGCGAACGTAGCCACCGGCGCAATTCGATTGCGTGCAGACAAATTTAGTTTGATCGCCGATGGAGCGTTATTCCGCTCGATGCCGTCCGACAGATGACGAACGCAGACGTACATCCGCGTAAATACTGACGGCGTGTGTTCTCCGAAACATGCACGAGCAGCTGCATGTTTTCGCGCTTGGGAAGTTGACGTGTGTCTCAGCCCCTCAAAAAAGAGGCGCTGCCGAAGCAGCGCCTGGAGTGTAGAGACGGTGAGTGTCTTTACTGGAAGGGATAGTAGCGGAACGATCCGAGCACGATCATGTCATCGGTCGTCGGCGCGCCGCCATCTGTGCTATCGAAAGCCTCACGCTTGATGTACTCGGCCTGCGCACCAACAGCGGCACGCCCGAACGAGCCCTTATAGATATCCTGCCAGACGCCGCCCGTGACTTCCCAGAGGCGTTTAGTTTGCGCTTGGCACGTTCCCCCTTCGATATCGCAACCTGAGTTGTTGACGGTATCGAGGCCATAGCCGACGTCGCCATCGACCTTCTTGAAGTTCTGCTCGAGGCCGCCATAGGCATACATGGTGTCGCCCTTGAACGGATGCGCAACCAGACCCGTCAGCAATTGCACCGCAGGAATTGCGACGAAGTCTCCATCACTGTTGAAGGTGACGTCCGGCTGTTGCCCCGCGCCATAGCGGCCGATGCCGTTGCCGGCCATGAAGCTCGCCTGCAGTTCCAGCGCCTTCGGAATGATCGGCAGCGATGCTGAGGCGCCGCCACCGCCTGCAAGGATCGTGTTGTTGCTATGGTTCACGCGATCCGTAAACCCACGAACGATACCCTTGATTTCATAGTGCCCCCAGCCGGGATCGAACGCCAACTTACCGACAACGTCAGGCATGATGTCGTTGCTGTAGTTCGCCGTGCTGTTAAGCAGCGATCCGCCCGGATGGTTTGCATCGACGCCCGAAGGAGGCGAACCGGCGATTTGCGTCGACGGGCTTTCGATAGAAACGCCGGCCGCAAGCCACGGAGCAATATCCTTCACCACGCGGAACTGCGGATTTCGTGTCCAATTGAAGCCGACGACGTACTGCGCATCGATCGTCAGCGGGATGTCTTCGTTGCGCGCTTGAATTCCCTTCGTATTCGTCGTCAGCAGGCTCCACGTCTGACCAGCGAGAACGTGCCAGCCCGTCAGGTCGTTATCGTAGGCACCGTAGAAATGGCGAATGCGCGGCGTATAGCTGTTGCTCTCGTTGGAATTGGACGTCGTACCGGCAGCCAGGAAGTCCGACTCAACATACATCGACAGATGCGTGTATTGGTCGAGATCACCCGTGGCCAACGCCGAAATACGGCTTTGACGGGCGCTGAAGCGGGTCTCATGCTCATGCGCCAACGGACTATTGCCGAATGGAATTCCACCGAACGAGCTACCGACGTCCGCCGTTTCGTTGCGAGAGCGCCAGAACGTTGCGAATTCGCTGAAGCCCCCGAACTTCAATTTGATCGCACCGAGACGAATAGTGCCGTTCGGCATGACCGTCACGACTTGCTCGTCATCGGGAACGTTCGGAATTGAAAGATCCGCGGCGAAGGCACCAGTCGATGCACAAGCCGCAGTACCAAACATAGTGCAAAGAGCCAATTGCGCTCTGCCGATGCGGTAGCTCATAAGTTGAATTCTCCCCTGAAGAAACCCCCTCACCGCGCTCAGCAGCGCGGCCCCGGTTGTCGAAGCGAGCAAGACAGCAGTGTGCTGACGTGCATCCTTGTTCGATTGCCCGGTACGAGCAGGTCATCAGTGGGCGTTAACAGGCGTGTAACGATAAGACCCCGGTTGGACACCTCCGTAGAAACACTGAGGACGCCAGCGCTCGTTCAACGGCGACTGTCGGCTCGTCAAAAAATCGATTGTGGATCGGCACGCCGCGCGCTCTCCGCCTCATGCTGCGATACGCGTGAGGCACTCAGCACCCGATGCATAGAAGGCAACGATGCATGAAGATAACAATGGACGGATGCTTCCGACAGCCGGTGCGTTGGGCCCAGCGCACCCATGCCCGAACAAAGAATTTGTTGCAGGCTTGGAAATGAGCCGCACGAAAACTTGACGCTCTTTATTCATCAGGTCGGCGTCTGTCCCAACGCCAACAGAAAGCGCTATCCCGTCGGACTGATCGCACGAGCGATCATCATCTCATTCCTATCCGACCGACGCCAATCAAGCGGCTGACTAAGAAGCGCAAGGCCCAAATCCGCCGCCGTCCTGCACTTGCGAAATTCGCATCCCGATAACTTCGCAAACGCCCAATGAACGCTCGCTGACGCCCGCTCAATAAAACATCTTGCTCAAATACCGGGCACGTCATTGCAGCGCACGCAGCGTAACATTTTGATTTTGGCTAAAGTTGCTTGGTGCTCTGCGGCACGAACATGCGCATCGCAGCATCGAATATTTGTTTCTTATCACGAAAAAATATTGACGAAACGCCGCCCCCCTGCGCCACTTATGTCGCAGGGAGCAACGCTCAAATCGCAACGTTTGGGAGAGCGCGCCAACGGCCTTGCACCCGAGCAGCACTGTGAGGCGAAGGGAGAAAAAATGCAAAAAACGAATTCAGACCCTCGTATCACCGGGAAGTTCTCCGGCGATCGCATGTGGTCTCTGTCCGCGATTATCGTGCTCTGGCTTCTCTACGCATTCGTCTTTTACGAGATCAAAGATTACGCGGGCTCATCGGAAGTTGTCGGCGCGCTCCTCGTCGCGGGGGCGTTGGTCATCCTTTTCAATACCGCAGCCATCCTCGCGATGCTCTTCCACCTGAGCGAAGAGCGCGACGAGATCTACGGTCTCGACCTGCACTACCTCGACCTCAAGAAAAAATAACAAATTCGAATTGATAGGTGGAAACGTGGCCAACTCACACTACGAGCCTCCGAAGCAATCTGCCTTCGGCCAGCTCGTCGACAGTCTGTTTCTTCTCGTGCTCGTTCTCGCGGCATTGTTCACGCCGCTCTATCTGAAACTTGCCGGCGGCGGAAAGATTGATCTCCCCGTTGCCGACAAATCGACATGGGCCGGACTCGGCCAGAATGCCGTGCAACAGGCTCAATGGGAAAAGTTGGGCTTCACGCCTGACACAGCAGCCTCGCTCATCACATCGCGCTTCGACTACAGCTTCAACACCGCCGAGCTTGCCGTCACTGCCGTCGTAATCATCGGGTATTTCGTCCTGCTCTTCATTTTCTCACGGACTGAATACCGCGACGTCATCGAAGAACGCTTCGGCAAAAAGTGAGGCATCTCATGAATAGTTTCGTACTTTTGGAATACGCGGCCTGGGCTCTGTCTGCGATCCTCGGGCTATGGATGCTCTTCGATATGATCAGCACCGACAGGTCCTACGATGAAGAGCTTCTGACCTCATCCAGAGAAGGTGAAATCGACGACACGCTTGTCATTGATCCGCCGCACCAAGGGGGCCATCGATGACACAGTCTACTGCGGTTCACGGCGAGAAAATCTCTCTGCTGCGTGTGCTCGGCCCGGGCCATGTCTGGGCACTTGGCGTCGGCATCGTGTTGGTCGGCGAATACATGGGTTGGAACTTCGCCGTCGGCAAGGGCGGCATGATCGCGGCGCTTATCGCATGTTGGGTTGCCGGCTTGCTATACACCTGCGTCGCGATGATCGATTCCGAAGTGACATCGACTGTCGCAGCAGCCGGCGGGCAGTACGCCCAGGCGAAACATATCGTTGGACCGCTTATGGCGTTCAACGTCGGACTCTATCTGGTGTTTGCCTACACGATGCTCGAAGCGGCGAATGCTATTACGCTCGGGTATCTCGTGCAGACGGTCGGGACGATGGCCGGGTTTGCCGACGTGCACGATAAGCCCTTCATCGTGCTGACGATCATGTTCCTCGCATGGCTCAACTATCGCGGCGTTTACGCGACGCTGACCGTGAACTTGGTGCTGACCGCCGTGGCCTTCATCGCGATCCTGATCTTGTTTACAGCGGTGAAGCCTTGGACAAACGACCTGCTGCATCATCAGGACCTGTTGAACGGTCTTCCTTACGGCTGGCTTGGCGTCATCGCATCGCTGCATTTTGGCCTGTGGTATTACCTCGGCATCGAAGGAACCTGTCAGGCCGCAGAGGAGGTTCGCTCACCAGCGCGCTCATTGCCTCTCGGCACCATGACCGGAATCATCACGCTCCTGATCGCGGCGACGATGACGTGGTACATCTGCTCGGGCTTGATGCCGTGGGAATATCTCGGCCAAGCCGTCACGCCGTTGTTCGATGCCGCACGGCTTACAAGCTCGATGCCGCTGATGGTGCTGCTGTTCGTCGGAACCGTATTTTCGACACTCGCCTCGGCGAATGGCTGCATCAACGACGCATCCCGCGCGTGGTTCTCGATGGGGCGCGATCGCTATCTTCCGACCTGGTTTGGTGCTGTACATCCGAAGAACCGGACACCCTATCGATCGATCGTGTTCCTCGTTCCGGTAGCACTGGTGTTTGCCTACTTCGCGCCGCTCGACCAAGTCATCACGTTCTCGATCCTGTCGGGCCTACTTGGCTACACATACATGTCGCTCAACGTGATCCTGTTCCGCAGAAAATGGCCACTCGGAACGATCAAGCGGGGCTACATCCATCCCTTCCACCCATTGCCCGCGTTGGTGTTGCTGATCCTATGCTCGGCAACATATTTCGCGGTGTTCCTCGGATATGGAACCCAGCTCATCGCGATGCTCGTCTTCTTCATGGTCGCGTCGCTCTGGTTCCACTTCCACCGCTATCAATATGTGCGGCGTGGAGATCAGTTCACGATGCAATGGCCCCGACCACAGGGCTATTGAAGGTGAAAAAGGGAATGGCGGTCGGCGCCGCCATTCTCTTTCAGGCTGGAGACATTCCTTGACCTTATCTCTGACATTCGCCCTCATCGGCCTCGTGATCGTCGTCAACGTCGCGATGCGGGAGCACCGAAGGATTATCGCGGCCCGACGCCCGCTGCTGGACGGTTGTGCTGCAGCGCTATCCGAAGCGAAGATCACACACGGCGGCGACGGCTTCCCGACGCTTGAAGGACTTCACCGCGGACACTATCTCCGCGCCGAGCTGGTCCCCGATACGATGACCATTCGTCGATTGCCTCAGTTGTGGCTGAAATTGACGCGGATCGAACCCCGCCCGCATTTTCCGGAATTTTCATTGCTCATTCGACCTTGCGGCACCGAATTCTATTCGCTGACGGCTGCGCATGCCGTCGTCCTCGATCCACCGACCGGCATCGCCGCTGAAATTCTCGCAAAGGGCAGCGCTCACGCGTCGCAAAACTCGCTCGACGGTTCCGCGCCTGCGCTTCGGCGCATTTTCGCCGATCCTCGGATGAAAGAAGCAGCAGTGACAGCCCGGGGACTTCGCCTCGTCTGGCAGGCCGCCGAAGGCGCACGCGGCGAACATCTGCTCTTTCGCCAATGCCGCTTTGACAGCTCCGGCGTCGATCCCAAGATCTTCGAGAGCCTCCTCTCAGCTCTGGGCGATCTCAGTTCTTCGTTAGACACACCAGATGAGGCGCAGGCCGCATGATTGCTGCGATCGAGCGTCGACCGCTTAACCCCTATCTTGTGTTGGCTCTTGCGATCCTAGCACCAGGCGCCGGTCACGTTGCGATCGGCGAACCGCAACGAGGACTGCGCTTTGCCTTCTTCACGATGCTGCTCGCGGCTCTGACGTGGCATTTCTCGACGCCGGCCCAATCATTCGTCGGTCGCGCGGCGGCGGGACTTTTCGTCTGGGCTTTGTCGATCCCCGACGCCTACAAGCTTGCGCGAATAAGAAGTGAAATCTGGAAGACGAAGAGCAAGCTAGAGCTTTAATCAAAGGCAACGACGCAGGTTTCTTTATCTCTACCCAAAAACAGCGCGGCCGAAAAATCTCCGGCCGCGCTCCAAGTACCTTGGCATCCGAGGGAAGCGCCGAGCGATTTTCGTTACGGTTTCAGCGTGAAAACTGTAATCGTCGGGTTGCCGCCCTCGATGGCGGGCGCCAACTGATGATAATAGCCGCCCACAAAACCTGAGACGACGCCGACGTATTGTTTGCCGCCGACCGCGTAACTTACAACGCCGCCTGCAGCAGGTCCGCCGAGATCGTGCTTGAACAGGACTTTGCCGTCCTTGGCGTCGAAGGCCAGGAAATCACCGGTCAACTCGCCAACAAAAACCAGATCGCCACCTGTCGCGGCAACGCTGGCGATCACCGGCTTCGCAGATTGATACTGCCAGAGCTTTTTGCCCGTCGCATCGTCGAAGGCACCGACCCAGCCTCGCGCTTTGTCCCAAGGCTCAAACTCGAACTTTCCGCCGAAGAACTGACCTTGCTTGTTTTGGCCTTTGGGACTCGGCGCCTCCTTATCCGGAACGATGTGGTTGCACCAGTCGGTCGCGGGCATGAACAAGGCATGCAGACGTGGACTATAGGCGCCGCCATTCCATTCATGGCCACCAAGAAGACCCGGACAAACGCGTCCAAGTTCGGGCTTCAAGTCACCCTCGGCATTCTCGCGCGTGGTGAACGGCACACTGTAGACAATCGTGCGCGTGTCGCGATCCAACCCGCGCAGCAGACCATCCTTGCCGTTGAGAGCCAGGAGCGTGTGCGCCTTGCCATCAATGTTCGTCGTGAAAACCGGCGACGCGTGACTTAGATCGTAGTCACGCACGTCATGCGGGACGGCCTGATAATACCAGGCAAGCTTGCCGGTGTGGACATCCAACGCAACGACCGAGCCGGTATAGAGATTGTCGCCCGGACGATGCCGATCGAAGAAGTCCGGCGCCGGGTTACCGACGGGTACATAAAGCCAGCCCTTCTCGACATCCAGCGACATCGGAGTCCAGAGATTGCCGCCACCGTGCTTCAATATGCTTGGATCCGGTCCCCACGTTTCGGCACCGGGTTCGCCCGGATCCGGCACATTGTTGAATTTCCAAACTTGCTCGCCATCGCTCAGCTTGAACGCACCGACCCAGCCCTTGCTGGCAAATTCCGAACCTGCAGGACCGATGAGTACGAGGTCGTCATAAATCAGCGGAGGCATGCTGAAGAAATAGCCGTCGGTCGGTTTGACGACCTGCCTGACCCAGACTTCCTTGCCGGTTTCTGCGTCTAACGCGATGAGATAGCCATCCGCCGTGCCGCGCACGATCTTGCCGTCTTTGATCGCAGCACCACGCTGCGTGACGAATGTTTCGTGATCCCGCGGCTTCCACTGATACTGCCAGATTGGCTTGCAAGTCGCACCATCGAGCGCCACCGTGTAGTGTGCCGTCGTTGCGAAGATGACGCCATTATACACGATGGGCGCAGTCTGCGCGGGCATCTTCTCAGGGAAGCGGTAGCTGCAGACCTGAGCCAAGTCCGCGGCATTTTTCGTATTGATCTGACCGAGCGGCGAATACCGATGGCCGGGATAGTCATGGTCGGCATAGAGCCAATTGGCTCCGTCATTCTCCGCATTGTTCAGCTGTTCTTGCGTTGGACCGGCAGCGTAGGCGGAACCGATCATCAGATACAGACCGCAAACGCTACTTAAGAAAACGGCTTTGGCGCTCATTAGACCTCCATGAGGGTTGCCAATCGCCCGCAGTCGCGCGCCGCGACGGCGAACGTTATTTAAATGTTGGTACTGCTGACTTGATCCGGCCGGTTATTCCCGTTTCCAGGCCACGGCTCATTATTCGATAGCCGCGTGTCTCATCGCGTCTTCAGGTCCATCTGCGTATTGTTCGGCAGATACTGCCCGCGATGTGCAGCCGATCGCCCTCATCTTGGAATGAGTGATTGACGTCACATTGTTGGTTCGTCGATTTTTGGGATATTGTCTCCAATCTGAAGCTTCCTCCAATTGCGCGCATCGAATAAGCCGGATTTCGACCCTATCGACAGCACGCAACGCTTAACGATGGACCTCTTAGCGATGATCGTTTCTCCATGACAAGTACGCACAAAAAAGTAAGGTCCCTTACCCGCCGCAATACCGTTGCCCCAACAGATAATGCTTCGCGCACTGCCGAAGATGCGCTGAGGGCGATTGATGGCCGGTGGAAGCTGCGCATCCTTTTCAACCTCAACGCCACTCCCGTGATGCGCTTCTCGGAACTCGAACGCGCAATTCCCGAGGTCACCCAGAAGATGCTCGCTCAACAGTTGCGGGAACTCGAGCGCGACGGTCTGGTCGCGCGAACGATTCATCAGGAAGTCCCGCCTAAGGTCGAATACGCACTGACGCAGTGGGGACAAGATCTTTGCCCGGCGCTGGACGCCTTGAGAGCGTGGGCTTCACTCGGAAGTCGGCCCGCAACAAAGTGAAACGGACGATCGCCTCGGCGAGACCTATTGCAAAGGATGTCTTTAGGTTGCCTCCAACATGTCCAACCTGCCGAGGTCTAAACTCTGGGCCGATAGCCATTGTCTCAATGATCTCATGAAGGGTCCAAGCTTCACAGCCGGTTAATCTTTGCAACGGTCGCGTCGCGAATTCGTTTGACGCCCGCCGTTCCCAGCGCTCTCCTGCCGCTACACGAAAATGGTCTGCCAGTAGCTATCGGATCCATCTGACGAAAGGCCTCTGTCATGTCGCCTAACAAGATTGATCGTCGCGATTTCATGACCCATTCGATTGCCCTCGCCGGCACCTCTGCAATCATCGCCAGCGACGCTGTCGCGGCGGCTTCTGAAGAAACTGCGAAGACTGTTGGCTCAAACTCGGAAACCGTTTTCACGGGCGAGTCTATCCAAGGCAAGAAAGTTGTCAGTCGGCTGAACGTCGACGACCTCGAACCGGGTCGAAAACATTTTCTCTATTTCCAAGGCGTTGAGACGCCTGGCGGCCAGCACTGGTACGTCTCCGTTGTCGTTGCCAAGGGCGTTCGGCCCGGCAAGCGCTTCACCCTGACCAGCGGCGTGCACGGCGACGAGATGAGCTCGATCCAAACGGTCCAGACGGTGATCGACCGGCTGGATCCGGCGCAGATGTCAGGCACAGTCATGGCCGTTCTCGACATTGCACGCCCGGCCGTCGAAAGCATGCAGCGCCGCTGGCCCAATTCGGGGCGCGGGACCGATCTCATCGACATGAACCGGGAATGGCCGGGAGACGAGAACGGCGCAAGCGCCACAAGCCGTCACGCGGGCCTTTTGTTCAATCGCCTCCTGAAACCGAACTCCGACTTGGCGATTGATTTCCACACCGGCACGACCGGTCTGGAAGTCGCTGCTTTCCTCATCGGGGATCGCCACCTCCCCGACGTGAAGACCATGGCCGACCTCTATCCCGTCGGCTTGATGTGGGATGACGCGGCTTATCCGGGCGTCTTGCACAACGCGTTCGTCGACGTCGGCATTCCATGCTTCACGCCGGAAGTCGGAGCGGCGCGCATCCTCGATCGGGATATGATCGCCCTGTTCGTCGAAGGGACCTTGAACGTCCTCAAACATTATGGCGTCGTTAGCGGGCCTATCGGCCGAACCGCGGCAGACGCAAAAATGCTCATTGGCAACGCCGCGTTTCCAATCATTGCTACGCATGGGGGCTTAGTCGAATTTCACGCAAAGCTCGACGAGGACGTCAAAGCTGGTCAGACCATCGCCGTGCAGCGGAATATGTTTGGCGAAGTGGTCGCCGAGTATACCACCGCGGTGAATGGCAAATTGGCCGCCTATCGCACCGACGCCTCGTCAGATCCCGGCAACGTGCTGGCGTTCATACTATTTAGTCAGCCGGGCGCACCACAGCACGAAGGCGTTCATGCCGACACTGAAAAATCCTATCCCGAGTAACGGTGCCACCCGCCAGCGGACAACTAGTACTCAAGATTTTTATAGTCGCCCGCCAACGCGAAGCGGACACTTCAAGATTGGGATTTGGACTCGAACCTTCCGGCCTTCTGAACATCGGGCCATCACCTGATATTCCGCCTGACAAGCGAGCTGCTGACGACATATCGAACTGTTAGAAGTAGTCTCGTTCGGCGAAGGGATTAAAGGTTGGACATCCCGATGCCAAAGGTCTACTGTGATTTTGATATATGGCGCACGAGCTTCAACAGCGCCTTAAGCATTGGCATTATTCTGCTCCGTCCCGAATTCGGGCCTCTGCCAATGCTGCCTTTCTCAGGCTGACAGCTATTGGCTTGAATCGCTTTGATCATTAGCCCGTTCCGGATTGTTTGTTCCGGAGCGCGTAAGGAGCCCTGCTATGAAAAATGATTTTATTCGCGTCACGCGACGCAGTGACGGCGCTTGGGCCGTATTTCGCGGCTCCCAGGGTCTCGCGCTGCTTGCATTCAGAGTGAAAGCCCACGCGGTGGCTTACGCACGTGCGATTTCGTTTTCGCGTAAGCTGGCGCTTTTTGTCGACGATAAATTTGGAATTGGAGTTCGGCAGTCGTCTTCAAGTCTCACCTACCCGAGGATTCTCAACTAGCAGAATGAATTCAAGACCCCGTGCATTTCGCCGCCGTCATGTGCACGTCGCTCCAACGCCGGCGAGAGGTAACGAATATGCTCCCAAGTCACGTCGTCACAAGATCCGCCCTGCAGACTAAGCGCGGGACAAAGCAGACTTGCGGAAACGAAACCTGTGGCAGCCGATACTATGATCTGATGAGCCTGCAGCCAGCTTGTCCGCACTGCGGCACGATTTCCAACACCTCGTCGATCGTTCGGGTCGATTTCGAGACGCTCGGAAAACAACGGCCAGGTAGGTTCAAACGTCCGCCAGAGCCAACAAAACCTCAGGCCAAAGTCCCAATAAACGACGTCGATGAGTCGGGAATGGCCGATGAGAGCGCCGAGAAGGAATCAGAAATCCCGTCGCCTTCTGAAGATCTTTTAATTGAGATCGAAGATGACGACGAGGTGGAAGCACCACAAGCCTCCACCGACGATATGGCTTAGCTCAAGGAATTTTGGAGCGCGCAAATGCCGGATATCAGCAGTTGTTTAGCATCCTTCGCACTGCTCTCCAGCGAAGAGCGGGAGCGCAGTGTTTGCCTCATCAGAGCATACAATGATGCAGTTGTAGAAACCCGATCGGCAAATGTCACGGCATCGAAACCCTCTCAGCTCTTCAGCTGGGAGGAAGTCGAGCATCTGGTCAAAGACTATCGTGCTGATCGCTTGTCCGACATCAGACCGGCAATGGAACATTACTTGTCGCTTTTGGACCGTGGCTATCGGTGGCCCCGCCTCGGTTAAGTTTAACCCATGTGATTTTTTCTCAAAACCGGTGTGGAACGAATGCCCAAAGGTCAGCGAAGAAGCAATCGTGAAATTAGGAAACCGAAGGCGGACAAACCGAAGCCAGGTCCGGGCGTGCCGAGGTTCCAGAGCGCCGCACTTGGCTCGACGATGAGCACCAGCGGAAAGAAAAAGCCCTGAATTCTCTTGCGGCCGCAATTGGGTTCGCAAGAGCCGGTCGACCACGCCACCTGTCTGCAACTTCCAAATCTGTCAACTAGAACGTCGTTGCTCTTCTGAGGATTGTCGAAATATGGAGCTGGCACCGATGGTCTACGTATTCACGAGCGGGAATTCCGGCGTGCTTGGCTTTTCGCTCCAAAAGTGTGGATCAGATCTGCCGCCAGCCGCATCGTATCAAGAGAACTGGAGCCGCGCTTATGAAGTTCGAATGTCGGATGCCGCGCTAGATGTTTTCCGCATCGATTCAATGACAGCACTCTCGGACTTGAGGTCCTACGGCTATCACGTTGCTCGCCCGGTCGAAGATACGCGAACTTTGCCGAAGCATCACCGAGGATCCAGCTAACCACAACCGGTTGCGGCCGATCCTACGGCGCCATCAAGTTTTGATTGGGTCACGAAGCATATTGAAAGGCAGATTGCTAAATGGCGCTTCCTTCCTACACGCTTACAATAGACGGTCGCGAAGTGTCGTTTGATATCGAGGCCGAGGCGTTCGCGATGGCGGCAAGCGAATTTGATGCGCGCGGCGACAAGCTGGAAATTAGCATAGCGATGGGCGACTGTGTCTACATAGGCCCACTTCAGATGCGGCATTGGTGGAAAATGAAACGGGAAGGTGTGTATTACCGCGATATTCCTTATTGATGGCGCGGTTATCTTTTTGACTTCTTCTTATTGGTCGGGGCGATGGCCTCTCGCGCCAATCGCTCTGCACGGAGACGTTCCGTTTTCGCCCGTACAGCGTGCCGCTCCGCTTCATGGTCTTTCATTGCCTTCGACGCTTCTTGAGCCCGGCGCAACTTTGTAGCGGCAGTGTTGGTCGGATTTCTCGGCGTCATTGCCATTCAGCTTGTCTCCTACGCGCTCGAAAAAAACAAAAAACCCGCAACTGGCGGCTAAGCCAGGCGCGGGTCCATTCGATCGAACTTATCGCCAGTACATCCGTGGTCGAGCCCGATCTATTTCTCCGGCATGCCATTACACGGCGCGAAGGTTATCTGCGGAAGACTTGCCGCTACGGCGATCGGCAACAACGTCAAAAGAGACTTTTTGCCCTTCGCTTAGGTTTCCCAGACCTGCACGCTCTACCGCGCTGATATGGACGAATACGTCGTTGCCGCCGTCTTCAGGTTGGATGAAGCCAAAGCCTTTTTGGCTATTGAACCACTTCACGGTTCCAGTTTGCATAGATAAAATTTCTCATTAGATGAACGCGTTTGCCCCCCGACGAAGTCAGGAAGAGTTGGTCGAGACTCTTTTGGAAGGTCGTCGGTCAAGCGCGCTCCGCGGGCGAGGCCAAGTCGGTTTCAGCGAAGCTCGATCAATGCAATGTAAGTAGTAATCATCGCATTACAAGAGCGAAAAATAATACGTCGCCCCAGGTTGGCTGAGACTTGCGAGTTGCAGCTGACATTCCATCTGCACTCTGATAAACGAAACCATCGGCAGTTACACAGCAAGGGCTCTGCTGACTGAGAGTGATTATCGATACGCTCCCGCCTTCAACTGCACGGGAGTGTTGTCGTGAAGCTCGTTTGCTCCCGCCTGATGAGCGGCGATCTCGAAACGATCGAACTCAAGGCCGCAATACGGCTCGCGTGTACCGAACTTATCGAAATACACCGTGTCGAAGATGAAGAGCTTGCATCACTTTTCGAAATTATCGCTCAAGCAATTATCGATGACTACAATGCGGGCCATCGCGATACGTCGGTGTTGGGGCAACACGCCACCATGAAAGCACTCATGTTCCTTGGCCGCCGTCTGCACTAATGCAAAAATGTAATCGAGGTGCGCTCCCAAGGATATTTCCAGCGGTCGGTTCATTGCGGCAACAGGCTTTAAAAGTGCCGGATGCCGGAGGCGCCAAGGCCCGAGGGCAAATGGCGGCTTTATGATGAGCGTGCCGTAACTCGGCGCAGGCCTTGAAGAACGAGCTGGAGACGATGATCCGTAGCTGTGCGAAGGGCCGCATCGCGGAATGCCGCATCATCGACGTGCTGTCGCAGCATAAGCATTGCGTCAGCAAAAGCCACTGAACGGCCTCACTCCCCTTATTGCGGCGCACGACGAGGTATGGCACTCTGCACCCCATGAGGATGCGTCTGTTTCAGCGCTGGTTTGGGATTCTCGGTATGCTTGCCATACTGAGCGCTCTCATTGCCATGCCGCTTACGGCGACCTATGCCTTCGCCATCTCAAGCGGTGCGACAGCCTCTGCCGACACGACGATGTCCGGTCAATCTGACGCGATGCCTTGCCACAAAACCGGCAAGTCCTGCCCTCATTGCCCGCAGAAGTTCTGCCCCGAGATGGCGAACTGCCTCGTTAAATGTTTTCAGCCGTTGTCGGCACCGATTTCTGATGCCCATTTTCATCGTGATGTTGTCAGCCGCGGAGTGGCGCCTGCGCCTACGCCGGTCACCGCTGGTTCTCAAATCCCGCCCTTACTTCGACCTCCGAGCGTCTGAGCCCACGCAGTCAGCGTGATTGTGCGGTCGCGGCTCGTCGCCGTGCCCCTCATACGCATGGCCATGACGGCCTGTGCGGGCTCAATGACAATCGGAGACAACCAATATGCAACGTCGTTCATTGCGTGCGGCTGCCCTCGGCGTCGCGCTTCTCATGGGCATGGCCGCTTCGGCCCTTGCCGACACTAAGGACTACGAATTCCAGCTCCTGGACAAGGAAGTGAAGCAGGGCGCTGCCGTCATTTCGGTGAAGCTCGTGCACAAGCCGTCCGGCCGCGCAGTCGCTGACGCTGTGATCTTTGCCAAGCGTATCGATATGGGTCCTGACGGTATGGAAGCGATGACCGCGCCAATCGAGGCGGTTTCGTCGACGGAACCCGGTGTCTACAAGTTCAAGACCGATCTCGGCATGGCCGGCCAATGGGCGCTCTCACTTGGCGCGAAGGTGCAAGGCGAGACTGGCACAGTCGAAAACAAGCTCGTCGTCAAGGCCGTCCAATGAACGCCTTGATAAGGGGAACGGCTCCCGTCGCAGCGCTAGCGGCTGCGACGGGAGCTGGTATTTGGGCGGGTCAAACAAACCTGCTCAAACTTCCGCTGACTCCCGCAGCGGTCATTACCGAAGCGCGCGCCGAGGAATCGCGGCCTGTCATTTATTACCGCGATCCCGACGGCAAGCCGCTCTATTCGCCGACACCCAAAACGACCGATGACGGCAGGCCTTACATTGCTGTTCATGTCGGTGAAGACGGGACATCGTCTTCACCGACAGCAAAGCCGGAAACGAAACCTGTCGACAGCGGCGGCACCAGGAAAATCAAATTCTACCGCAACCCCATGGGCCTGCCAGACACATCGCCCGTGCCGAAAAAGGATTCGATGGGGATGGACTACATTCCCGTCTACGAAGGCGAGGATAGCGACGACGGCTCCATCAAGGTTTCAGCCGGCAAAATTCAACGTACGGGCGTTGAGACCGTCGCGGTAACGAGACGACCGCTGGTCAGAACCATCCAGGCACCTGGTGTGGTGCAGCTTGATGAGCAACGCATTGCCGTGTTGGCGCCGCGGTTCGACGGGTACGTCGTGTCGGTTGGACCGGTAACGACAGGCACACATGTCATGAAAGGTGACGCGTTGGCTAAGGTGTTCGGCCAAGAAGTCTTGAACCAAGCCGCGCGCCTGTTGATCGAGCAGACTTGGACGAAAATTGACGAAGCATCCGAGCTCCCAGGACTCAAAGGACCTGCCGGCGTCGTCGGAGCCACACGTCGACTGCAGAATCTCGGCGTGCCGGAAGAATTCATGGACGAGGTGAAGCGTGAGCGGAGCGTGCCAGACACATTCACGTATCGCTCCCCCATTGACGGATATGTCCTCGAACGGAACTGGAGCGATGGACAAGGCTTCAAAGCCGGCGATGTTGGCTTCCGGATCGCCGATGTTTCGGTCGTGTGGATGATGGCTGATGTTGCCGAAGGCGACATAAACGGCGTGAAGCCAGGAGAACCCGTGACGGTCACGGCGCGCGCGCGTCCAGGCCGCACATTCAAAGGCAAAGTCACAGTCATCTATCCGCAATTGAACAAGGAGACGCGTACAATTCCAGTGCGGATCGAACTGCCAAACTCGGACCTGGCACTGCTTCCGGACATGTACGGCGACGTCGATATCTCCACCGGTAATGCTACCACGCTAACCGTGCCGTCGAGTGCAGTGATCGACAGCGGAAATCGACAGGTCGTTCTCGTTGATCTCGGTAACGGTCGCTATGAGCCCCGAGAAGTGAAGCTCGGTCGGCGCGGCGACGGCTATATCGAGGTCATGAGCGGCGTTGTGGAAGGGGATCGTGTCGTCTCCAACGGCAACTTCCTCATCGACGCCGAAAGTAATTTGCAATCGGCATTGAAGGGCTTCGAAACGCACCAAACGACGGAGGCCAGCCAATGATCGCGCGCCTCATCGCCTGGTCGGCGAAGAATCTTATGCTGGTGTTCATCGCAGCCGCATTTGCCGTGGTGGCAGGGATCTGGGCGGTAAAGACACTTCCGCTCGACGCCATCCCCGACCTCTCCGATACGCAAGTCATCGTCTATACCGAGTTCCCGGGTCAAGCGCCGCAAGTAGTCGAGGATCAGGTCACCTACCCTCTGACGACCGCAATGCTGACAGTTCCCCGTTCCAAAGTGGTGCGAGGATTTTCCTTCTTCGGCGTCTCGTTCGTCTACGTCATTTTCGAAGACGGTACCGACATCTATTGGGCGCGTTCGCGTGTCCTTGAATACCTGAATACCGCAGCAAAGAGTCTGCCGAGCGGCGTCACTCCGACGCTCGGGCCGGATGCTACCGGGGTCGGCTGGGTCTATCAGTATGCCTTGCAATCCAAGAATAAGTCGCTCGCAGATTTGCGCTCGATGCAGGATTGGGAAGTTCGCTACGGATTGTCGAAGGCTGAAGGAGTCGCCGAGGTCGCAAGTGTCGGTGGCTTCGTTAAACAGTATAGCGTTGTCGTCGATCCAAGCCGGCTCCGAAGCTTCAATATTCCTTTAGACAAAGTCCGCGATGCCATTCGAGACAACAACATGGATGTCGGCGGACGGACACTGGAGTTGGCCGAGCACGAGTTCATGGTGCGCGGGCGCGGTTATCTCAAAGGCGTCAAAGACCTTCAGAACATCGTCGTCAAGTCTGACGGCGGTACGCCTGTTCTCTTGAAGGACGTCGCGCACGTCGAAACAACCGGTGACGAACGCCGCGGCATTGCCGAACTTAACGGCAACGGCGAGGTGGCAAGCGGAATCGCCTTGCAACGCTATGGTGCCAATGCGCTCACCGTTATCGACAATATCAAAGAGCGACTGAAGGAGATCGCGCCTTCGCTACCGGCGGGAACGAAAGTTGTGCCGGTCTACGACCGTTCCGAGCTGATCCACCGGGCCATCGAAACGCTCAAACATACGCTTTTCGAAGAAAGTCTCGTCGTTGCTGCCGTATGCATCGTGTTCCTGCTGCATTTTCGAAGTGCGCTAGTCGCCATTCTGATGTTGCCGGTCGGCATCCTGATGGCGTTTGTTGCGATGCGGGTACTCGGCATAGGCTCCAACATCATGAGTCTTGGCGGTATCGCTATTGCCATCGGCGCAATGATCGATGCAGCTATCGTCATGATCGAGAATGCCCACAAGCATTTGGAACGAGCGCCAAAGGACAAGCCGAGAATTCAAATCCTCACCGAGGCCGCTGCCGAGGTGGGACCGGCCTTGTTCTTCTCGCTGCTAATCATCACAGTCTCATTCCTTCCGATCTTCACGCTTGAAGCACAGGAAGGGCGGATGTTCGGGCCGCTAGCCTTCACCAAAACTTTTGCAATGGCATCTGCTGCACTTCTGTCGGTGACGTTGGTGCCGGCGTTGATGGTCATCTTCGTACGCGGCCGGATCATTCCCGAAGAAAAGAACCCCATCAACCGCGCACTGATCGCGGTCTATCGTCCCATCATCAAGGGTGTTCTGAAGGCGAAGACGCTGACCATTGCGCTGGCGGCAATCCTTCTCGCGATCTCGATATGGCCGCTGAGCAGGGTCGGCACCGAATTCATGCCGAATCTCAATGAAGGAACGCTGCTCTACATGCCGACGACATTACCGGGTCTCTCGATCACGAAGTCGGCTGATTTGTTGCAGACGCAGGATCGTATCATCAAGTCCTTTCCAGAAGTGGCGTCTGTTTATGGCAAGGCGGGCCGCGCGCAAACGGCCACCGATCCCGCACCGACGGAGATGTTCGAGACCATCATCAATCTCAAGCCAAAGGAAGAATGGCGACCGGGTGTCACGACGGACAGTCTCATCTCTGAAATGGACAAAGCACTGCAGTTTCCCGGCGTGTCCAATGCCTGGACGATGCCGATCAAGGCGCGGATCGATATGCTCTCGACCGGCATTCGCACGCCGGTCGGGATTAAGGTGATCGGCAATAATCTCGACGAAATCGACAACGTCGCAAGACAGGTCGAAGCGGCTGTTAAGTCTGTACCAGGCACTTCAAGCGCCTATGCCGAGCGCACGTTGGGCGGCTATTACCTGGAGATCATTCCGAACCGAGAGCGGCTAGCCCGTTATGGTTTGATGGTCGCCGACGTGCAAAATGTCGTGGCGATGGCGCTTGGCGCCGAGCCAATAACGACAACTGTCGAAGGCCGCGAGCGCTATACGGTTGCGATCCGCTACCCACGCGATCTGCGCTCCGATCCGCAGGCGATCGCGAAGGATGTCGTGGTCTCGTTGCCCGGCGGCAATGGTACGGTTCCGATAGGGGAAGTCGCCGATATTAAACTTACCCGCGGCCCCACCACGATCCGCACCGAGAACGCCAAGCTCGCAACCTACGTTTACGTCGACATCCGCGACCGTGACCTCGGCGGCTACATCGCCGATGCCAAGAAGGCGGTGGACGCACAGGTGAAGATGCCGCCCGGCACCTATCTTGTGTGGTCGGGACAGTTCGAATACCTGGAGCGCGCCGAGGCACGCTTGCAGATGGTCGTGCCGGTAACGCTGATGATCATCTTCTTACTTCTTTACCTGAACTTTCAGCGACTGACTGAAACGCTCATCGTCATGCTGTCTCTGCCATTCGCACTCGCCGGCGGCTTCTGGCTGATATGGTGGCTGGGCTTCAATCTGTCGGTAGCAGTTGCCGTTGGCTTCATCGCTCTTGCCGGCGTTGCGGCCGAGACCGGCGTCGTGATGCTGATTTATCTCGATAACGCCAAGCGCGAAGTCCAGGCGGAATGTCTGCTTCAAGGACGGCAATTCACGCGTGAAGACCTCTACCGTGCCATCATGGTCGGCGCAGTTGAACGCGTCCGACCGAAGATGATGACGGTTGTTGCTATCATGGCTGGATTGCTGCCCATCATGTGGAGCACCGGCACAGGTTCTGAGGTCATGCAGCGTATCGCCGTGCCAATGATCGGCGGTATGGTCTCATCCACGTTACTGACGTTGATCGTGATACCGGCGATCTATGGATTGGTGAAAGGTTGGCGACTGCCCACAAAAGCGCAGAACCATGCGCAGATTGGAGTTGGAGTTACAGACACTGCATATCTCAGGTGAGCGATAGGCGACGTCCGCTTAGGGTCAAAATCGTCGCCCGGTAACCGCGCCAAGGAAGAATTGGGCCCCTGCCACTCGTGATCTAAAAGCAGGGGTGCCCAATTCATCGCCAATCCCTCGGCAAGAGCTATGCTCAAGCTACGCGACCGGCGTCACGCGAAGAAGCCGATGCACTCCACAAGGCGCTCGTCACAGCAGGCGAACTACATCTCGCCGCGGTCCCATTGATTTGCTTGCGGTCTCACGGAACTCGCGAATGCCGAACTCACCGAACAAGGTGTAATGGCGCTTTCCGGGCGCAAAACTCCGGAAGCAGTCAGGCTCTACGTGAAGCGGACCGAGACCCAGCGCATCGCCCCTGCAAGAGGCCGCCGTGCGTGGATCGGAAGCAACCGAAATCGAGAACAATCGGCGGACAAGAGTCGGAATGGAACGTTGACTACAGAGTCGGAATGAAAGGCAGCATTTGGGCTAAGCGGTTGAATCAAATGGTGGGCGATGAAGCACTCGAACCTTCGACCCGCTGATTAAGAGACAACGTAATTTCGAACGAATTCAATTGGGTTTTGCACTTCGATATCGTCAAGAGAAGTCAGCGGGCGTCAAGAGTGATCACGGGTGCCGCACGTTTACAAAGCCCAGAGCACCAAAGCCGCTGCCGAAGCAAAATCCGAACCCGGACGACTTATTTCCGCTGTGCCGCTATGCTCTGGGGAGCCGACGTCTGCGGGCAGTCGCCAACGCAGCATTTACGTGGGTCCGCCGATATAAGCCCTCGCTCTTAGGCCATAGCCCCTTTGTTTCTGACAGCAGGTCGATTCAAAAAATGTGGAAAGTAGATTTTACGCAACATTTATACATTCGGAATCGGCTATAATTTACAAATTCGTAATGCATTTGTCGAAATTTTTTGGGCAAAAACGCGGGGCCATTATGGACAGCGAAGACAAGAAATTTGATCGACGACAGGTTATGCGAACAGTGCTCATTGGTGGCGTTCTCGCGACCATCATGATGCCCTCGAAATGGACCAAACCGCTGGTCAACAGCGTGATCGTCCCGGCCCACGCAGCGGCGTCTGCACCTGCGACGACGACAGCCGCTCCAACAACCACACCCACTCCAACAACGACAGTGACTACTACGACGACAGCGGCGCCGATACCGTAACGCGGCTGGGCCCTCTGAACAAAATGCCATGAGTTTTAGTTCTGCGGTGCGGTTATGGATGCCGTTGCTTCAAAGACCTTATGGGTCAAGCTGCATGATCAGATCGTCGGGGTCCGTTGTGTCCCTGCGATCTCTTCGACCGTCAAATGGATCTTCAAAGATAACCTCACGGGCGAGCCATCAGCTCGCGCGTGTACTATCGATGTTTCTGTGCAAGACGACGGGCTCTTTTCCCTGAGCAGCAGGAATGCGGAGACCGTTTCGGACCTGACCGAAGGCGATCTTCTCACGTTCGTGATGGAAGCAGTTGTCCGTGATCTCGTGACGGACCTAGCAAGCGCGGTCGCGCTTCACGCCGGTGCCGTAGCCTGGGGCGATAAAGCGATTTTGTTGGCCGGTGAGAGCGGCGCCGGCAAATCGTCCCTGACTTCTTGGTTTTCGGCACGTGGCTTCGACTACCTCACAGACGAAGTCGTCCTCTTAACCGACGACACCGCAAAGTTATTGGGATTTCCGCGAGCACTCGTTCTCAAGCCCGGCGCGGCCGAACGCGTCGCGGAGTTTCCGAACTTTCGGAACGAGATCACGTTCGCAGCCGGTGAACACACGCTGATGCGACCTCAGTCGGCGACCAGATCGCCGACGGAAAGAAGTCAATGCGGGCTTATCATCTTCCCCGAGTTCAAGCGGGGATCCGATCTTAAAATCCATAGCCTGAGTTCAGCAGAAACACTGGCACGCTTGGTTGGATGCAATCTCAATGCCCGCAATCTCCCCGACGGAGGATTCCGAGCCATCGCGCAACTAGCACGGAAAGCTCCGGCTATAGGTCTGCGCTACGGCGAATTTGGCCAGCTCGACGGAACAGTCGACGAGCTGGCCAGGCTGCTTCTCGAGGGCAATCAAAATGCCGATCAAAAGCGACGCTTCCTGTCTATTTTTCCAAGACGCGAAGGCGCAGCCGCCGAACCGGCCCAGAAGGAAAAGACTTTCCCCATTCCAGCGCCGACACCGCGCAAGGAGCCGCGCAAGCTGACGATCGGCATGGCGACCTATGACGACTATGACGGGGTCTATTTTTCTCTGCAGGCTCTACGGATGTATCATCCGGAAATCCTCGACCGGACGGACTTTCTGGTCGTTGACAATCACCCGGACGGCCCCTGCTCGGAATCTCTGAAGCTGCTCGAGACGCATATTTCAAACTATCGCTACGTCCCTTCGAACACGCGCGCCGGAACCGCCATCAGGGATGCGGTATTCGAAGAAGCAACCGGCAAGTTTGTCATGTGCATGGACTGTCATGTATTCCTCGAGCCGGGCGCGATCGCCAAGCTCCTCGACTACTTCGACACCAATCCAGACACCCGCGACCTCGTCCAAGGCCCCCTCGTCTATGATGACTTAACAAAACTGGCGACACATTTCGAGCCTGCTTGGCGCGGAGGAATGTACGGTTATTGGGGGACGGACGAGCGCGCCGTCCATGTGGACGCGCCACCTTTTGACATTCCCATGCAAGGGCTCGGCTTATTCGCGTGCCGACGCACTGTTTGGCCCGGCTTCAATCCGCTGTTCCGTGGGTTCGGAGGTGAGGAAGGCTATATCCACGAGAAATTCAGGCAACGCGGAGGACGTACGCTCTGTCTGCCTTTTCTCAGATGGCTCCATCGCTTTCAGCGGCCCATGGGCACGCCCTACCGAAACATCTGGGAAGACCGGATAAGAAACTACATGCTTGGATTTCACGAGCTCGGCTTACCGACCGCCGAGATCAAAGAACATTTTCGCGAGCTTCTAGGCGCTGGACCGGCCGACCGCATTTTCGATGACATCGAACGCGAGTTCTCCATCTCCGTCCTGTAGCGGTCATCGCCGGCTTCTCTCGTTCTCTAAGGCGTTGCGCTTTTTGCTTCCGTTGAAAGAAGCGCGCCTACCCGCATCAGGTCGGCGACCGCGCGCTCGACATCGACCTCCACGTCGGACTGCGCATCCGGATATTCGGCTTTCAGAAAATCAATCAGATCCTGGACCGACCGTGTACCATCGCTCAGTTTCCAGATCAAAGCGGCGGTCTCGTTCAGGTGAATGGCCTTAGGCCTGCCGAGACGAAACAGAACGCTTTCGCCGTCCATCTCTTCGGTAAAGAACCCGAAGGCTTGCCTGGGAACAGTTCGATGGAGCATGAGATACCCTCACTCTAAACGATTTTGCACCAACGTGTCTGCCGGGTCGAAGGCCCCTTCCGGGTGTGCAATGTTACGCCTCCCTTGGAAGGTCCGACTTTTCATGAGCATCATCCGGAATAACTGCCGTCGCCAGGAATGATACAAGCGAGCGCTGCTCATTGTCGAGACGACTGCCGATCGCCCAACGAGTGCCCGCGCAAAAAAAGTATATCTCGTCGGACCGATCTCACGCGCGATTTCCCGGCAACGCGGTTCACCGAAAATGCTGTAAGCTAGTTCCAGTCCAGCGACCGCCGCAAATCTTGCCCCGCTCTTGTCCAGCATCCGCGCGAACAGAGCTTCGTCTTTAGGTGTCGAAAGATGCCTGGCGGCTTGGCAGATATCGACGACTTGCCGGAGGCGTTCGAACCGATGTAACGCTCCATGGAGGGCCGCAATTGTCATTAAAGCAGCGGCCGACTCCGGTCCATCGGCGATGTCCTCGTAAGCTAGCGAAAGAGCTGACCTCAACTTCGGATGATGGACCAGGTTCGTGTGCACTTCGACCATCAACGTCGCGTTGTCGCGATGGAGCCATTTCGTTTCCAGCCGTACGGGATCATGACCGTCCTCGACCATTACGAATCCGTGGCCTGCGAGAATTTCGCTGATAGCCGGAACAGCATCCGGCGCAACAAGCAGATCGATATCGGTGAACGGCCGGAAAGAAGGCTTCGGGTAAAGCACTCGCGCGAAGGTTTGTCCCTTAACGACAGTCAGCGGAAGATCTTTGGCCGCACGGAGTATCGCATCGCAGTGGATGCGCAGCATTGCGGAGAATGTCGTACCGATGCGCCTTCTCGATAGCGCGTCGTTCCGGGCAAGCTCATAATCGTCGTTGTCTTTGAGGCCGGGGATGTTGTCCATCAGGATAGGAAGAACGCCGTGTGCGTCTCCCTCAATCACGAGCTGCTGCATCCCTTGGGCCGACAGCAGGTCCCGCGGGGCGCCTGTCAGCGGCCCTGTCGGATCAGAACCGTGCAGAAGCCAGCGATGGACAGCGTCCTGATTTGACATGGCTCGCAAATCCCGCCCTGTTGCGAGTTTTCTCGTAATCTGCGCCGTAAGGCGAGCTGCATCTGATGGTGCGCTCGTCATCCACAATCGTGCGATGAGCTTTCGTGCGGAACGGCGGTCTCGTGAGGATTTTAGCTCATCTTTGGCCATGAGACTATCGAACGCATGCAGAAGATAGCTATGCCGTTTCCCAGCCTCATACGAAACCAGCGCGGCTTCGGCCAGATCAGCAAGAACAGAAGAACGTTCCGCAGCCGAAAGATGTAATTCTTCAAGATGCTCCAACTTTAAATTCGATACGCCCTCGACCGGGTCCGGAAACCCGGCTCGTCGGCGCTTCGCAGAAAATCTGGCGATATGTGCCGCCAGTGCCTGCTCCCAACGTCGCGTGGTCGAGACGTTCTTACCATGCACGCGAAACTCGAGCAGCACGTCCGGCAGATTGCTGATCTGATGGTGCTCGACGAGCCGGAGCCACAAGTCGAAATCTTCAGCAAAATCGAAGAGAGGCCGATATCCCCCAACGGCGAGTGCCGCATCGCGGCGCATCGCAATCGCGGGATGCGCTACAGGCGCGTTTCCCCGATCGAGCGCCACCATCGCCTCATCCGGCGTTGTGGGATATGCGGCGGTCGAAAGCGGATTTCCGTCGATGTCGATAAAGCGAATTGCCGAACCCACGACAGCGATGCCGGGATTGTCTTTCAGAAACGCGACTTGTCGCTCGAGGCGTTGGGGGAAAGACACATCGTCTGCATCCATGCGCGAGATGATCGCGCCTTGTGCAGCCGCGAGTCCCTCGTTCAGACAAGCGACAATACCCCGATGTGGACGACCAATCAAATGGATGCGCTCATCGCGCCTTTGCCATTCCAGAAGACGTTCGTAGGAGCCGTCCGTGGACCCGTCGTCGATGATAAGAAATTCAAAATCCGAAAATGTCTGGCGCAGAATGCTGTCGATTGCGGCGTCGAGATAACGTGCACTGTTATAAACGGGCATCACGACCGAGACACCGCAAACACTTTGAGTCTGCAAAGCGGCCATGACACCTGTCCCCGTGACCTCGAAACAAACTATTCGCCGCCACCTCCGACTTACGGCTACTCTAAAAGATGGATGTCCGTGACACTACGTCCGCTACAGAAAATTCTGTGCGCAATCGAGACAGACAAGCAAAACAACCGCAGGCCCGACAACGCTTCTAGGGGGACATCGCTGGTCTAAGTCATCTGTACTTGAACATGCTGTCAAAATTGACCTGTTCCAGCGAGAACGCTTGCGGGACTACAGAGCAAGCAGACCCGAGACACGCGGGCACGATTAAAGCTGTCGGCTCCGCTTCGAAGGGGCGACCTGTCCTCACGGACAATTCGTAACCCGGAGCGGTTCGCCTAAGCTCGAGAAAATCAGCGAATTTTTTTAATCAGCTGCAATTGTAAGACTTAGCTTGCTGAATTCACGCGAAATATCTTTGATTGGTGGGTGATGAAGGACTCGAACCTTCGACCCGCTGATTAAGAGTCAGCTGCTCTACCAACTGAGCTAATCACCCGTACCAACACCGCCTGAATATCGAAGGCGCGAAGCCTCCAAGGACGGCGAAGGGGCCCGAACGGGCCCCGAGACCGGAGCGCATAGCATCGCTGGCGGGCTCTGTCCACCCCCCTCCCTCACATTCGCCACGCGATTGAGAAAATGGGGCTTTTTGACCACCCGCCGGACGACCGGACGGGCAAGTTCCGCGGCTTTCAGCGCCGTCCGTCGCGCCCGTGCACATAGGCCGACATGGCAATGCCGAGCCCGATCATCAGCGTCGTCATCGACGTCCCGCCATAAGACACGAGTGGCAGTGGAATGCCGACGACGGGCACGAGGCCTGTCACCATCGCCAGATTGATAAAGACGTATATGAAGAACGTCATCGCCGAGCCTGCGATGGCCAAGCGCGCAAAACGGTTATCGCACCGGCGCGCCATCAGCATCATCATCAGAATGAGCGCCGCATAGATGGCGATGAGCAGCATCATGCCCGTGAAACCCCACTCCTCGCCGATGATACTGGCGATGAAATCCGTGTGCTTCTCCGGCACGAAATCGAGCTGACTCTGCGTGCCGTGCATGAAGCCCGAGCCAGCGATCCCGCCTGCGCCAAGTGCGATTTTCGACTGCATGATGTGATAGCCGGCGCCGAGTGGGTCCATCCCTGGATTGAGAAAGACCTCGATGCGACGCTTCTGATAGCCGTGCATGCCCGACCAGATCGCCGGCATCGCCGCAACGGCCAGGATCGCGCCCAGCGCGAAATAGCGCAGCGGCACACCTGCGAGAAACATCAGCGACAGCCCCAACACCAGAAACAACGCTGCCGAGCCGAGATCCGGCTGCTGCAGCGTCAGCAGCACCGGAATGCCGATCATTGCCAGAGGAATGAGAATATAACGCACGCGGCGCACGTCTTCCTGCGGCAGCCACATATAGTAGCGCGCGAGCGCCGCCACCAAAGCGAGCTTCATCAACTCTGAGGGTTGAAACGAGATCGCGCCCGCCCCGATCCAGCGTTTCGCGCCGAGCGCCTCGACACCGACGAACGGCACGAGGGCCAGCGTCAGCAGGGCCACCGCATAAACCGGATAGGCGAGTTTCATCCAGACTTCGAGACGTACCGTCGCCATGATGACGACGACGGCGAGCATGACGAGAAAACGCAGCGTATGCCGCTCCGCCCACGGGACAAACGAGCCGCCCGACACGGAATAAAGCGTCGCCGTGCCGATTCCCGCAAGCAGGCACACCGTGGCAATCACGGGCCAATGGATACGCAACAGCTTGGCGCCGATGCGAAGCGGCTGGCCGGTATTCCACGCGGAATAGATCGTCTCCATTACCCCGCCTCCTCCGCGCGCTTACTCAACGGCGGAACCTCGCTGCCATCGGCACCCGATTTGCTGCGATCGTGATCGTCACGGTCGATGACAAGCGCAAGGACATCGCGCGCAAGAACCGCGGCTACCGCGCCGTCACCGGCATGCTCGATGACAGTAGCAAGCGCATAGCGCGGCGCATTTGCGGGCTCGTAGCCGACGAACAATGCGTGATTGCGTCTCGATCGGTCGGCGCTATCCGTCCCGCGCGCGCCGATCTCGGAAACGCCTGACTTGCCCGCAACGGGTCCTTTGCCGTCACCAAGCCGCGCCGCCGTCGCCGAACCCTTCGTGTCGTTGACGGCAGCCGACATGCCGCCACGCACCGCGTCGAAATCTGCGGATCGGAAAGGCAGGTCGGCAAACGCAACCGCTTGCGTCGCCGCCGGATTGTCAGGCTTGCGCAGAACCGGAACGACGGCACGTCCGCTCGCCATCCGCGCCGCGACGACGGCAAGTTGCAGCGGAGTGACTTGCAGATAACCGCGGCCGATGCCTGTCAGCAGCGTCTCACCGCCGAGCCAACCAGCATTGAGATTGCCGCGCTTCCAATCGCGATCCGGAACGATGCCGGGCTTTTCGTCAGGCAGTCCGATGTTGTTCGTCGCGCCCAAACCCATCGCACGCGCAGCACGCGCGATGCGCTTGATGCCGAGCCGCGCCGACATCTCGCAAAAGAACACCTCACATGACGCGCTGATGGCCTCCTGCAAGGTGATCTTGCCGTGTCCGTTCGGATTGGAACAACGAAAGATTTGCCCGCCATATTCGTATCGACCGCTGCATGACACGGGCTCGTCGAGCGAAACGACGCCGGCTTCGAGCGCCGCCAAAGCCGTTACGATGAGGAATGTAGAACCCGGCGTATAAAGACCGGCGACCGCCCGGTTGAGCAGCGGCTTGTCGTCCGACGCTGAAAGCTTCGTCCAATCGGCTTCCGAGATGCCGCCCGCGATTTGCGCCGGATCAAAGCCCGGCACCGAGGCCATGATCGGGATCGCACCCGTTGCGATGTCCAGCACAACGACAGAAGCCAGTCCATCGCGCTGCATGCGATCGACGACGCGCCGCTGCAATTCGCTGTCGAGCGTGAGATGCACATCGCTCCCGGCAACCGGATCGACAGTCTCGATATTCCGCACCACGCGTCCGCGAGCATCGACTTCGGATTTCTGCGTACCTGCCGTGCCGCGAAGATCGGCGTCGAAACCGAGCTCTGCGCCGCTCTTGCCGATGCGAATATCCGGAATGCGGATCACGGCATCATCATCGATGCCGAAGCGCTCGACGCTACCGACGAAGCCGACGACATGGCTCAGCGCCGCGCCGTCGCGATAGCGCCTGCGCCAGGCGAAATCGGTCTTGATGCCGGGAAGGCTCGGCGCATAAAGGTTGATCTTCGCCACCTGATCGAATGACAAATCCGACGCGACGGTTGTCGGCAGATTGCGGTTTTGCTTGCGCGCGCGGGCAATGATCCGCGCGATACGATCGTCCGTCAGCGGCACGATCTGTCCGACGCGCTGCAGGACGCCGCCGACGTCCTTCGCCAGCGCCGGCGTGATCGTCACGCGAAACAGTTCTTCGTTGTCGGCCAGCACGCGTCCGAATGCATCGAGAATACGACCGCGTTTCGGCGTCAGCACCTGCACGTTAAGGCGATTTTCTTCCGCCATCGGCGCGTAACGGCGTGCATTCGCCACCTGCAGGTCATAGAGACGCCAGCCGATCAACCCAAACCCCGCCGCCTGCGCGCAGCCCAGCAGCACCGACCGCCGCGTGAACTGGTTCTTTCGCCTCAGATCGTCGTCAGGCTTGTCCGCCATCAATCCCCCCGCGTCAGTCGAACGGGACGGGCGGGTGCTCCTGCGGATCGGGCAACGCGGCGCAACAGCGTGATAAGAGAGGCAGCCAGCACCGCGACGCCAGCGCCGCGCACATAGGGTTCAGCATCGAGAAACGCAAGGAAATACGCCGAAGCAGCAAGCCACGCAAAGAGCGTTACGGTGATGATCGCGCCGGTGAAAAGCGCCAGCCTCAGCGCCGTGGTATCAACCGCGAAGCGCGAGCAGTAAACCGCAATGACATAAGCGACGAGATAGACGAGCGCCCAATAGCCGAGTGGCCCCTGGGTCAGCACATCGAGCAAAAGCCCGGCTAGAAAAATGCTCCATTCCGGCAGCCATGCGTCGCGATCGAGCGTCCAATAATAAATGGCGACGACCGGCAGCAGCGGGAGCACGAAGCGATCCACTGTCGGCAGGCCCCACGGCAGGATCGCAACGATCGTCAGCGCTGCGACGGAAGCGACCGGCATCAGGAACCGCAGCCACCTCATGGGCCCGCTCTCTCGAATGATTTCGGCACCGTGCCCGCGGCGTCGCTTGCAGCCTTGCCGCCCATGAGATCGTCGGTCAGATGCGCAGACGGATCGTCGTAGAAAAGCACGCTAACGTAATCGAGACGATCAAGATTGGCGCGCAGTGCGACGCGCGGCTTCGCACCGTCAGCAACAACGCCGAGACGCAGCCCGATTGGAAATAGCCCGCCCTGCCCTGAGGTGGAAACGTCATCGCCTGGCGAAATCTTCGCGCCGTCTGGAATGTAGATCAGCCGCGGCTGCGAGTTGTTGTCGCCCGCCATGATCGCGCGCACCGCCTTCGGCCCGACGACCACAGGAATGCGGCTATTAAGATCGGTCGCCAGCAGCACGCGCGCCGCATTGGGGCCGATATCGACGACGCGTCCGATCAGCCCGTCGGCATTGACGACCGGATAGCCGCATTTCACTTTGCGCGCGCGCCCGGCGTCGATGGTGACGTTATGCACGAACGCGCCGCTCGAGTCGGCGATCACCCGGCTGGTGATGAAATCGAGCTTCTGCTCCGGGACAACTTTCGCAATCGCCTCGAGACCGGCAAGCTTCGCTTCAAGCTGGCGCGCCCGCCACTCCCAACTGCCGAGTTTCTGGTTCTCTTTCCGCAGCCGGTCGACTTCGTCTTGCAGCGACACTTGCGTCGAGATCGCGTGCCCCATCTCGCGGATCGGCTCGACCGGTATCATCGCGGTCTTGAATACGGGCGTCATCCACGACGCGATCTGCCAGCGCACATCGCCGAGCATGCTGTGATCGAGCCGGCTCAGCAGCATCAATGCTGTTGAAATGAAAATGAGCAAAAGCAGCAGCGGACGCAAACGCCGTCGCGACGCCGTGCCATCGCCGCGCCCGAAGTAAACATGACCTTCCTTGAGGCGCGTCATAAAGGGGTTCCGCTGCTCTCAAATTCGAACGTCGATCAAACTCAAGGCTTGATCAAAAGATGCTCGCGCTCCTTGAGCGCTTCCAGAATAGCGGCCGATCCGGAGATCACACACTGCTCCGGCTGTTCGGGTACATGAACTTTGACGCCGATCCGCCGTTCGAGTTCCTGATCGAGCTTTGCAAGCTTCGATCCGCCTCCCGACAGGTGAATGCCGCGCTCGCAAATATCGGTCGAAATCTCGGGCGGAAGGTCCTCGATGGTGTGTTGTATGAACTCGGCAATTTTCTCGATCGGCGGCTCAAGCGCCTCCGCGATATCTTGCGGGCTCAGCGTGACCGTCTTGGGCTTACCCTCGCGAATCTCGCGGCCGCGAATGACGATCTCGGCCGTCTCGCCGTTGACGACGCGCGACGCCGACCCTGCCTCGATCTTGATGCGCTCAGCGTTCGCTTCGCCGATCAGCAGTTGATGACGGCGACGGACATAGCGCACGATGGCTTCGTCCATCGCATTGCCGCCGCAGCGGATCGAGCTGGCCTGCACGACGCCACCTAGCGACAGCACCGCAACGTCCGTCGTACCGCCGCCGATATCGACCACCATCGAGCCCTTAGGCTCGTCAATCGGCAGCCCAGCGCCGATAGCGGCCGCCACAGGTTCTTCGACCAGGTAGACCTTCCGCGCCCCCGCCAGCATCGCGGTTTCATAGACCGCGCGCCGCTCGACGGGCGTCGCGCCGGCAGGCACGCAGATCAGGATGCGCGGCCGAATGAACTCAACGAGGGACTTGGTGCGGCCGATGAATTGCCGCAGCATTTCTTCCGTGGCGACGAAATCGGCGATGACGCCATCGCGCAGCGGCCGAATCGTCTCGATGCTTTCCGGCGTCCGCCCTAGCATCTGTTTCGCCTTCTCGCCGACGGCCAGAACTTCGCGAACGCCGCCGCGCGAGCGAATGGCGACCACCGAAGGCTCGTTCAGGATCACACCGCGTCCGGCGACGAAAACGAGCGTGTTGGCCGTGCCGAGATCGATGGCAATGCTGTCGGAGAAAGCTCTTTTGACACCTAAACCAAACATCCCGTGAATCCGGCCCACTTCATGTCGCCCAGCTTATGGGACGTACGGCGTTAATCAAGGTCGCCCACCATCGAGAACGACTTGAGTGCCCGAATGGTTACCGGTCACAGCATGTTCATACACAGGCAAGCGCCGGCGGGGTAGCATGCTACGAATGTGGCACGCTGCCCCGACCAAAGTCCGACGAAATTCGGGCTTTTTGCTTAGAACGCCTGCTGTGCCTGCGCCGTTTTCTGGCGTTTGACGACGAGCTTATTGAGCGCTGCGACGTAGGCCCGCGCCGAGGCGACGAGCGTATCGGGATCGGCCGACCGCCCCGTTACAGCCCGGCCCTCTTCTTCGAGCCGCACCGAAACTTCAGCTTGGGCGTCCGTCCCCTCGGTCACCGCGTGCACCTGATAGAGTGCCAAGCGCGCGTTATTCGGCAACAGTTGCTTGATGGCGTTGAAAGTTGCATCAACAGGTCCGTTGCCGACAGCCTGCACCGTCTTCGACTGGCCGTCGATATCGAGCGTCAGCGTCGCCGTCTGGGGTCCCATCGTTCCGGCAATGACCGTCAACGCCGTCACCTTCACGGCATCGTTCATGTGCGCGACGCCCTCATCGACCAGCGCTTCAATGTCCTCGTCATAGATGTGCTTTTTTCGGTCGGCGAGCGCCTTGAAGCGATTGAAGGCGTCTTCCATAGCGTTATCGCCGAGATTGTAGCCCAGTTCCTTGAGCTTCGACTTAAACGCTGCGCGACCCGAGTGCTTGCCCATGACGAGCGACGACTTCATGACGCCGACGGACTCGGGCGTCATGATTTCGTACGTCTCGGTATTCTTCAAAACGCCATCCTGGTGGATGCCGCTCTCGTGCGCGAAGGCGTTCCGGCCGACGATGGCCTTGTTGTACTGCACCGGGAAATTCGTGACTGCCGACACGAGCTTCGAGGCCCGCGACAGCATCTCCGACTTGATGCCGGTGTGATAGGAGAGCAGATCGTGGCGCGTGCGGATCGCCATGACGATCTCTTCCAGCGCCGCGTTGCCTGCACGCTCGCCGAGACCGTTGATCGTGCACTCGATCTGTCGCGCACCCGCGCGAATACCTGCCAGCGAGTTCGCCACCGCGAGGCCGAGGTCGTCGTGGCAATGGGTCGAGATCACAACCTTGTCCATGCCCGGAACGCGCGTCTTCAGCATCGTGATGAGGTCGAAATATTCCTCCGGCAGCGCGTAGCCGACAGTGTCGGGAATATTGATCGTCGTCGCACCGGCTTTGATCGCTGCTTCGACCACACGACACAGATAATCGTGCTCGGTCCGCGTGGCGTCCATCGCGCTCCACTCGACGTCGTCGGTGTAGCCGCGCGCCCGCGTCACCGAAGCGACGACGCGCTCATAGACCTGTTCTTGGCTGAGCTGGAGTTGGTGCTGGCGATGCAGCGGCGACGTGCCGATAAATGTGTGAATGCGGCCACGCTTCGCTGGCTTGATCGCTTCGCCCGCCCGATCGATGTCGTTGAAGTTCGCTCGCGCCAGGCCACAGATGACCGACTGCTTGGCGAGCTTGGCGATTTCCGTCACCGCCTCGAAGTCGCCTTCCGACGCGATCGGAAAGCCCGCTTCGATGATGTCGACACCCATGGAATCGAGAAGCTCGGCGACTTGCAGCTTCTCCTCGAACGTCATCGTAGCGCCGGGGCACTGCTCACCGTCGCGCAGAGTTGTATCAAAAATGATGATCTTATCGTCGTCGCGCTGCTGTTCGGGCGCAGCGCCTTTGCTTGGGGACGTCATTGTATTCATCCTTTGCCGGGCGACCTCTGGGGCTCGCCACCGATCGCTCTCAATCTCGAAGTCCTGGCCGTCCAATCCCCTGGGCACCAACCCGGCGGACAGCCGGGCGTCATGCGGCCCAGGGGCCGGTAAGGAGAAGCGAAAGCAGGAGCTTGGGCGCAAAAGATCCGCCGCGCGTGCTCGAAAGCGGCGCAAAAGAAACGGCGATGTCGGTCGCGCAAGCCATAACGGCAATTAATCCAAGAAAACCGGCCAAAGGTCCAGTCTGGCGTCAATAGCCGATCTGCCCCCCGAAAATCAAGCTGTCCTACCGTCGCGCCGCTGCGGGGGGCCAAACTGGCGCCGAGACGGATTTTACAGGCTTTGCCGTTTCATAACCTCAAGCCATCCAATTTTGAAACATTGCCAACATTGATCAGCCTCAATTCGGCCCGAGCGCTTATATGCCGGTGTAGTCCAATAGGTTTCGTGGAGAATTTTTCGTGACCGTCGCCACAAATTCATCTGTCAACTCTAGCAGCTACCCTCCGTCAGCGATCGCGCTGCACTGGATCATGGCAGTATTGATCGCGGCTGTATTCACCGCCATCGAACTGAAGGGCTACTATCCGAAGGGCAGCGAGACACGAGCTCTTCTTGCTTCAATTCATATGATGCTAGGCATCACGGTGTTGCTGCTGGTCATCATCCGCATCGGCATTCGCTCGCACAACGGCACGCCGCCGATCATTCCTCGCCCGGCAGTATGGCAGACCGCCATCGCACACCTGACCCATTTCATCCTCTACGCCGCAATGATCGGTATGCCTCTGCTTGGCTGGATCATGGTAAGCGCGGCCGGTCACTCCGTGCCCTTCTACGGGCTTTCACTTCCGCCAATAGTTGGTGAGGATAAAGCCCTCTCCCACAATCTGGAAGAAATCCACGAGTTCATCGGCAACGCTCTTTACTATGTAATCGGCCTCCACGCCGTTGGCGCGTTGTTCCACCACTACGTGCTGAGGGACAACACGCTGATACGGATGGTGCGGCCGGCGCGCTGAAGTGATCTCCTCTCCCACTGGAGAGAGGAGATTGTGATGTCAGATATCGCCGCTTACCACTGTCATCCTCGGGCTTGTCCCGAGGATCCCTCGGGCATCGCCACCCCCATCAAAATGGGTCCTCAGCATAAAGCCGAGGATGACAAGGCGCTCAGAGCTTGAGCACGCCCTCGGCCACGCGCACCGCGTAGCCGCCGATGCGAACGCCGTCGAGCTTGCCACGCACAATCGACATCGTCAGCGAAATGGCGCTTGGCCGGCCCATCTCGAAGCCCTGCTCGATCGGGCGCTTGTGCATGCCGTCGGGAAGCGCGTCGAAGCCTTGGACAACATAGGCAAAGCTTGCAGCCGCCGACCCCGTCGCCGGATCTTCCGGCACGCCGATGTCGGGCGCGAACATCCGCGCATGAAACGCCGATTGCGTGCGCACGCACTGACGCGTGTAGAGATAGACGCCCAAAATCCCGCGGTCGCCGAACGCTCTCGCCCAGTGCTGCGGCGCGACGCGAACCTTCGCCATCGCTTCGAGATTGGCCACGGGAATGTAGGCAAACGCTGGAACGCCGCGGATCAGCGTCGGCTTGTGATTTTCAAACCCGATCTCCGCCGGAATGAGCCCGACCGATGCCGCGATCTGCTCCGGTTCGGAAAGCGATTCGATCGGGTTCGTTATCTTCGGCGCGTCGAACTCGCCGAACGATGCCCCACCGCCCCGCATCCGCACGCCGACGCGAATGCTGCCGACTTCCTCTTCGAGCGCGATGATCGCATCGCCATGGCCGTTGCCAAGCGGCGCACGCAACTCGGCCAACAGGATCGCCGTTCCGATCGTCGGATGACCGGCGAACGGCAGCTCACGCGTTGGCGTAAAGATGCGAATGCGCGCCGTGTGACCGGGACTCGTCGAGGTCAACACGAAGACCGTTTCGGAGAGATTAAACTCGCGCGCAATGGTCTGCATTTCCGTGGCGCTCAAATGATCGGCGCCAAGAACCACCGCAACCGGATTGCCGCCGAACGGCCGCTCCGTGAAAACATCAAGAACGTGATAGTTAAGCGCCACGCGCCGGTCTCCCCGCTGTCGGCTGCGCAGCCAAACCCCGCGCGAGCGGCGGCACCATGCGGCAAGGTTTTGCCTGCGCCAAGCCCTTTTTTCCCATTCGAAAGCTCTTTAGCGCCCGACCAAAAGTGCTTCGAGTAACACACGCGCATGCGGAAGAACCTTGAGATTTGCGAGATCGTCGAGGTGGCCGACCGGAATGACGCTCTCGATTTCGGGATCGTCCGTCGTCGCATTGTGGCGCGCAACCCGCGAGACGAACTCTTCCGACGTCATCGGAAGATAGAACGGCACCGCAAAGCACAGGTGTACGCCTGCCCGCGCAACGATGAAGCCTTCTTCGCGCTTCAAGCTGCTTCCGGCTTCCCCGATTTCCTCATCGACCTCGCGCTCGACGCTGCGGCCGATATCAATCGTTCCATCGGGAAGAACATCGTTCTGATCAATGAAGCCCGACGGCAGATAGGCGAAACCGTGATTGACGTTCCCCGGCCGCTGCATGATCAGCATGAAATTCCCGTCGGACGAGCGAATCAGCGCCGAACCAAAGCCGTCGATAACGCCGGATTCTGGAAATCCCTGCCCGCGCCAATAGAGATAGCTTTTGAAATCGGTCCGAATGAGCGTAGCGTGAATTTCGCTGCCGACAGAGCGTGCGTCTTTCGTCAGATAAACGATGCCGTTGAAATAATTCGAATTGAAGGCTTTCGCCTTTTCCCAATTGGCCTTGATCTCCGCTGCATACTCTTCGGCAAATGGCCAAGGCGCGTCGATCACCTTCAGCATGCAATTCGATACGACTTTCACGCCATTTTCGTGCGGAAAGCCGCCTTCGGACATATCTTGCATTCTCACCCTTCTTTATAGGCAGCGCGGAGAAAAAATCCCCGCCGCATCAGCCACAATTAAGTCTCGGTTTGATTAAAACCGAAAAGCGCCACTTCCATGCAAATTCAAATGCTCAACATGCCGATATTCGGATCGATTTCGGCTCCGGACTCTTTTCGCAGATTTTCACGTCAGCCTTTTGTTGAGCCAAGTTTGGTCATGACGCGGCCAAGATTCGACAGCCATATACCGTTAACGACAGCGTCGCTGGGGGGCGACAGTCAAGATCTCCCAGCACCTCTGAGCCGGTTTCAAATCCTGGTGTTGCGCCAGGGTTGTAGAGCGGTGAGGTGCCCATGGGATCATCTGCCGCCCGATGGAAACTCCATCGGGCTCACGCAGCGGTCGCGCTGCGTCAGAGCCCCTTCAAATCCGAAGATGCCGTGTATGCGGCAGTATTCGGAAACGGGCGGCAGAGGTCCCCGCTCCTCTGCCGCCCGCGTTAGTCCCGGCCTGCGCCCGCAAGGGCCAAGGCTGGAAATGACGTGGACCGCCCGCGCTGCCGCACGTAAACCCTCCCCAAGAGCGCGGCAGTGCGGGTTGGTTCCGCGTTATCGCTGACAGTCTCCCGCTCCATCCCTGTACTTTGGACCTAACGTCATCGGGCGGCGCAGGCGGGATGCAGCCGCATAGCTCTCCCGAGATCACGCCGCGGCCCGCTCGACGATTTGCTGGCGGCCGCAAGCTTTGCCGCTCAATGGAAACGGAGTCTTGGGCCGAGCCCCAGGATGACACTTTCATCTGAAATCAAATGCGCAACAAAAAACGCGGCAGCCGGGACGGCCACCGCGCTTTTTTGAAACCCTCCTGCGCGCCAAAGCGCGTCGCGGATCAGTTTTTGCCCTTGTCCACAAGCTTGCTCTTGCCGATCCAAGGCATCATACCGCGCAGCTTCGCGCCGACCTCCTCGACCTGGTGCGCATCGTGCGAGAGGAAAAACCCGCGATGAATGCTCAATATTTGTAGGTCAGGCTGGTCGTAATCGTACGGGCCTCGCCGATGAAGCAGTCGCCACGAGCGAGACAAGTGCTGTAATACAGCTTGTTTTCGAGGTTCTTGCCGTTGAGCTGCCAGCGCCAATGTTCGGTTTCATAAGCGATCATGGCATCAAAGAGCGTCACATCCGGAACTTGTATCGTGTTCGTTTCGTCCCACGATGCGCCGATGTAACGAACGCCGCCGCCCATGGACCAGCCCTTAAGACCAGGCTGATCGAAATCCCAGACCGCCCAAAGCGACGCAACATTTTTGGGGATCGATTCGATCTGGTTGCCCGCGTACTCGTAATCGCCAGCGTATTCAGCTTGCGTATACGAATAGCCGAGAACGCTCTTGAGATTTTTCGTCAGCCTGCCAACCAACTCGATTTCGAAGCCTTTGACTTCGGCCTTGCCGATCTGGGCAGAATAGTTAGGATTGATCGGGTCCGCGACAAGGCGGCCGGTATCGTTGATGTCGTAGATCGCGCTGTTGATGGAAAAATTTGAACCGACTGGCTGATACTTGAAGCCGACCTCATATTGGCGGCCTTCTTGCGGATTGAATGCAGCGCCTGTTCGGGCGAAGCCAACGACCGGTATGAACGACTCGGCATAGCTGAAATATGGCGTGAAGCCATTCGAAAACTCATACATCAGCCCGGCACGATATGTCGTCGCCTCGTCCGCTTGGCTTGAGCCGTTTGTCGTGTTGTCCACCCAGTCGTGGCGCAAACCAAGCACCGCGAGCCAGTTCCCAAGACGAATTTGGTCCTGACCATAGAGCCCGGTCTGGACAACCGACTGCCGGTCGCAAGCTGGTGTCTTAGGCGCTGCCGTAAAAGCATACGCTTCACCCGCGCAATTGGCTCCCACCCAATTCGCCTGGCCGTAAACAGGGTGATAGATATTGAACGGCCTCTCGGAAAAATCGGGGTTCGCGTCGTACGCATAATCCCAACCCTGGGTCGCATGGAAGTGTGTGAAGTCGACACCGGCCAGCACCTTGTGCTCCAGCGGACCGGTTCCGAACTTAGCTTCGAGGTTAGTATCCTGGTTGAAGACCTGAGTATCGGTGATCGACATCCAGCGATACCGCGATAGCTCCTCCTGCGCCGCATCGAGATAGTCCCAATTAACAGCGACGGCGCTGTAGTCATTGTGAATATCGGCGTAGCGCGAGGCATGCTGCAACTTCAGCCACGAGTTGAACTTGTGCTCGACGAGCACTGTGCCTGCCATGGCGTCGGTGTCGTAGTGGTCGCCCGGCTCCCCGGCGAACGTGTCCCAACTGATGTGCTTCCCGTTCACGTTGGGGAAGATGGTGCCGATGTGCGGGAAGAATTGCGCGGTGGAGCCCGTGCGATCGCGCTGAAAGTCTCCAATGACGGTGATGGTGGTGTTGTTATCCGGACGATAGCTGATGGCCGGGGCCAGGGCGTAGCGATCGTTGGGAACGTACTTCACCTGGGTATCAGCATCGCGCGCAACGCCAGTTAGTCGATACGACCACTTGCCGTCCGTGGTCATCGGTCCGGTCAGATCGAAATTGACCTGCTTGAAATCGAACGAACCGTATTGCACGCCGATCTCGCCCGCGGTTTCGGACTGCGGTCGCTTCGAGACGGAATTGATGATGCCGCCAACCGCCGCTTGTCCGTAAAGCACGGATGCCGGGCCTCGAAGCACTTCAATGCGTTCGAGGAAATAGGGCTCAAGCCGGTAATTGTAGGTGTAATAGCTGAAGGTGCGGCGCAAGCCATCGAGATATTCGGGAACTTCGGTGCTGCCGCGGATAATGGGACCGTCGGTGCGGCTATCGAGGCCGTAGCCATCTGCCACCACGCCGGGAACGTAGCGCAAGGCATCCTGCACGCTCTGCGCATCCTGATCCCGGATCTGTTCGGCACCGACCACTGAAATCGATTGCGGTATTTCGTTAAGCGGCGTGTCGGTCTTCATGCCGGTTTCGGTAGCCGCAGCAAGATAATCTGTGACGGGACCGTACGGCGTATTCCGTCCCGCTCTTGAATTGATGATGCCCGCTGGCTTTGGGGCGGCGGATGGCTGTGACGTCGTCACCGCCTGAACCGGCTTGGTCTTCGCTTTGGCTTTCGAAATCTTTTTCTTCTGTACCTTTCCCTCTACGACCATGCTCGGCAGCACGTCCGGGGTCGGAGGCGAATCGGAAGGGGGACTATCGGGCGCGCCGACTGAAGGCGATCCGGCAGCGGCTGAAGGATCGGTTTCCGCCGTCTGTGCGAAGACCGGCCATGAAGAAGCGACGGAGCTGAAAACGACGGACGCGGCAACACTTACGTACTTAGATCGAGACATATACGTATCCTGTAAGTCTGTGGCGTCAGCCGGTGCATCCCCCGCGAAAACAAGCCCGCGATGCCCAATTATATACCAAATTTGTATAGAACAAGCCGTCATCGCCGCATCGTGGGCACTCCATCGTCACGAAGTGACACATAGGCGACAGTTGTGATGCACGGCGTTCGCCTGTTCAGACCACGAGGATCTAAGAACAGAAAAAAAACGGCGGCCTCGAAAGGCCGCCGTGTGTCTGTCGAACGAAACCTTCCTGCGCGCCAAAGCGCGTCGCGGATCAGTTCTTGCCTTTGTCGACAAGCTTGTTCTTGCCGATCCAAGGCATCATGCCGCGCAGCTTCGCGCCGACTTCCTCGATCTGGTGCGCATCGTTGATACGGCGCGTCGCCTTGAAGTTCGGCTGGCCTGCCTTGCACTCGAGCATCCAATCGCGCACGAAACGGCCCGTCTGAATGTCGGCGAGCACGCGCTTCATCTCCGCCTTCGTCTCCGGCGTCACGATCCGCGGACCGGTCTTGTATTCACCGTACTCCGCCGTGTTCGAGATCGAGTAGTTCATGTTGGCGATGCCGCCCTCGTAGATGAGGTCGACGATCAGCTTCACTTCGTGCAAGCACTCGAAATACGCCATCTCCGGCGCATAGCCCGCTTCGACCAGCGTCTCGAAACCGGCGCGGATCATCTCGACGAGACCGCCGCACAGCACGGCCTGCTCGCCGAACAAGTCCGTTTCGCATTCTTCCTTGAAGGTCGTCTCGATCACGCCCGAACGGCCGCCGCCGATCGCCGACGCATACGAGAGGAACAGGTCGAGCGCGTTGCTGCTCTTGTCCTGATGCACCGCGACGAGGCACGGCACGCCGCCGCCCTTCTGGTATTCGCCGCGCACCGTGTGGCCCGGGCCCTTCGGCGCGACCATGCCGACGTCGAGGTCTTCGCGTGGCTCGATCAGGTTAAAGTGCACGTTGAGGCCGTGCGCGAACAGCAGCGCCGCGCCCTTCTTCATGTTGGCTTCAAGATGCTCTTTGTAGATATCGGCCTGCAATTCGTCAGGCGTCAGCATCATGATGACGTCTGCCCACTTCGCAGCGTCCGCGACTTCCATGACCTTGAGACCGGCCTGCTCTGCCTTCTTCGCCGAAGGCGATCCCTTGCGCAGCGCGATGACGATGTCTTTCACGCCGGAGTCTTTGAGGTTCAGCGCGTGCGCATGGCCCTGGCTGCCATAGCCGACAATAGCGACCTTCTTTGATTTGATGAGGTTGATGTCGGCATCACGATCGTAATAGACGCGCATGGGCGGCCTCTCGGGTTCCCCGGTCGAAATCGACGTTCGGGCTGGGTTGAAAGCAATGGCGGCCCGGATGGTTCTGAAACCGGGCGCCCTGAAATCTGGGCGGAACCTACAGACATCGGATCGAGGATTCAACGGCCCGCGGACACTGGCGGCAGGCCGAAACTCGGATATTTCACCGCAGCCTTTCGCCCATGCTGCATAGCGAAATTAACCCAAAATGCGTCCTCGAACCTTCAGATCATCTCCTTCACGATAGGCCATAGCGACGCGACGAGCGCGACGGCCATGACGACGTTGAAAATACGCATCGACCGCTCATCCTTGAGAAGCGGACGCAGCGATGTGCCGAAGAACGCCCAGCTCGACGCCGAAACGGTCGACATGATCGTAATGACGGTCGCAAGCGTCGCGATATCCGCCCATGGGTTATCCGGCGTGATGTAATTGGCTGCAATGCTGAGGCAAACCATCCATCCTTTCGGATTGACCCATTGGAATAAGGCCGCTTCCAGAAAGGTCATAGGCCGCGCATCCTCGCTGGCGATCGGATCGGTCGCGCCGGCGGTTCCAATACGCCAAGCCAGCCAGAGAAGATAAGCAACGCTGACGATGCGAAGAACGGAATAAAGACCGGGAACCAGAACGAGCAACCGCCCCACGCCGAGCGCAATCGCCAGCAGCAGAACGGTAAAGCCGATCACGACGCCGAGAATGTGCGCGCGCGTTCGGAAAAAACCGAAGTTCACACCGGACGCGAGCAACATCGTATTGTTCGGTCCCGGCGTCATCGCCGATACGAACGCAAACGCAACGAGTGAGAGGAAAAGTTCGTGAGACATGTCTCTTCACCAGCACGGTGAACCGGCTGCGCGTCCCGATCTAGAAAGGAAACTGCCGCCGAAGGAAAGAACTCAGCTTGCGGCGCCACGGCCGATCGCTGCGATGCCGGTACGGGAAACCTCGACGAGGCCCAGCTCCGACATCAGTTGAATGAACGTCTCGATTTTCGAGGACTTACCGGTGACCTCGAAAACGAAATGCTCCGTCGACGTATCAACGACCTTCGCCCGGAAAATCTCGGCCAGCCGCAGCGCCTCGATGCGCTTCTCGCCTTTGCCGCCGACTTTCACGAGTGCCAGCTCTCGCTCGATCGAAGCGCCCTCTTCCGTCAGATCGCGGACGCGATGCACCGGCACGAGGCGTTCAAGTTGCGTTTTGATCTGCTGGATCACCGCCGGCGTGCCGTTGGTCACGATGGTGATGCGCGACAGATGCCGCTCATGCTCGACCTCGGTCACCGTCAGCGACTCGATATTGTAGCCGCGCCCAGCGAACAGACCGATGACGCGCGCCAGCACGCCCGGCTCGTTGTCGACGACGACGGACAGCGTCCGCGACACGATCTCCTGCGAACGGGAGGGGCTCGGATAGTGCGACTGCTTTAAAGGTTCGGACATCGTCGGTCTCTGCGTTCTCAAACAAAACTTTCAACGAGGGTGTGGCCGGCAGCATAATCGGGAATGCTCCACGGCTCGGCGAGGGCTGCGTCGCGCCAAGCAACGAACGATGGATGCACCAGCATCGCATCCATATACGTTCGCGTCGCTTCGCGGACCGGAATTTGATAACTGTCGAAGCGCGTGACGACCGGCGCATACATGGCGTCCGCCGCCGAGAACGCCCCATAAAGGAATGGCTGTCCGCCGCCGAAGCGATTGCGGGCCTCCGACCAAATGTCTTCGACCCGATCAATATTGGCCTGCAAAGCCTCGGTGATCGGTGGTGTTGCAAAGCGCGCGCCGAGGTGCATCGGGCACGCTTGCCGCAAGGCCTGAAAGCCCGAGTGCATCTCATTGGAAACCGCACGCGCATGCGCCCGCGCGTTGCCGTTCCGCGGCCAGATCGCAAAGTCCGGAAATTTCTCTGCGAGATACTCGATGATCGCGAGGCTTTCCCAGACAGCCACATCGCCGTCGACAAGCGTGGGAACTTTACCCGAGGGCGAAAACTCCAGCATCCGCCCGCGGCTCTCCGGCATCCGCAGCGGAATGATTTCTTCCTCGAACGGAATGTCAAAGTGGGACAGCACAAGCCACGGCCTGAGCGACCACGACGAATAGAGCTTATTGCCAATGACGAGCTTCAACATCGTTATTTGCCGCTGCCCGTCGTGTCGTCACTGTCGGCCTCGCCCGGCTTCCTCGGCGGAAACACAGCCTTCAGAAAGATCGGCATGCCGTCCTTGTCGATCATCTTCTTGAGAGCCTCGGCTTGCTTCGTCGAAATCTTGTATTGCCGGAACGCCGCGACGAAGCGGGCGCCCATACCGCGCGCGATGTCTTCCGGCGCCGGAGTTCCCATGCGCACGCGGTCTGCTTGTGGAATACGCGCATAGATCTGCGCCAGCACCTGGCTGTGCATGTAGTCCTGCGCCAAGCACGACTCGAGCCCCGGCGAATACTCGCTGGCAAGCATCTGCGTCCGGTAGCAGGCGTCGAGAAACTTCAGAACGCCTGCCGAGCCTTCACGCTGATGCAGCGCCCCAAGCCGCCGCGCTGCATCTTTGATGTTGGCGACGTGGTCCCAGGTTTGTTTGGCAGCCAACGTCCCCGGCATGACGAGGAGTGCCATCGCGAAAACCGCGATGACGGCGCCAAAAATTCCGAAACCTGTTCCCCCGTGCTTTGTCAAACCAGCACCTTTCCTGCTTCGCCGATCGCATTCTCGACTTCGTCGTCCGTGATGTTCTCGCCGAGAAGCATTTCGTTGTGGGCCTTCCCCGACGGGATCATCGGGAAACAGTTCGCAAGCTTTGCAACCCGGCAATCAAAGATCACGGGGCCTTTCGTGTTGATCATCTCGTTTATAGCATCATCGAGATCGGCGGGATGCTCGCAACGCATGCCTGTCCACCCGTAGGCTTCGGCAAGCTTCACGAAATCCGGCAAGGCTTCGGTGTAGCTTTCCGATAGGCGATTGCCGTGCAGAAGCTGCTGCCACTGCCGCACCATGCCCATGTACTCGTTGTTCATGATGAACACCTTGACCGGCAAACGGTACTGCACCGCCGTCGAGCACTCCTGAATGTTCATCAGGATCGACGCATCGCCCGCAACGTCAATGACGAGCGACTTCGGATGCGCAAGCTGTACGCCGATCGCGGCGGGCAATCCATAGCCCATCGTACCGAGGCCTCCCGACGTCATCCAGTGGTTCGGCTCATCGAAGTGGAGGAACTGCGCCGCCCACATCTGATGCTGCCCGACCTCCGTCGTGAAATAGGTGTCGCGATTCTTCGTCAGTTCGTTGAGCCGCTGACACGCATATTGCGGCATGATGATGTCTTTGGAGTTCTTATAAGACAGCGATTTTTTCGTCCGCCACCCGTCGATCTGCTTCCACCACGCCTTGTGCGCAGCCTTGTCGAGGATCGGCGCCTTCGCCTTCCACACACGCAGCATGTCTTCGAGCACGTAGGCGCAATCGCCGATAATCGGAATATCGACCATGATGTTCTTGTTGATCGACGACGGGTCGATATCGACATGGATCTTCTTCGAGTTCGGCGAGAATGCATCCACACGGCCGGTGATGCGATCGTCGAAGCGCGCACCGATGTTGATCATCACGTCGCAGTCGTGCATCGCCAGATTCGCTTCGTAGGTGCCATGCATGCCGAGCATGCCGAGCCACTGCTTATCCGAGGCCGGATAAGCGCCAAGCCCCATCAGCGTCGACGTGATCGGATACCCTGTCAGCCGCACGAACTCGCGCAACAGCTGGCTCGCCTTCGGTCCGGAGTTGATGACGCCGCCGCCCGTATAGAACACTGGGCGCTTCGCATTCGCGATCAGATCGACCGCTTCGCGCACGGACTGCTGTTCCGGCTTCAGCTTCGGGCGGTAGGTCTTGTGCTGGATGTTGGAGGGCCCAACGTAGTTGCCCGTCGCAAATTGCACATCCTTCGGGATATCGACCACCACCGGACCCGGACGGCCCGTACGCGCGATGTGGAAGGCTTCGTGCAGAACACGAGCGAGGTCGTTGATGTTCTTCACCAACACGTTGTGCTTCGTGCACGGCCGCGTAATGCCGACCGTATCGCATTCCTGGAACGCGTCGTTGCCAATGAGGTGCGTCGGCACCTGGCCGGTGATGCAGACGAGCGGAATGGAATCCATCAGCGCATCGGCAAGGCCCGTCACCGCATTGGTTGCGCCGGGCCCCGACGTCACGAGGCAGACGCCGACCTTCCCCGTTGAGCGCGCATAGCCTTCAGCCGCATGCAGCGCCCCGCCTTCCTGGCGAACCAGGATGTGACGAACCTTCTCCTGCTGGAAAAGCTCATCATAGATCGGAAGAACGGCGCCGCCCGGATACCCGAAAACGAACTCGACGCCTTGGTCAGCCAGCGCAGTCAACACCATTTCCGCGCCGGTCATCGTGCGTGCCATCGTCAAACTCCTCTACAGGCTTGCCGCCTGCCAACATTTCGAAATTGCGGGGAACCTAGGCGCACGATCCTATTTGGTCAACGCTAACGGTGAATAAATGCGAAAATTTCACGCAGTGAACTTTCCATATATTTCGTATGGACAGGCATCCAAGAAATCATATGACTTTTGAGCCAAGTTTCCTGCCGTTTGATGTACTGACGGGTCTCCGCCTGCGAGGCCGCCACCGCCTCCTCGACGCTTATCTCGCCTCGCCAAACTCCGATCAGCGGCCGAACGCCGATTGCCCGCATCGCCGGTAACCCGGCATCGAGTTGCATCTCGGACAAAGCTTGAGCCTCCTCGCCCGCCCCTTGGCGCATCATCGCGGCGAAACGCGTATCCGCACGAGCGTGAAGCTCAGCCCGGTCGACGCGAACCACCAGACGCACAGTCTCCGCTTCGTTCAAGACGGGCGCGCCCTTCAGGGTTTGCCACTCGGCCAGCGACCGCCCCGTAGACTCCAGAACTTCGAGCGCACGCACGATCCGCTGCGTATCCGCGGATTGAAGCCGCCCCGCCATGACTTCATCCCGCTCCGCAAGCTCTGCATGCATCGCCTCTGCACCGCGCCGTGCCGCCTCCGCTCGCCAATGCGCGCGCACGTCTTCATCGATCTCGGGAACAGGTGAGAGCCCTTCGAGCAGTGCCTTGAAGTAAAGCCCGGTGCCCCCGACGACGATAGGCCGCCGTCCTTGCGCCTGGGCGCTTGCAATCGCCTCTGCCGCATCGCGGACGAAACGGCCGGCCGAATACGCTTCTTGCGCCGGCACGAAGCCATAGAGCGCATGCGGCACCCGCGCTTCGTCGGCCGGCGTCGGACGCGCCGTCAGAATGCGCAGCTCCCGATAGACCTGCATGCTGTCGGCATTGATGATCGTGCCGCCAACCTGCTCCGCAATCGCCATTGCGAGCGCCGACTTGCCGCTGGCCGTCGGGCCGGCAATCAAAATGGGGCGCAGGTCTGTTTCTGTGCTACTCATGAAAAGGCCTCCTAGCGCTGTGGCACTAGGAGGCGCAAGTCAGACGGTAGAAGTCAGATTAATAATTGAGCGTGGTCCGGACGCCGAACACGGCCGCGTCTTTCTCCGGCACGGCCGGATTGTTCTCGCTTGGCACCCGACCACCGGGGTTCCAGATATACTGGAAATCAGGCGCAACCGAGAAGCCGGGCGAGATCTTCGCAGTATAGTTCAGTTCGACCACCGACTCGTAGTCGGAGATGACCGTCTGGCCATCATCGATCTGAGCCTGCTGCAGCTTGTTCGAGACATGGCCATAGGCAAAGGCGGCGCCGAATGAATCATCCTTGCGCCCCGGCACGAAGCCAGTGAACACGATGCCGGTATCGACGTAGGTGTTGATCAGGTTCTGCTTATCCGGCGAACCACCGAGGCGAACGAATGCGCTGACCGCGTCATCATGCGCACCCTTCCAGATCTGCTGGTCGATGATGCCATAGACGCCGGAGCTGGTATCCAGCTCGTTCGGATTGAGAAATTCCGGCGCGTAATGATTGAACTGCTTCCAGCCGCCGAACTTGAACGTGCCGGGCATGCCGATGTTATATTTATACTGCGCTTCGACCATCAGCAGCGGCGCATCCTGCAGACGGAAGTTCACGCCATGCGGGTTGTCGGCCTGCGGATCATCCGCAAACGGATCCGCCGGGCTGCCGTTGAACACCGCAGCGAGAATGTTGAGATTATCCGTCGGCTGATACTGGACACGCACGCCGAGCGACGCCAGCGGATATCCAGGACCACCGGCAGCCATGTTGTTGGCTGTCGCTGCCGACCACCCGAACGTGCTGTTGAGAAACACAGCAGCCGTATCGCTGATAAAGAATTCGCTATCGGCTGCCAGCGAACCGATACGCACCTTCACCTTGTCATCCAGCAGCGACTGCTCGAACCACAACTCGAACAAGCGCAACCGCTCGTCGCCTTCGATGTTGCTCGGTGGGAAGATGTTGCCGATGCGCTGCGTCGCCGGACCGACACCGTTCAGGTAATAGGCGCTGGCGTGAATAGCCCCGCCCTTCCAGCCGAACATCTTGTCGAGATCGAAATCCGTAAACGCGGAAACCAAGCCGTCGTAGTTCGAGCCCTGCGAGTTGCCGCCCTTAGCGACATTCCAGTACTCGCCGATGTACCCCACACCGTAGAGGATGCCCTGCTTCGCCAATGAGGCCCGCATCGGATCATCCCAATCGTGAGCAATCGAATCCTCCGGCACGCCGTTGGCAGAAGCGTCGTCAGCCTTTGCGGCGACGGTGGACACGAGAGTGCCCAGCGCAAAGACCGGCAAGATGCCGGCCACGAGTTTCGATCCCATCGTCATTCCCCCAAACGCCGGACCCCGCACCTCGACGTCCCGGCTATTGAACCTGTTGCCTCCCGGCCCAATGAACTGAACAGAAGATACTTGACGCAACCAGTCAACATTGGAATTCAAAAACAGCATCGTTGCCCACTGCCTGCCGAGGAGCTGTTGCCATTTTGCAATCATTGGGGATGCCGATCAGGTCCGACATGTCGCAGAGCGGGAACTTTTCCATCCGTCAGTAGGCGTCTCATCTTCCGGCGCAGGCGAAGCACGAATCACTTCGAAGAAAGATCAGCGCTTTTGCGCGCCGCGTCAGAAAAGGGCAGCTCCCGCCCCGTCCACCGCCGCCAGACCGCCGCAACTTGCGGACGTGCGGCCGCCCAGGCCTTCCGGACCTCCGCCATCGCCCGCGCCTTGACGACACGACCGTAGCGCCAGACCCACGATGCCCGGATCTGCGCATAAAGAGCATCCTTCCAGGGCATGAACCAGTTGAAGAGCGCAGCAAACCAGCCGATCCGCATCAGCGCCGGTTTCACCAACAGAAAGACGCGCGCGATAAGCGCCGTCGACGCGATCTTGGCCCCGACGAACAGCAAGGTCGCCGACAGAAAATGCTCATTCGCGAGCAGCCAGATCGCCACGAACTTCAGCGGCAGCAACAGCGAGGTTGGCAAGGCCAGCGCAATGAGCGCCGCATAAGGCGGCAGACGCGCCAGCAACCGCTCGATCGCCGCGATCGGCGCGAACGCTGCGAGCCTCCCGAGCAGGTTCGAAAGCGGCCGCCATCCCCACTCTTCGAAAAGGATGATCAGCGCTGCAGTAATATTAAGCGCCGTTATCAGCGGCCCGCGCACGATGCTCCAGGCCGTCCGCAGAAGCTCGCGAAGTGTCCAGATCGCAATGACCGTACCGCGCCAGAGAGCGCCGAGAATCGTTTTAACCGTCTGCCGAAATTGATCCGTACTCAACCGTTTCTCGCTCTTTCAAAACCATGCTGGCGACTGAAGCGAATTGTATCATCCGCTGCTGAACCGGGGATAAGTGTTTCCGCCCCCCGTGCGCCGCGCGTCTTTTTGGCAGCGCCCGATATGCGCGTTCCGGCCGGGAGTCAGACGCGCAACCTAAAGAGCGCGGCAAAACGGCGCTTGAGAAGTCGGCGATCCTATTCTATACGTTTTTCGTAAACAAAAAGCCGGGGTGAGGAAACACATGAAGCTAACCCATCAAATTCTGATGGCGGGGGCCATCACCCTGTCTGCAGTCTCCACTCCGCATGTCGCCAGCGCTACCGAGCACATCATTGAAATGCGCAACAAGGACGACGCCGGCAATCTCATGGTCTTCGTTCCAGGCTTCGTGAAGGCCGAAGTCGGCGACACCATTAAGTTCGTCCCGACCGACAAGGGCCACAACGCTCAGAGCGTGCCGAACATCTGGCCGGCAGACGTACCGGAAGTGAAAGGCCCGTTTAGCAAGGAAGTCGTCTTCAAGGCCGAGAAAGATGGCCTCTACGTTTTCAAATGCCTGCCCCACTACGGCATGGGCATGGTCGCCCTCGTCCAGATCGGCAAGCCCGTCAACCTCGACGCGGTGAAGTCATTCGTCGCAACGGGCAAGGCGAAACAGCGTCTCGACGCCGAAGTCGCGAAGGTGACGCCGTAACGGAATCGAGTAGAGCCCGAGGTTGTCCTGGAAGGGCCGAAGGCTAAGCTCGTGCTAACCCCGAGATGGGTCTCCCGGCCCCAGATCTCGGGGTTAGCTTTTTCATTTCAGGGCCTCGCAATGATCAAACGCAATGCGACTTTTGCAGGCTTTGCGTTATTCTGCCTCTGCTGAAACGCGAGGATGATTGCCCATGGCTTATTTGCTTGAAGAGAAGCGGCGCGACTTGGTCGCGCCGGGCAATCGCCACACCTATCTCGGAAACGGCGATGTCTTCGTCGGCCGCCCGCTCGCTATCCGTTTCGCCACCCGCGACGAAGCCGAAACGAAACGCGCGAAACTTCCAAATCCCGACAACTGGATCGTCGTCGAAGACTGATCTCCGTCCAACCCCAAAATGTCATCCTCGGCTTATGCCGAGGATCCATTCCTCCGCCAGTACGATTGCCCGAGCGCCTACTCTTGCTCGGCGCGCTCCAGTAACGACGCGTCGTTGACATCGGAGCGCCGCGGCAGCTCGCCAGCCTCTTCCAGCGCATGCACGAGATCCTCACGCGCTTTCTCCGCCTGCCGCTGACGCGCCCACAGGCTCGCATAAAGCCCGTTCTTGGCGATCAACTCGACGTGCGTTCCCTGCTCCGCAACGCGTCCATCTTCGAACACCAAAATCATGTCCGCATGCACGATGGTCGATAGACGGTGCGCGATGACCACCGTCGTCCGGTCCTTCGACACACGGTCGAGCGCGTCCTGAATTTCCTTTTCCGTATGGCTGTCGAGCGCGCTCGTTGCCTCGTCCAGCAGCAGGATCGGCGGCGACTTCAAAATCGTCCGCGCAATCGCAACACGCTGCTTTTCGCCGCCCGAGAGTTTCAACCCGCGCTCGCCGACCATCGTTTCGTAGCCGTCGGGAAGCGCCCGCACGAAATCGTCGATCTGCGCCAGCTTCGCCGCTGCGTAAACCTCTTCGTCCGTGGCGTCGGCGCGGCCATACTTGATGTTGTAGAAAATCGTATCGTTGAACAACACCGTATCCTGCGGCACCACGCCGATCGCCGCCCGCAGCGAGGCTTGCGTCACGTCGCGCAAGTCCTGCCCGTCGATCAGAATACGCCCGCTCGTTACATCATAGAAACGCAACAGCAGCCGCCCGACCGTCGACTTGCCCGCACCCGACGGCCCAACGATGGCGACCATCTGTCCCGCCGGCACTTCGAACGATACGTCTTTCAGAATAATGCGCTCAGGATCGTAGCCGAAGCGAACATGATCGAACCGGATCGCGCCGCCCGAAACATCGAGCCGCTTCGCGCCCGGCCGATCCGCAACTTCCGGATTCTGCTCCAGCACCTCCATCATGCGTTCGATGTCGGTCAGCCCCTGCTTGATCTCGCGATAGACCATGCCCATGAAGTTCAGCGGCATGAAGAGCTGCAACATCAGCAGGTTCACCATCGCGAAATGCCCGACGGTATCCTTGCCGGCGACGACATCGTTCGCCGCCATCACGAGGCAGATCGTCAGCGCAATCGTGAAGATGACCGCTTGCCCTGAGTTCAACACCGCGAGCGACGTGTAGGTCTTGATGCTCGCCTTCTCGTAAGCAGCCATCGACTTGTCGTAGCGCCCGGCTTCGCGGCCCTCGGCGCCGAAATATTTCACCGTCTCGTAATTCAGCAGACTGTCGATCGCCTTGGTGTTGGCGTCAGTGTCGCTCTCGTTCATCACGCGGCGGATCGACAGCCGCCAATCGGTCGCTCGGATCGTGAACCACAGATACGCAGCGATCATGCCGACGATGGTCACAATGTAGCGCCAGTCGAATTCATACGCACACACTGCGATGATCATGAAGAACTCGACGATCGTCGGGATCAGCGTCATCAGCGCCATACGGCTGATGTTTTCGATGCCGGTGCGTCCGCGTTCGAGCACACGCGTCAGACCGCCCGTCTTGCGTTCGAGATGGAACCGCAGCGACAGCCGGTGCATGTGCTCGAATGTCGACAAGGCGAGCTTGCGTACTGCATGCATCGCGACGCGCGCGAACATGCCTTCACGGATCTGCACCAACAGCGCCATCACGATGCGGGCGATGCCGTAGAACAGCACAGCCAGCACTGGCGCACCGACGAGCCACGGCAGCGTCTGGTTCGATGCGACATGGCCGCCCGACGCAGCGACCAGAGCGTCCGTCGCCCACTTCAACGTAAACGGCACGCCGACCGTCACCGCTTTCGCAATGACGACGATGACGAACGACCAGACCACAGTGCGCCGCAGATCCGGCCGGTCCTGCGGCCAGACATAGGGCCACAAGGCCCTCAAAACCCGAGATGTTTCGGTGGACGGAATAAGGCGCGCCAAAAGCCCGCTTCGGGGCGCGCGCACGCTGACGGAAGTTCTCTGCATTCGGCCTGAAATAGGGTCAACCGGCTGGAAAGTCCATCACCCCCGCTTTCGCGGCAGATAAATGGTCTGGCACGGATAGATCCGGTTCGGATTGCGAATCGTGTCGCGATTGGCGCGATAGATGCGGATGTAATAGAGGCCGTTGCGGTAGTGGCGGAGCGCGATCCGCCACAGCGTATCGCCGCGCGCGACGACGTAACGGCCCGGCACGAACGCCTTGCGCCCGGCATATCGGCATTGGCTCGGCGCGGCACGGCGGACGCGCGCCCGACGCACCCAGCGCTTGACGACCGGGCCGTGCGCAACGTGCGTGTTTCGGGCCTCCCGGATGGCATGCGCCTTAGGCGTCTTCGCCTCGATGGCGGGCGTTTGGCGGTCGGCGACAGGCGGTGAAGCCGCGGCAGTCTTCGCCTGGGCGGTCTTCGCCGCAGCCACTTTCGCGGCTTCTTCTTCGGCAATGCGCTGACGGTCCGCCGCTTCCTTTGCCGCAGCCTCCTGTTTGGCCTTGTCCTCGGCGGCCTTTGCAGCAGCAGCTTTTGCTGCCTCTTCCTCAGCGAGACGCTGCTGTTCCGCCGCAACCTTCGCGGCAACCGCCTTCGCCGCTTCCTCGTCTGCGAGCCGTTGCTTTTCCTGCTGGGCTTTTTCTGCCGCTACTTTGGCGGCAGCAGCTTCCTCTTGGGCGAGGCGCTGCTTCTCGGCGGCTTCCTTCGCAGCGGCTTCCGCCTGAGCTTTTTCCTCGGCCTCTTTCGCGATCCGCGCTTTCTGCGCTTCTTCTTCGGCAACCCGCTGCCTTTCAGCGGCGGCACGGGCGGCGGCTTCCTGCTTGGCTTTCTCCTCTGCAGCCTTCGCAGACGCGGCCTCGGCCAAAGCGCGCCGATGCTCTTCTTCCTCACGACGGCGCTGCTCGTCGGCGAGTTCGCGGGCTTTCGCTTCCTGAGTCTGACGCTCAGCTTCGGCTTTCGCAGCCGCCTCGCGCGCCGCTTCGTCAGCGGCCTTCTTTTCGGCGGCAGCTTTTTCCTCGGCGTCATGCTGCGCCTGTGCTGCCAGACGTGCCGCTTCGAGACGCTTCTGCTCGTCGGCCTTGCGCTGCTCTTCCGCCTGTCGCTGCTGGTCTTCGATACGTTTTGCTTCGGCCTCGAGACGCTCGCTCTCGCGACGCTGCGCTTCCGCCAGCGCCGCCGCTTTGCGTTTCGCCGCCTCGTCCTCGGCCTTCAGTTCGGCCTCGGCTGCGTCAGCCTTGCGTTTCGCTTCGTCCGCCAGCTCCTGGCTATGCTTGATGTCGGCTGCCCGCTTCGCCTGTGCCGCGAGGATGGCCTCCTCTGCATGCTGCCGCGCCGTTTCGGCGTCTTCCTCTTTTACCTGTTCCAGCTTGCGCGCGATGTCGTCGCCGCCCCCGCCTGGAGGCGCGACCGACAATCGCCGGATGATGACGCCCTGAAACTCGCGATTGGCACGCGCCAGCCAATCCTGCAGGCGATCGACCAATCCTAGCTCGCGCGTTTGCCACGGCGTTTGCTTGTCGCTCGGATCGGGCTGCGCCGGAGTGTCCGCCTGGGCCTGTATCTCATCCGGAGCATCCTGCGCCACCACGCGCTGCGAGGCCTGCGCAGACTCCAGCGTGTCCTCGTCATTGAGAGCGACCACAGCGCGAAAATTTCGGTCGATAACCGGCAGCGATAGCCCCCGCTCTGCGTCCGGCCGGTCACTGGCAGCATCGAGCGGCAACGCCAACAGCGCCGCGGAGACGAGAAGGCCCGCAGCAGCGCCCGTTCGAGCGTAACGAAACGCCGTTTTCACTGCCGTTTCTGAAGGTTCCCCGTCCTTCATAACATCGCCTTGTAGCCCCTATATTAAGGGACCTAAGCACACGTCTTGTAGCGGCGCCATGCTTCCCGGCGTAATGACCGTGGATTGATTCGGAAGCGTGACCGGATGCTCACAACGGTCACATGAGACATCTGAGGGTGGCACCCTCCGGCGCACCTGGGCAGAGCGGCGCGGCGACACTAAATAATGCAGACAGATCGTCTGAGATCGGAATACTTATGAACGAAATGACAAAAATGCCGGTCACGAAACCGGCCGACAGCAAGACCATCCAAAATTCAGCTCTGAAATCTGAAACGCCCGCCAGGATTGAAGGCGTCTGCGTCTACTGCGGCTCTGGCAAAGGCCTCGATACCGCCTATACCATCGCAGCGCGAAAGCTCGGCAAGACGCTCGCCGATAACGGCATCCGCTTGATCTATGGCGGCGGCAGTCTCGGCCTGATGGGCGAAGTCGCGCGCGCCGCGCTCGGAGCGGGCGGCAAGGTAACGGGGATCATCCCGGAATTTCTCGGCAGCCGCGAGCACATGCTGCAGGATGTCGACGAATTGATCGTCGTCGAGAACATGCACGTCCGTAAGCAGCTGATGTTCGACCGCGCAGACGCCTTTGTGGCGCTTCCCGGCGGCGTCGGCACGCTTGAAGAACTCGTCGAGCAGTTGACGTGGTCGCAGCTCGGACGCCATTCCAAGCCCATCGTCGTTGCCAACATCAACGGCTTCTGGAATCCATTCCTGAACCTGCTCGATCACATGAAGGCCGAAACCTTCATTCGCGCCGGACTGGATGTCCATTTCTCAGTCGTCGATACGGCGGAAGAGATCCTGCCCACCATCCTCGGCAAGGCCGCCCCGACGTCGGAGAGCAAAGAGCAGGAGCTGCTGCGGAAGTTCTAGAGGCCGCGACTTGCCATCTCGGAAGAAAAGGCGCTGTCGACTGTTCGATCAAAACCCATCGCATCGGACGCAAACAGCTTCGGATAGAAGCTCGCAAGCTCGGCGAGCCCATCAGCGTTGAGGTGATTTGCGTCCCGATAGAGCGGACGTCCGCTCTTGCCGTAGCGGCAGACCAGCTCATCACAGAGAAGCAGATGCAGATAGAGGACTCGAACATTCGGCATCGCGTCGAGCTTGGCCAACACCGGCAAAACGTGCCGCTCGCGTTCGAAGAAATCGGATAATGCTGTCTTCTGCGGCAGAGGCTCGTTCCAAGCGCGATGACGAGCAAACGCTAGGCTGGCATTGAAAACATTCTCCGGAACAGGTCCGATAATGAGATGCCGACCCGGCATGTGCCGGTGCGGCTGCCCGGTTGACGTTTAACACCCGTCTCACTCCCCCATTCCCCCGTTGGAAGCGAGCGTTGCATAGGACGTCCGGGAATGCACGCCCCGGCCTGTGGAGGAAGTGCACTACCGCCTGCCAAAACATCCTAACCGTTGCCTTCCGGCCGCTTCCCTTTTATCAGCGCTTATGGCCAAGACGACCGCAGAAACACCTCCCCCAGCCGCCCGCATCAGCGACGCCGATATCGCCGGTTACGTTAACCGCATGCGGGCCGGCGAGCGCCGCGCCATTGCGACCGTAATCACCGAGCTCGAACGCCTATCGGCAGCCGCGCCGGGCCTGCTTCAGGCTTTGCAGCCGCACCTCGGCCACGCCCTCGTCGTCGGCTTCACCGGACCGCCGGGCGCCGGCAAATCGACCCTTGTCAACGCCGTCATCGCGCATCTGAGACAGCAGGGTCGCAGCGTCGGCGTCATCGCCGTCGATCCATCGAGCCCGATCTCGGGGGGCGCCATTCTCGGTGACCGCATCCGCATGACCGCCGCACTCGATGATGACGGCGTCTTCGTCCGCTCGCTCGCCTCACGCGGCTATCTCGGCGGCCTGTCGCCGGCTGCGGTCCGTATCGTCGACGCCCTCGACGGCGCGGGCTTCGACATCGTACTTCTTGAAACCGTGGGCACCGGTCAGAACGAAATCGACGTCGCGGAGGTCGCCGACATTCGCGTCGTCATCGCAGCGCCAGGCCTGGGCGACGATATCCAGGCGATGAAGTCGGGCCTGCTCGAAATCGCCGATATCATCGTCGTCAACAAGGCCGACCGCCCGGGCGCCGAACAGACGATGCAGCAGTTGATCGGCGCGCTGTCGATCCGCGCGATGCCAAACGAGAAGGTGCCGGTACTGAAGACGAGCGCCATCAACGGCGACGGAGTGGGCCAGCTTGTCGACGCCTTCGATACCATCGGCAAGCGCGTCGTTGCGGGTGGCGCCCTGCATCGCCGCCGCCGCCGCGCGCGCTACCTCATCGCCCGCGCCGCCGCCGACATCGTCGCCGCTCGCATCAAAGCCGGCGGCAAGGACGGCCTCGACCCTCTCGCCGACGCCGTTCTCTCCGGCACCATGTCCCCCGACAAAGCCGCGCGCCGCTTGCTCGAGTCCTAGCTCACACTGCCAGGACGCCCGCTGCTCACAAGTTTACAAACACTCCGTCATCCCGGCGCAGGCCGGGATCCCGTCAGCCATTCACAATGAGAATTTGGATGCTTGTCTGGGTACCGACCTGCGTCGGCATGACAGGGTCGATAATGCTGTGCCCCGATCAGCGGCTCGCGCGCGGATGGTTATCGCCGCTGTCCAGCTTAAGGACGACGAAACACAGCCGGCGCTTCCGGCCGGCTCCCCTTCAGACATTTCGTCGGCATCGGCAGCCGGCGCGCGGAACGCGTGTCCCCGATGCCAATCATTAAAGCCACCTGCGCCGCTTGAAGTAGAGGTACGGCAGGATCGCTGAGACGACCATCATCGCCAGCGCCCACGGATACCCGAACAGCCATTTCAATTCCGGCATGTCCTCGAAGTTCATGCCGTAGATCGACGCAACCAGCGTCGGCGGCAGAAACACTACGGCAGCCACCGAGAAAATCTTGATGATCTGGTTCTGCTGCAGGTTGATGAGCCCCAGCGTCGCGTCGAGCAGGAAGTTCACCTTGCTCGACAGGAACGTCGCCTGATCGGTCAAGGCGACGACATCGCGATAGAGCACCTTGGTGCGCGCCTTCGCTTCCTTCGTCACCTTCTTGTCGACCTGCTGATCGACATTGGTGTGATACGTCAGCACGCGGTTGATGCTGACGAGACTTTCGCGAACCTTCGTCAGCAGGTCGCCGTCCTGGCCGATGCGCTCGATCGCAAGCTGCAGATCGTCGCTCGACGGCGCCGCCTTCATCTTGCCTTTGCGGAAGACCTGCCGCGAAACCTGATCGATATTCGTGCCGACCCGCTCCAGCGCGTCCGCCATGCGGTCGAGCAGCGCCTCGATCAGGCCCATCATGATCTGCTCGCCGTTGGCGACCGGCACGTTGTTGGGACGCTGCGCGCGCGTCACAAAATTGGCGAACGCCTTGGGCTCGGCGTAGCGCATCGTCACCAGAGTGCTGCCCTTCAGCACGAACGTAATCGGCGACGTCATCGGCTCGTCAGTTTCGAGCTGCGACGCGGCCGTCAGCGTCATGAACTCCGCGCCGTCCTCCTGATAGAGACGCGCCGAAACCTCGATCTCCTGCATCTCCTCGCGCGTCGGCAGATCGATCGACAAAAGCTGCTCGACGAAACGATTGTCCTGCGGCGCCGGATTGTAAAGATCGATCCAGACCGCTTGCCCCGGAATGGGAGCTACACCGTCGGCCGGAATACCTTCGTGCTGCAGGACGATGTGTGAGTTTTCGCGACGATAGCTGCGCAGCATCGGGCTCTCTTTCGGTTGACGGCCACCGCGCAGCCGACCGAGCCACCTATGCCATCAGGTGCGCCTGGAGGATGCTGGCGAAAGCGAAGCATCACTGCGACTGTCGCAGTCCATTGTCGATTGTCCTTGGTATCGGCCCGGGTGGCGCGAAACGGCCTCCCGGCAGCCGAGTCGGCGCGACCCTAACCCCGGCGCCGACGTTTTTCCAGTCGGCGCCGCCTGCGGCGGAAGGGTTTTTATATGACTATTCGATGACGCCTTAACCCTATGCGGTCGCGAGGCGACTGTGCTTGACCGAATAGACGAAGTAGATGATCAGACCCAGCGCCAGCCAAACGATAAAGCGCAGGTGCGTTTCAAACGGCAGGAACGCGATCAATGCTCCGCACGAGAGCACGCCGAGCGCGGGCAGAATAATGCCCCCCGGCGTCTTGAACGGACGATGCAGATTGGGGTGGGAGGTGCGCAGCGTAATAACGCCCGCGCAGACCAGCACAAACGCTGCCAACGTTCCGATATTGACGAGTTCTGCCAGTACGCCAAGCGGGATGAGACCCGCCATGACGGCCATCACGATGCCCGTCAACACCGTCGTGCGGACAGGGGTCTGTGTCCGAGGATGGACGACACCAAAATAGGGCGGCAACAACCCATCGCGAGACACGTTGGTGATGATCCGCGTCAGCCCGTAATAGAGCACGAGCATCACGGTCGTCAGTCCGAAAATAACCCCGGCGGCGACCAGACCTGCAGCGGCATCGTGCCCGATTTGAAGGAGCGCCGACGACGCCGGCGAAGGCACGTTAAGCGATTGATACGGCACGATCCCTGTCATCAACGCCGAGACGATAATGTAAATGATCGTGCAAAAGGCCAGGGCCGAGAGAATTCCGATCGGAACGTCGCGCTGCGGATCACGCGCCTCCTCGACGGCCGTCGAAACGGCGTCGAAGCCGACATATGCGAAGAAAACGAGCGAAGCCCCGGCGAGAACGCCCACCGGCTGCCCCTCCCCATTATGACTGAACCAGCCGAACGGCAGGAACGGCGACCAGTTCGCCGGATGCACGTTAAAGGCTGCGACCCCGACAAAGATCGCAACGGCTAAAAGCTTAATTCCCACGGCAGCCGCATTGATCCGTGCGGTCTCCTTCACACCGATGATCAGCAGAACCATCAAAATAAGGATGACGATGATCGCCGGTATATTGACCACGCCCCCGTCGAACGGTCCCTTGGTGAATTGCTCGGGCAATCCGATCCCGATTGCCGTCAACGCATTATTGAAATAGCCCGACCAGCCGTTAGCGACTGTCGCAACCGAAACGCCATATTCGAGGATCAGGTCCCACGCGATGATCCAGGCGATGAGTTCACCGAACGCCGCATAACTGTAGCCATAGGCGCTTCCGCTGCCACCCACCGAAGCCGCGAGTTCCGAATAGGACAACGCCGCAAAGGCGCAGGCGACGCCTGCCACGATGAACGACAACACGACCGCAGGCCCCGACTGAGTTGCGGCAGCATGCCCGGTCAGCACGAAAATACCGGTACCGATGATCGCGCCGATCCCAAGCAGCGTCAGATCGAAGGCGCTCAAGACGCGCTTCAGCCCGTAGTCGGCACCGTCATAGCCGACAGGTTTCTTCCGAAACAGATCTGACATCTGAAATGGTCCCCTCATGTGAACGTCCCCCCGCGCAGTAAGAGGTCCGGGCTGCTATGGCCTTGCGGCCGCCATCGTGAGGGTCCTCCGTGCACCTGCAGGCCGCAAAGCCCCCCCGTCGCGCCGATGAACAGAGTCTCCCGCTCGCGCCGAGCTTCGCCCAGGCCTTTGCCGATGTCTACAACCGGGCTGCCGAATAATTTTGCCCGCCCAGATGTTAGGCAGCGCCGACGACCGATGTCAGAAATTCAGCTTATTCCGCGTCCAGCTGTAGCCTTGCCCCGCACGCTCAAACCTTATAGCGAGTCTAAACTTCGAACGAGCCAGGGGGCCTGAGCCCCCGAGCCAATAATGGAGCATGCCATGTCCGACGAGGCCGTCGTCGCCCAAACGAGTCCTTTCCAAGTCGAGCTGACGGAAGGGCAGGAATATTGGTATTGCCGTTGCGGTCGCTCGAAGACGCAGCCGTTCTGCGACGGCTCGCATGAGGGGACGTCTTTCGAGCCCTTGCGTTTCGTCCCGGACCGGACCGGCACATTCAATCTCTGCGGCTGCAAGGCCACCGACGACGAACCCTATTGCGACGGCACGCATAACGTCTTGTGATCTCAGCATCTTTTAGCTGACGGGCCCGTCTCCTTGCAGGCGCAGACCGCTGCGGTATCACCGCAATCACGGAGGCCTGGCAGTGACGCTCGACGATCTCGGACCCCGCATCTGCATCATGGGTCCGTCCAACAGCGGCAAGTCCTCCCTCACGGCCGCGATCGCGCGAGCGCGCGGCCTTGTCCCCGTCCATCTGGACCAGCTTCGCCATCTGCCCCAAACGGATTGGCAGGAACGGCCCGACGAGGAATTCAAAGTCCTGCATGACGCCGCCATCCTGCAGGAGCGTTGGGTCATGGATGGCAACTATTCCCGCTTGCTGCCGCAGCGCCTCGCGCGGGCGACAGGCGTCATCCAGCTCGACGCCTCCACCCTCACGAGCCTGTTTCGCTACTTGCGCCGCTCATGGTTCGAGCGCGAACGCGTGGGAGCGCTGGAGGGCGGCCAGGACAGCGTGAAATGGGAGATGATCCGCCATATCGCGGTCACCACCCGAAAGAACCGCCAACGCAACCGCGCGACGTTCGATGCTATCAACCTGCCGAAGATCAGGCTGGCGTCGCCCGCGGGCCTTGCCCACTTTTATCGAACAGAAGAGCTCGGCCACCATCGGGACCGCGCCGCGGCCAAGGTCAGCCCGCAAAAGGAGCCATAAGAAAAGAGGCCGCCTCGCGCGAACACTCGCGCCAGTCAGCCTCGATCATTTCCAAATGTATTGACCAAATGAAATTGAGAGCAGGTTCTCTCGGACCTGCGATGCGACGTCCCTCACCGGCCTTGCGAGGCCAGCATGCATTCCGTCATGAAGCGCCTTTCGAGCTTCTTCAATTCGTCCGGAACGGCACGACCTGAATCCCGGAATTCGCTAATTCTCTCTTTGACAAGCGCGTAGCACTGGCGCGGATCGTCTTCCGATTGCTCCATCTGATGGACCAATTCAGCAAGATCCCCGCTGCCCATCTGTTCCGACATATCCGTTTAGTCTCCCGCTTTTGATTCTTTCTGAAGCGCAGGGGGCTTTTCCAGCCCGCCTGAAAACGCCTCGACTCATTACTTCCTTGGGTCTTCGAATGTAGGCGCACCCATCTCCGAAAAGAACGGCAGATTCGAACGTGCACCGACGATTTCTGCGAGTGTGACTAATCTGCCCTGAATACAGCCTGAACAAGAAACAGAATTGCCACCCTCGTAATCTGTCGATTAGCCCAGCAATTCGTGGCGGCACGCGGGCGACTTTTGGATAACTCTTCACGAATTGTTGCAAAGCGTTAGCTGCGAAGCAGCACGCGAGATCTCAGCATGAATGGCGCGGCCCTCACCCCCAGACGGCGGCATTGGGCAGCCTTGAGATTGATGCGCCGTTGCACGTCTGCTACGCCTCCCGCGTTGCATCAAGGATTTAGCTCAATGATTCCCCGCTACTCCCGCCCCGAGATGACCCGCATCTGGGAGCCCGAAACCCGTTTCCGTATCTGGTTCGAAATCGAGGCCCACGCCGCGACCGCCAGCGCCAAGCTCGGCATCATTCCCGAGGCCGCGGCAAAAAAAATCTGGGAAAAAGGTTCGGCCGCCGTCTTCGACGTGAAGCGCATCGACGAAATCGAAGCAGTCACGAAACATGACGTGATCGCCTTCCTGACCCATCTCGCCGAGCACGTCGGTCCGGAAGCCCGGTTTGTCCACCAGGGCATGACGTCGTCGGACGTCCTCGATACCTGCCTCAACGTGCAATTGGTCCGCGCCGCCGATCTGCTGCTCGCCGATCTGGACCGGCTGCTCGCTGCGCTGAAGACCCGCGCCTTCGAGCACAAGAACACGATCACGATCGGCCGCAGCCACGGCATCCACGCGGAGCCGACCACATTCGGCATCAAGCTCGCCTTCGCCTATGCGGAATTCCAGCGCGCGCGTGAACGTCTCGTCGCCGCCCGGAAGGAAGTCGCGACCTGCGCCATCTCCGGAGCCGTCGGTACCTTCGCCAACGTCGATCCGCGCATCGAGGAATACGTGGCCGAGCAGATGGGCCTCGTTCCAGAGCCCGTCTCGACGCAGATCATCCCGCGTGACCGCCACGCGATGTATTTCGCCACCCTCGGCGTCATTGCCTCCAGCATGGAGCGCCTCGCAATCGAGGTCCGCCACCTGCAGCGTACCGAGGTGCTCGAAGCCGAAGAGTATTTCTCGCCGGGCCAGAAGGGCTCGTCGGCCATGCCCCACAAGCGCAATCCCGTGTTGTCGGAAAACCTGACGGGTCTTGCCCGCATGGTCCGCGCCTACGCCATTCCGGCAATGGAGAACGTTGCCCTCTGGCACGAGCGCGACATCTCGCATTCGAGCGTCGAACGCATGATCGGCCCCGACGCAACGGTGACGCTCGACTTCGCGCTCGCCCGTTTGGCCGGCGTCATCGAGAAGCTCGTCGTCTACCCCGAGAACATGAAGAAGAATCTCGACAAGCTCGGCGGCCTGCACAATTCGCAGCGCGTACTGCTAGCTTTGACGCAGGCTGGCCTCAGCCGCGAAGACTCCTACGCCCTCGTTCAGCGCAACGCCATGAAGACCTGGGAGCAAGGCAAGGACTTCCTGGCCGAGTTGAAGGCGGACAAGGACGTGACGACGAAAATCTCGCCCGCCGACCTCGATGCCATGTTCGACCTCGACTACCACACCGCCCACGTCGACACGATCTTCAAGCGCGTGTTCGGATCGGCTTGAAGTGGCAAGAAAAGCACCTCTCCCTAATAAGGGAGAGGTGACCTGAGACACGGCTAGCCGCGCACTCGCTATTGTCACCAATCCGTAATCAAACCGACATGCCTCTGACACGCCGACTGATAACGGTACCCGCAGTTTTGGGGGAAAATCAGGACAGTCGGGGATGTGGGCGCCGAACTTTGCGTTCGATTGGCATGAGCGTGGCGATGACAGTGACGAAGCCGTTGCCCGGCCGCCCGTAACGGCAACGGCTATGCTCCGCGGCGCGCTGACGGTCGGCGCACTCGCGATGATACTGTTCGTATTCGCACCCGACATCGATCTCGTCGTCGCTCGCTTATTCTACGTCGGCGATCGCCACTTCATCGGCAATGAGCTCGACGTGTTTCTGCTGCTCCGCTTGGCATTCCAGATCTTCTTCTATCTGGTTTGCACACTGACGGTCGTCGGCCTGGTGATGGCCGCTCGCCACGCCAGACCGTGGCTCGACCTTTCAATGCGGAACTGGCTGTTCGTCGCGCTCTGTCTGGTCACCGGACCGCTTGTCGTCACCAATCTGGGCTTCAAGGATCATTGGGGCCGCGCCCGCCCGCGCCAGATCGTTGAATTTGCCGGCTCGAAGGCCTTCACGCCGCCGTTCCAGCCCTCTGGTCAATGTGACTATAACTGCTCGTTCGTCTCGGGAGAGGCTTCCTCGATCTACATCGTCATGTTCGCTGCCGCCCTTCTGTTCAAATCGCGTTCGCGAAAATTTGCCACGCTGGGCATCGTCTTCGGCAGTCTCTCCGGCCTGACGCGAATGGCACAAGGCGGCCATTTCCTGTCCGACGTCGTCTTCGCCGGAGTTCTAATGGCGATCACAGCCGCCTGTGTTCAAATCGTTTTTGAGGCGCTCGACGCCGAACGCCTACGACCGATCGAGCAAGGCACGGCCTAGGCCAATTCGCCTTTGAAACGCTTCCGCGTGACATCTTGAGACCGAAAGTCTAAGCGAACCTCTGACGGAGGGGCGGGGAACCCGATGAGGATCATGACGGCACAATCCGGATTGGGACGACAGGAGCGAGACGCCCACGGCAATATCGTCTCCATCCTGCTCTGGGGTGCGCTGATCGTCGCCATTGTAGCGGGTCTGCTGTTTTGCCTGTACCCGCAGCTCGATCTCGCAACATCCGGATATTTCTACCTCGGCAACGGCGTCTTTTCCGGCAAAGGCGGCGGTGTCTTCGCCGGTGGCGCACCCAGGACGTTGGCCGACTACGTCCGCCTCACCCTCTATTTTTCCTTTATCGCCGTCTGCGTCGTGAACGTGATCGGCTTGATCGCCTCCTCCGTTCTGAAGTCTGACGTGTTTGGCCTCGGCTTCGTGCGATGGCTTTTCCTCGCCGCCTGCCTCGCGCTCGGACCGGGCCTCGTCGGCAATGTAATGCTGAAGGATGGCTGGGGCCGCGCTCGCCCCGTTCAAATCAAAGAGTTCGGCGGCTCGAAAAAGTATTCCCTGCCCATCGTTCGGTCGGATCAATGCCGCCGCAATTGCTCGTTCGTCGCGGGTGAAGCATCGATGATGTACGCAACATTCTTCGCTTCCGCCTTTATTTTTCCTGCTATCGGTGGCGCCCTCGTCGCAGCCGGCGTCGCCTTCGGACTGCTCGCGGGCTTCATTCGCATATCGCAAGGCGCACATTTTCTGTCCGACGTGATCTTCGCCGGCGTAACGATGGCGCTGACGGTAGTAGCCATTTATCTTGTCTTTCGGACGATCGCACGAAAGCGCGACGCCCGGCGTGGCGAGAAAATACAAGATCCTTTGACGGGACAGCGCCTGTGGTAATGACTGAAACGCAGACAGAACGCCCGCCTCGCGCAGCGAATTTACCCGCGCGCCTACAGCTGTCGGTCGTTGTGCCGACATACTGCGAAGCCGGCAATATCGCGTCGATGATTTCGGCGCTCGATGCCGCGCTTGCCGGCATCAACTGGGAAGTCATCTTCGTCGACGATGACAGTCCCGACGGCACGATGAGCACCATCCGCTCAATCGGCGCCCACGATGGCCGCGTCCGTGCCCTGCGTCGCGTCGGCCGCCGAGGACTGGCGGGTGCGGTGATCGAAGGCATGCTGGCGTCCGGCGCCGACATCGTCGCCGTGGTCGATGCCGACCTTCAGCATGACGAAAAGCTCCTGCCCGACATGCTGCGCGATATCGAGACGGGCAAATCCGACATCGTCATCGGCACACGCTACGATCAGACCGGCGATGCCAGCGAAGGCTTCTCGGCGACGCGTCGCGTATCGAGCATGCTCGCGACCACGCTGACAAACATGCTGCTCAAGACCAACGTCAGCGATCCGATGAGCGGCTTCTTCATGTTGAAGCGCAGCATTATCGATACCATCGCTCCAAAACTCTCTCCCGGCGGCTTCAAGCTGCTGCTCGATATTCTGGCGTCCGCTCCCTCAGGCGTTCGCGTCTCCGAAAAGCCCTACGTGTTCCGTCCGCGCAAGGTCGGCCAGTCGAAGCTCGACGGTCTGGTCATCGCCGACTTCCTCGGCCTCCTGCTTACAAAAACGACCGGCAACCTCGTTCCCCCGCGCTTCTTCCTGTTCGCGCTGGTCGGCGCAACGGGCCTCATCATTCACCTCGCGGCGCTGCGCAGCGCTATCGTCTTGGCCCGTGCCTCATTCAATGAGGCGCAGATCTTCGCCGCGTTCGTTGCCATGACCTTCAACTTCTTCTTGAACAATGCCCTGACGTTCCGTGATCGCCGCCTTTCAGGTGTCGACATAATAAGCGGCCTGCTGACGTTCTATGTCGTTTGCAGCGTCGGCACGCTGGCGAACATCGGCGTCGCCGATCTCGTCTACAATCACGATCCGAACTGGTGGCGCGCAGGCATCGCTGGTGCACTGATGGCCGCCGTCTTCAATTACGCAGCAAGCTCAGCGTTGACGTGGCGGCGCTGATGGACGTCGCGGCATCGCCAGCGCCGAGCAGAATTCATCCGGCCGCAGGACCGCGCAACGGTCTCGCCGCGAACAATGTCTTGCTGGCCGTCCTGCTCGGCTTGACGGCGGTGCGCTTCGCTATCGCAAGCTTCACGGGCCTCGTCGACGATGAGGCCTACTATCGGATCTGGTCGCTCGCCCCGTCGCTCTCTTATCTCGATCACCCGCCGATGATCGCCTGGGTCATCGGGGCCGGACGCGCCATCGCAGGCGACAGCACGTTGGGTGTCCGCCTGCTCGCACCGATCATCCTGCTTCTGGGCACCGCGGTACTCTGGCGAACGGCCTATCTTCTCTACGGCCCCGACATCGGCCGCCGCGCCGTCTGGTTCCTGCTCGCGATGCCCCTGCTCGCCGTCGGCGGCATCATCGTCACGCCGGATTTGCCTAGCGTTCTTTTCGCCGGTCTCGTCGTCTGGGGTTTAGCCGAACTCGACCGCAGCCGTAACGCCAGGTGGTGGCTTGCCATCGGCCTGTTCGCCGGACTTGGCCTTGTCTCGAAATACACCAACCTCTTTCTCGGCGCGACGATCCTGCTCTGGCTTCTCGCCACGCCCGACAATCGGAAATGGTTTCGTGCGCCTGAACTTTGGGTCGGCGGCATCATGGCGGCACTGATCGCGAGCCCGGTCGTGATCTGGAACGCCGAGCACGGCTGGGTCTCCTTCATCAAGCAGTTCGGCCGCGTCGGCCGCGAAGGTAAAGCGGGTGTCGGCTACCTCGTCGAACTGATCGGGGGCTTCGCGCTCCTGGAAAGCCCGCTGATCGCTCTTCTCGCGCTCGGCGGCTTCATCGGCGTCCTGCGCCGAGCGATATCGGATCGCAGCCGAAGCGATGTTCTGCTGGCCGCGGCCATCGTGCCGATGCTGCTCTATTTTTGTATTCACGCGCTGCACGATCGTGTGCAGGGCAATTGGCCCGGACCGCTCTATCCATCATTCGCCATCTGCGCGGCGCTCGGTGTGGCAGCGCTTCCCGTCGCGTGGCGCCGCACCGCGTTTATCTCGGCACTCGCGCTCGGTTTTGCGATGACCTCCGTGATCTACATCCACGCGCTGCACCCGTTATTCAGTTCTCCCAAAGACCCGACAGAACAGATGCGCGGCTGGCCCGCGCTCGCTGACGCCATCGAAAAGAAACGTGAGGAAACCGGCGCAGCGTGGCTGGCAACATCCAGCTACGCCACGACAGGCCAGCTCATGTCCGCCATCAAAGTCCGCAGTCCCGTCGCGCAGCTCGACGAGCGCATCCGCTACGCCTTTCTACCTTCGCTACCCGAAACCGTCGTCAACCGGCCCGCGCTCTACGTCGAGCTTGAACGCCGCGTCGATCTTCCGCTGCTCAAGAGCAAGTTCGGTAAGATCGAGAAGATCGGCACGCTGACCCGCCACAACGGCAGCGGCGGCGCGACCTACGTTCTCTATCTCGTCTCCGCCCCCATCGCCCCGCCGCTCGCCATGGACGATAAGTTCTAGCGCCCTCGGCACAGGCTGTTGCAGGGAACGCCGTCGCCATCTCCATCAAGACGCCTCAAGCCGCAGTCGCGAAGATAGTGGCGCGCTTCCTCACAGCTCGACATTTCGCGGCACGTTCTCTTCGTGCCGCAAGGCTGAGATGACGTTGCAGCACCCGCCTTTTGGTCCATGAGCGTTTCCGGGGCGCTATGCTTTGTATCCGGATTTCCACTCTGACGATCCGCGGAATCTGCTTTCTTCGTTCCAGGAAGAAACAGCGGAGCTGCAAGACCCATCTTGGCGGCAAGCACCTTCACCCATGCGCGCCCGACGCAACCCGCCACAACCGGCGCGCATTCTCGCGTGCACCGCGCATGAGGGGGCGGACCGCACACCGAGACGATGTCTTTCCAGCCGACACAGTGCCCCGTGCTGTTACTGCGATACCCAGGACCACCCTTGCAGCCGCATCCGCTACAGTAGACTTCGCAATGGCTCATCGTCTTGACGGCTTCAGCCGCTTTTGCCGCCAGTTGCTTAGAGACGAGAGGGCAAAAACGCTCTGCATCCTCGCGTTCAACCACCGATGCGGATTGTGCGTGCGCGTCTCTTGCGCCGAGCAACAACACAAAGGCGCACGCCGCCAACGCGAAAATTTCGCGCATATTGCCCCTGCCCAACATCAACTCAAAACATCAATCGGAATATGTGGGCAGAGTATATGCGCTTTTCGCATGTGTCAGCATCGGCACGTCGAATGGTTACGATGCCGATGCTGCCAACTCAAAAACGACCGGAAAGAAAAAGAATTTACGCCGCTTCCTTGTTGAGTTTGCTTTCGGCAAGCTTCGTCAGCTTGTCGTCGGCTGCGTATTCTTCCTTCAGCGTTTTTTCGAGAATGGTTGCGAGGTCTTTGTGGCCGAGCAGCTTCGCCCACGACACGAGCGTGCCGTAGCGTGTGATCTCGTAATGCTCCGCCGCCTGCCCCGCCGCGATCATCGCCGCGTCGCGCGTATCGGCATCCTTGATCTCCGACATCAGCTCCTCGCCTTCCGTCAGAATACCCTTGATCGCCGGGCACTCCGTCGCCTTCGGCTTGCGGCCGAGCTTCGTGAACACCTCTTCCAGACGCGTGACATGCTCTTTCGTCTCTTCGAGATGTCCCATGAAGGCTTTGGCAAGCTGCGCGGAATCCGCTGCCTTGGCCATCTTCGGCAGCGCCTTCACCAGCTTCGTTTCGGCGAAGTAAATGTCTTCGAGCGTATGATTGAATAGGTCTTCGAGGTTTTCGACTTTCATGGGGGGCGTCTCCTCACGGTACGGACTATGTGTCACCGGGCAACGTCATGCCTGCCGTCCGGTTCCCAGCGCGAGTGCCTTCCGATTGCCCGATCACGCGGAAAAAATTCCGCGCATTCCCGCTGCACCGCGGGAACCCGTTTTCGGCCTCTCCGCCACTCTTCCCTCCGGCGGCGCTCTCGGTTAATCAGAGCCGCCCATGAAAACATCAGAAATCGACATTCTTATCGTACCCGGCTGGCAGGATTCCGGCCCCGATCACTGGCAAAGCCGTTGGGAGCGCAATCTCAAGACGGCGCGCCGCGTCATCCAGCATGACTGGGAGAACCCGGACGTCGAAAGCTGGGGTGACAGGATCGCGAAATTCGCTGGCGGCGCCACGCAGCCGGTTGTCGTCGTTGCCCATTCCGTGGGTGTGCCGGCCGTCGTCTTTGCAGCCGACAAGCTCAGAAAAAACGGCGTCATCGGCGCCTTTCTGGTGGCGCCCGCCGACGTCGATCACGCCGATTTCTGGCCCGACACCGGCGGCAAGCGCTGGCCGCCGGAAAAAGGCACGCGCGGCTTCGAGACGATGCCCGAACGGAAATTACCGTTTCCCGCGCACGTCGTCGTTGCCAACAACGATCTCTATTGCAGCTACGCCCGCGCCGAGCACCTCGCAAACAAATGGGGCGCAACCATCAGCGATGCGGGCGAAAGCGGTCACATCAACATCGCCTCCGGCCACGGTCCCTGGCCGGAAGGTCTTTTGCAGTTCGGACAATTCTTGAAAAAGCTAGGCTAGCGTCCGCGCCCGGCGGCAGGCTCCCGGAACGGGAGTCGCCGGGCGCAAACTAAGACTTCAACCCTTCGCCGACTCGAGATCGGAAACAGCTTTCGCCAAAGCTTCCGACATCATCGAGCGAAGCTCGGTGTCGTCGACCGCGATGCCCTTCGCCGTAAGGTCGGCCTTGACCTTACGGAAGACATCGTCGTCGCCCTTCTCGAGAAGGTCGGCCTTGCGCACCTCTTTGACGTACGCGTCGAGCGCATCACCGGTCAGACCGAGCTTCGCGCCCGCCCATTCCGCGACAGCACGATTGCGGCGCGCTTCCGCCTTGAAGCGCAGCTCTTCGTCGTAAGCGAATTTATTCTCGAAGCCCTTTTCGCGCTCGTTGAAGGTCGTCATGTCCGTTTGCTCCCTGATCTCCCGAGCGCCCCGCGGCGCCTGACCCTTGGTTGTATTAACTCTATTTCCGCAAGCACTACGAGCATTTCAGCTGCCCGCAAAACGCATATCTACGGCAGCGTTACCGCGCGCCCTGAGCTAAATCAACGGCTTGGCGTTTAGTCACCATAAGCACCGCTGCGGCTCATGGTCTACATTGTGTCGCCCCCCTCGTTCGGCTAGTGTCCGCCCAAGACATCCGAGCGCGAAAAAGGTGCGCCCTTCCTTTCCCGACATGAAGAAAACACGTTGGAAAATCAAGGCGTCAGCGTCAGCGTACGAACTCGTGAGAAGATCTGTATACCGCAATGAGTGAGAGCAATCTGTTGATCCTCAGAGGTCCAGGAATGAACAAGCGTCGGCGCATCTACGAGGGCAAGGCGAAGGTCCTTTACGAAGGTCCGGAGCCCGGCACCCTTATTCAACATTTCAAGGACGACGCAACGGCCTTCAATGCGAAGAAGCACGCGTTGATCGAAGGCAAAGGCGTACTCAACAATCGTATCTCCGAATACATCTTCATGAAGCTCGGTGAGATCGGCGTGCCGACGCATTTCATCAAGCGTCTCAACATGCGCGAGCAGTTGATCCGCGAAGTTGAAATCGTGCCGCTCGAAGTTGTCGTGCGCAACGTTGCAGCCGGTTCGCTCGCAACGCGCCTCGGTCTCGAAGAAGGCACGCAGCTGCCGCGCTCGATCATCGAGTTCTACTTCAAGAAGGACGAATTGAACGACCCGATGGTCTCGGAAGAGCACATCACGGCGTTCGGCTGGGCCACGCCGCAGGAAATCGACGAGATCATGCAGCTCGCGCTGCGCATCAATGATTTCCTCGTCGGCCTCTTCCTCGGCATCGGCATCCGCCTCGTCGACTTCAAGGTTGAGTTCGGCCGCTTCTACGACAACGAGCAGGTGCGGATCGTTCTTGCCGACGAGATCAGTCCTGATTGCTGCCGCCTCTGGGATGCGCAGTCGGGCGACAAGCTCGACAAGGATCGCTTCCGTCGCGATCTCGGCGGCGTTCTCGAAGCCTATCAGGAAGTTGCCCGCCGCCTCGGCGTTCTGACCGAAACGCCGCGTCCGCGTGGTGCAGGCCCCGTGCTTGTCGCCTCGAATGCAACGTCGAACGGCCCGGTCGCGCCCATCAACGGCAAGCCGAACTAAACACACCTGTCATCCCGGACGGCCGAAAGGCCGATCCGGGAGCCAGGCTCACTCAATCAAAAAGTGCGAGAGTTCATCGTCTGGGTCCCGGCTCTTCGCTACGCTCGGCCGGAATGACAATTTGGAACAACGATGAAAGCCAAAATCAAAATCACACTGAAGAACGGCGTGCTCGATCCTCAGGGCAAAGCCATCGAAGGCGCCATCAAGGGCCTCGGCATCTCCGGCGTCGGCGACGTGCGCCAGGGCAAGTATATCGAAGTCGATCTGTCCGAAACCGACCCTGCCAAGGCGAAAGTCCTCGTCGAGCAGATGTGCAAGGACCTGCTCGCCAACACGGTCATCGAAAACTACAGCTACGAAATCGGCTGACGATGCGGGCAACGCTCGGGATCGCGCTGGCCATCGCAGCGCTCGGGTCCAGCCCGGCGCTCTCCCAGCCTGCGGCCGCACCCGATCTCGATTGCCAAATGGGCTTCAAGGCGCTGCGCAACTGGTCCGCATGGCTGCCGGGCGCCAAACAGGAAGCCGCCAATCCGAATGTTGTCACGGTTGAAAACCCGGACGTCTGGCGCGTCGAAATCACCTTCACCGAACCGGGCCAACCCGCCCACCCCGCCGTTGTCCTGCGCAAGTTCATAAAACAGGTCACCGGCGTCTGGACGGCGCAAAGCAAGGAATGCGGCTACGGCAATCAGGCCGAATACATGGCCCTTGTCGATGCGATGAAAGCCGAGGACACGCGGCTGACCAACGCCTCCCGCGCCGAAGTAGAAAAGCAAAAGCGCGAGCAGTCGCCGCTCGGCGGGCCTTAAACGCCTCAAGGACTGTGACAGCCCCGCAAGTGGACTTGCGGCCGGAGTCGCATTACTTGAAGCCTGTCAATCAACGACACCTGCCAGCGATCGAAATCGCCAACCGAGGCTATCCAGGATGCTCCGCGCTTCCGTCATCGTCTTTCCCGGCTCCAACTGCGACCGCGACGTCGAAACCGCGATCACGCGGGTTACGGGCTTTGCGCCGAAGATGGTCTGGCATGGCGATGCCAGCGTGCCCTCCTCGGACGTCATCGTGCTGCCGGGCGGCTTCTCCTACGGCGACTACCTGCGCTGCGGCGCGATGGCGGCGCATTCGCCGATCATGAAAGACGTCGTCGCCAAGGCCAACGCCGGAACGCCCGTCATCGGCATCTGCAACGGCTTCCAGATCCTGTGCGAGTCGGGCCTGCTTCCTGGCGCGCTTCTGCGCAACGCCTCGCTGCACTTCATCTGCCGCGACGTGTTCCTGAAGGTCGAGAACGACACCTCGTTCTTCACGAAGTGCTACCGCAAGGACGAAGTCATCAAGGTTCCGGTCGCGCACGGCGAAGGCAACTATTTCGCCGACAGCGAGACGCTGGACCGACTCGAAGGCGAAGGCCGCGTCGCGTTCCGCTATTCCGATAGCGAGGGCACCGTCAGCGCCGAGACCTGCCCGAACGGCGCCCAGCGCAACATCGCCGGCATCACCAACGAAACCGGCCGCGTGCTCGGCATGATGCCCCACCCCGAGCGTCTTTACGAAAGCGCTCTCGGCGGCACCGATGGCCGCCGCGTGTTCGAAAGCATCCTGCTCTCGACCCTCGAAGCTGCTTGATTTTTTATTCCTCTCTCACCTTGGTTGGGGAGAGGGCCAAAGTGGGGGGATGGGCGTGGACCAAGGCTCATCGTCGCGAAGCGCCCTCACCGACGCTCCGCGTCCGCCTCTCCCTAAGGGAGAGGCGTTATTCAAATGACAAACCTAGTCGCAGACGCGGACGCGCGACCAGCGCCACCTGCCCTCATAGTCATCCCAGTAGCGACGGCCGCGTTCCCAATGGCACGGACCGCCATAACCACCGCCGTAGTAGTATGCAGGCGGCGGAGGCGGCGGCGGATCGTAGTAATAGGGCCGCGCCGTCGAGCCGATGATAGCCCCGGCTGCGAGACCACCAAAAAGCCCGGCAGCAAAGTCACCACCACCGGCGTGTGCGGGAGCCACCAGCCCCGTCATCGCGACTGCGGCAACAGCCGCGCCAAAAATGCGTTTCATGATCGAAGTTCCCCTTCGTCCCTCGAAGCGCAATTCTGATCTTTGATCAATGAACCGCGCTTGAACGGCTTGTAAGCCAGCTTCGGGGTAATTCTGTGATCTGAAACAATTTGCGAATAAGTTAAAAACTCAATGATTTCTGGCAGCGGGCGAGCTTCAAGCCGACATCGCGAGATATGCTGAAACAGTTAGAACAGAGATCATTGTCGAAACGAGAATCACGCGCGACGTAACGGCCGCCTCGCGCGCATAAAATTCCGCGAGCATAAAAGGCCCCGTTCCCGTCGGCAGCGCCGCGAGCAAAACGACGGTCCGCGTCAGCGTCGGCGACAGATGAAAGACCATGCTCGCCAAGACCCACGCAATGATCGGATGCAGCACAAGCTTCAATCCGACGAGCATTGCGGTCGAGCGCGTTATGTCGGCTTCCTGCTCGGTCTTGGCGGCGAGGAACAAGCCGAGCGCCACCAATGCACACGGCGACGCCGCGCCTCCGAGCATCTTCAGGAACGTTTCGACGGGTACCGGAACCGTCAATCCGCTCGCCGGAAAAAGCGCGCCGAGCACCGGCGCCACCAGCAGCGGATTGCGCATCAACGACAGGCCGACCTTGCGCGCGAGATGCAGAGCCCGCGCCTCGCTCTGCAGCCCCACCTCGATCAGCACGATCGCAATGGCGAACACCACGCAGACCGTAATGATCGACGCGATCGTCGTCGGCGCCAACGCCTGCTGGCCGAGCACTGCAAGCGTGATCGGAAAGCCCATGTAGGCCGTATTCGCATATCCGGCATTGAGCCCATCGATCGCCGCATCGGCCAGATGCCGCGGCGATCGCAGACGCGCGGCAACCGTCACCGTAAAGATCAGCAGCGTGCTGATCCCAAATACAGCGATGAAGCCCGGCTGCCAGAGATCGCTCCAATGCGCGTGGCTCGTGATGTCGAACAGCAGCGCAGGCAACGCCAGATAGACAACGAACCGGTTGAGCTCCGTCGTCGCGTTCGGGCCGAGCACGCCGATCCGCCGCGCGAGCCACCCGGCGAGCACCAGCGCGAAAATCGGCAGCACGATCAGAAGTGTCGACAGCATCGAATGCGGCTCTGAGGAAAACAAAGGCCGCTATACGTACGGTTTGGCTTCGATATAATCCAATGCCGTTTCTGGAACCCATTCATACCTTTTCAGTATCATGATCGACATTCGCCAGATGCGTTATTTCGTGACGCTCGCCGAAACGCTGCACTTCGGACGCGCCGCCGAGCGCCTGCACCTGACGCAGCCGCCGCTCAGCCGACAGATCGCGGCACTTGAGAAGGAACTGGGCGTCAAGCTCATCGACCGCAGTTCGCGTCACGCATCACTGACGCGCGCAGGCCAAGGCTTTCTCGAAGATTCACGCGCTGTGCTGGCCGCCTTCGATCAGGCCTGCAATAACGCCAAACGCGCCGACCGCGGCGAGACCGGCAGCCTCTCCATCGGCTTCATGATGCACGCCGCCTATACGGTCTTGCCCTCGCTCGCGCGCCGCTTTCTGGCTGCCTATCCCGACGTCGACCTAAAACTGCGCGAAGTAGTGCCGAATGCTCTCGTCGAAGACGTGCTGGCCGCGCGTTACGACGCCGGTATCATGTTTTCACCCGGTCCCGTGCACGGCCTCGAAACCCGTCCGATCTTTCACGAGAAGCTCTGCCTCGCTGTTCACGACAGCCACCCGCTCGCGCAGCGCAAGACGGCGAACGCCTCCGATCTCGAAGGCGAGCCGCTGATCGTCACGTCCGCCGATTCTGCAACGACGACGCGCACAGCCGTCGAGGACTACTGCCGCAGCGGCGGCTACGTCCCCGCAATTCGCCTTGAAGCGCAGTTGCAGAACACGATCGTCAATCTCGTTGCGGAAAATCTCGGCGTCGCACTCGTCCCCGATTCCATGCGCAAGCTGACGGTGCCCAGCGTCTCGTTCCTGTCGCTTAAGAACGCCCCCGCCGTCGAGCATGTCCTTGTCTGGCGGCCCGGCAATCTCAATCCGGCCCTGCGGAATTTGCTCGCTCTGACCCCCGCCAAAACATGACACGCGCCGAAGGCTGCTGCCGCCCGAAAAGCCGCGGTCGCCGCACAATTGTGATCTTTCGGTGGCATTTGCGGGCGGCCACTTGCGCCTCACACAAGCGCACCTAAATCATTGGAAGATTGCGGGGCCGGGCCCCTCTGGCATGCACCAAAACGGTGCTGCGATGTCGGACCGCATCGGGTGTGCCCGGTGCTTCGACTTTTTCCACCGGACATACCTCCAACATTCCGAACCGGAGGAAAGCTATGTCCCGTCGCTTCTTGGTCCTTCTCGAACGAGCCGCCCGCATTCGCGAGTTGATCGACCGCGAACAGCAGTCATCGGCGCCAAACGCCATCCGGCTGATGCGTATGAAGCAGGTCTATTTGATGATTTCACGTCGGCTCAGAAGCCTGACGGAGAAACGGATCATCGCGATGGCGTCCGCCCCCCGTCTGCGCCCGGACGTCGTCTTCCGCAACGTCCGCTCCGCCCCCGCCCTCTCGGGCCATTGGTGAGATACCGAGCCTGTGCTCGGCGGCCGGCGCGCGGAACGCGTGTCGCCGAGCACCTCCAAAAAAACTTCGGCCGGCTCCCGCAGGGGAGTCGCCTGGGCTCAGCAACGGCTTTCGCAACATCCCCGTGCGCGACGGCCGACTCGCGGAACGCGAGTCGTCGCGCACAAACAAAAAAGGGGCCCTCTGGCCCCTTTTCCGTGCAGTCAAACAGTCCGCTCGATTAGCGGCTGTTCCCGCGCCGCTGGTTTTTGCGCGTCGGCTGAGAGCCGAACGACAGCGAGTTGAACACAGCGAACACGATGGCCTTCATAGTATCACCTGTTTTGAGCTAGCCGGCAGGAGAACCCCGCCTAACTCCCGGGATTAGCCCCCGGGCCGCTTTCTTCTACAGTGTAGATAGGTGATCCGTGTGCGTTGCGCCAGGGGGCGCCGAGCAGCTCTATCATGCACGCCCAGCAGCGCGCCTCTGTCGCGGGGGCCGTCGCGAAAACTCAATGATTACAGCAACTAAAGCGTAAATAAAAAAAGGGAGAGAGTTGTAACTCCCTCCCTTGCTCGAAGGCTTGCAAGCGTGGACTTGGAAGCGCCGAGACAAACCCGCTGCCGGATTTCGCAACCGCGAAGGCGCTACTCTGCGAACGAACCCTCAATTCCTTCCGACAATCCTCAACTGCGAGTTCGCGGGCCGTCGGCATTGATCGATGTTCAAGTCCGCACTACGGCTGATAGACGTAGCGCCACGTTTCACGAAACTACATAACCATCTGAGCTGATTAGCAAAATACCCCATACCCGCAAGTCCGTGTTGCGCCTTTTGCAGCGCGAAACGGTCACAGTACGAACGGGTAGGACGGAAAGTGCCAACCTGCCCCATAACTGGGCAACGGACCTTGGCCGAAGGCTGATTTGCGACGCAAAATAGTCCGTCAGCCCCAAAATGCCCCGAGCCGGCAAAAACGCCGGACGATTCCACGTGACGAAATCGCTCAAGCGGCCTGACGATAACGCCGGATGTCGGCTGCCCGTCCGAGCTCACCGGCAACACTTGCCTCAGAGGCAAAAGGCTGCCCCGGCGCCGCAAAGCGCGATGCGTGCGCGATTTCGAGCGACGACGGATGCTCTCCATGGCCGCCGAGTTGGTGATACCTGGCCGCTCGCCAAACATCTGCGAACGAAACACCCGCGAGCAACGATGCGCGCCTCTCGAACTTCCCCGACGACATGTGTGTAGACCTTCTAACCCATCATATGCGCAGCTGAGGGAGATCCAGTCGCTCCCTGCACTGCCGATTTGACGAGCATATAGGATGCAGAATCTGCCAAATAAAATGGCATCTCGCCGCAATACTGAAATGCGCCGTCAGCAGCGCTGAGCCGCCGCGGCATAGGGTGCAGCCGGTTCATATCGCATTCAGAAATTTTGAAGCGATCCGCACGGAGCATTTCTCGAAGCCGGCGGCCGCGACAACACCGCGATGCGCCGCTATAAAGTGCGTCCGACTACGACAGTTATTTTATCGCCGGGCTCGCCCATATTCGGCCCGACTTCAATCCAAACGAGGAGGACACTTACCCCGTGAAAACCATTGCCGGACTGCTATGCCTCGGTTTCTTCCTCGTGACGCCTGCCCTGGCGGAAGACATGGACATGAAGTCCATGGACCACATGAACATGGGCGGCCAAATGAAGATGGACATGGGCACGTCCGCCGACGCCGCGCCGTCGTCCAAGGCTTTCGAGGCTGCAATGCAGAAGATGCATCAGGCAATGATGGTCGGATATACCGGCAACGCCGATGTTGACTTCGTGAAGGGCATGCTCCCGCACCACCAGGGTGCCGTCGACATGGCCAAGATCGAGCTTCAATACGGCAAGGACCCCGAGCTTCGAAAGCTCGCAGAGGACATCATCAAAGCCCAAGAAACCGAAATCGCGTTCATGAAAACCTGGCTCGCCAAGAACGCGAAGTGAACCCTATGGCGGTTGCCATACCGGCCGGGGCGTAGCGAAGGGCTGGGGCCCAGGGCCATATCGAGGCCAAGCATTCTAAGTCCCGGGTCGCGCACAAGGGCTCGCAACCGCCCGCCAGCGAAGAAAGAAGCCGCAAACCCGCGACTTGCGGCCAGCTCCGCGAAGCGGAGTCGCAAGGTGCCAACCAAAGGGCGACAAACCGGCCTCGACCCCATATAAGCGGTCGCAAATCAAGCGCGCCCCAAGAGATTTGCCCGAGATCCTGAATGACCGAGACGACCACCACCCGCAAGATCACCCCGCAAATCGTTGCCGAGCACGGCCTGAAGCCCGATGAATACGAGCGGCTACTCGAAATCCTCGGCCGCGAGCCGTCGATTTGTGAACTCGGCATCTTCTCGGTCATGTGGAGCGAGCACTGCTCGTACAAATCCTCCCGCGTCTGGCTGAAAACGCTGCCGACGTCCGGCCCCCAGGTCATCCAGGGACCGGGCGAGAACGCGGGCGTGGTTGACCTCGGAGACGGCGACGCCGTCGTCTTCAAGATGGAGAGCCACAACCACCCCTCCTACATCGAGCCATTCCAGGGCGCGGCGACCGGCGTCGGCGGCATCATGCGCGATGTCTTCACGATGGGCGCACGCCCCGTCGCCAACATGAACGCGCTACGCTTTGGCGCCCCCGATCATGCAAAGACCCGCCACCTGGTTTCAGGCGTCGTCGCCGGCATCGCGCATTACGGCAACTGCACCGGCGTGCCCACTATCGGCGGGGAAACGAATTTCGACGAAGGCTACAACAACAACATCCTCGTCAACGCCATGTGCGTCGGCCTCGCGCGGACGGACAAGATTTTCTATTCCGCCGCCAAGGGCGTCGGCCTTCCCGTCGTCTATGTCGGATCGAAAACGGGCCGCGACGGCATCCACGGCGCGACGATGGCGTCGGCCGAGTTCGACGAGAAGTCCGATGAGAAACGCCCGACCGTGCAGGTCGGCGATCCTTTCACGGAAAAGCTTCTGATCGAAGCCTGCCTCGAACTAATGGCGACCGATAGCATCATCGCCATTCAGGACATGGGCGCCGCGGGCCTCACGTCATCGACTTCGGAAATGGCCGACAAGGGCGGCGTCGGAATCGAGTTGAACCTCGACCTCGTACCCCAGCGCGAAACCGGCATGACCGCTTACGAGATGATGCTCTCGGAAAGCCAGGAACGCATGCTGATGATCCTGAAGCCCGAGCGCGAGGCCGACGCGAAAGCGATCTTCGAGAAATGGGGCCTCGACTTCGCAGTCATCGGTCACACGACCGATACCCAGCGCATGATCATCAAGCACAAGGGCGAGGTCGAAGCCGATCTGCCCGTGCCGGTGCTCGCGAACTCCGCGCCGATGTATACGCGCCCGCATGTCGAGCCGAAGAAGCCCGCGAAGATTTTACCCGAATGGGTGCCCGCGCCGAACGCAATCCTCGGCACGCTGAAGGATCTGATGGCAGGACATCACCTCGCGTCGCGCCGCTGGATCTGGGAACAGTACGATCACATGGTTATGGGCGACACCGTCGGCCGGCCGGGCGGCGACGCGGGCGTTGTCCGCGTGCACGGCACGAAGAAAGCCATCGCGGTCGCCTGCGATGTGACGCCCCGCTACGTCACCGCCGATCCGGAAGAAGGCACGAAGCAGGCCGTCGTCGAAACTTGGCGCAACCTGACCGCCGTCGGCGCCGATCCGCTCGCCATCACCGACAATATGAACTTCGCCAATCCCGAACGCCCAGAGATCATGGGTCAGTTCGTTGCAAGCTGCCGCGGCATGGCGGAAGCCTGCAACGCGCTCGGCTATCCGGTCGTCTCCGGCAACGTCTCGCTTTACAATGAGACGAACGGCGTCGGCATTCCGCCCACGCCTGCCATCGGCGGCGTCGGTCTCGTGCCCGATTCAGCGAAGCTCGCCGACATTCGCCTCAAGAACGAAGGCGATGTGCTGATCGTCATCGGCCGGGAGGAAGGCCACCTCGGTCAATCGCTCTATCAGCAATACGCGTCTGGCAAGTTCGAAGGCGCACCCCCACCGGTCAACCTCGAAGATGAGATTAAGGCCGGACGTTTGATCCGCACGCTGATCCGCGAAGGCCGCGCACTCTCGGTGCACGACTGCGCCGATGGCGGACTGCTCGTCGCCATCGCCGAAATGGCGCTTGCGGGCGGCAAGAACGGTCTTTCGCGCGAAGCATCAGGCCTTGGTGTCGAACTGTTCGCCTACGAGGGCAAACTTCCCGCGCACGCCGTCTGGTTCGGCGAGGATCAGGGCCGCTACGTTGTCGAGGTAACGCCGCAGAAAGCCGAGGAAGTGCTTGAACGCGCGCGACTGCTTGAACTCCCGGCCCGCATCATCGGTCGCGTCGCTGGCAACACCATTGCATTGAAAGGCGAAGGCGCACTACCGCTCTCCGAACTCCGCAGCGCCAACGAAGGCTTCCTGCCGAAGCTGATGCAGGGTGAGTTGGCTAGCTGACACGGAAGGAAAGTACGGACCATGGCGACCGGCGATAATCCGCAATCCCAGCAGGAACTCAGCGAAATCAAGGGCGCCCTCGACGTACTCTTTACGCTGCGCGAAGAGTTCGCGACATGGGTCGAGGAAGCCCAAGACGGGGTGCGCAAAGAAGAACTCGACAACGTCTATCAGCACGTCCTCGCCATGGAGGAAGAATACCAGCGTCGCCTCGCCGAGCTGCAGAAAAAGGCCGCGGCACAATCCTAATCGGGCGTGCGCAACACGCGATCTCCGCGGCAAAACGATCTCTTAATCGTCATGGCCGGGGAGGCGACCAGCCACGACACCGACCTGCAAACGAATTTTGAAGTTTGTCGAGACTTCGGCCTTTGCCGGGATAACGAAAAAACAAGACGAATGCCCGCCAAAGGGCGCCGCACCCATAGAGGAACCAACATGCGCTACGCCCGCTTCCCCACCATGATGGCCATCGCCGCCACGCTCGCTATCGTGAGCGCCATCCTTCCCAACAACCAGGCAATCGCACAAACGCAAGGATCGAAAATGACCACCACACCGTCCGGCCTCCAATACGAAGACACCGTCGTCGGCACCGGCGCGACGCCCGAGACCGGGCAGATCTGCGTCATGCACTACACCGGCTGGCTCTATGTTGACGGCAAGAAAGGCTCGAAGTTCGACTCGTCTGTCGATCGCGGCCAGCCGTTCGAATTCCCGATCGGAACCGGCCGTGTCATCAAGGGCTGGGACGAAGGCGTTGCTGGCATGAAAGTCGGCGGCAAGCGCACGCTCATCATTCCGCCGCAGCTCGGCTACGGCGCACGCGGCGCTGGCGGCGTCATCCCTCCGAACGCCACGCTGATCTTCGACGTCGAATTGCTCGGCGTGAAATAACCTTATGCGGCGGAGGTCGCCAACACCGGGGCCTCCGCCGGATATTGATGCCGGGCCACCCGCGAAACGACGCCGGAAAGGTCCGAGCAGCGCGGCCGGTGGAAGCGTTCGATGTTGGTCAGGAAGCGCTCCGGCGTGACCATGTTCGGATGCTCAGCGCCGCGAGCCTGCCGTTCTTCCGGGCTCATCTTGGTCTTGATCTGCATCTTGCGGGAAATGCCCTTCTCGTTGAGCACCGCATAGCCGTAATAGAAGATCGCCAGATCGCCGAGCGTCGGCATCTGATACCAGTGCCGGCCGCCCTCGCGCGCATACGCGATGGGGTAATTGTGGATGCTGCGGCTGGCCCGCAACCCGAAATTCAGCTTATCGCACGGACGCGGATCCGTTTCGTAATAGCCGAAGCGCACCTGCTCGTGCAGCGGCCTGCTGTGATCGAGCGGCGCCGGATAGCCGCCCTGCGGCTCGACGAAAACATAGTTGCCGATGAAGTGCTGCGCCGGCACCGTGATTTTATCGAGCTGCGCCACGTTGCCATAAAGGAACTCGGTCACATTCAGCGCCATCCGCCAGCCGCTGCAGGTCCGCTCATAGTCTTCCACTTCGCGGTCGATGCAGGCGCTGTCGAAGTAGGCATTCCGCGTCGGATAGATCTCCCACTCCGGGCACATCTTCTTGATGATGTCTCGGCTCGCATCCGTCGAATTGTAGTCGATCATGATGCCGTGATCGAAAATCCGGCGATGATGGGCGAGCCACCAAGGCAGCAGATATTCCTCGTTGAAGAAGTGGCAAACAACCGTCCGCATCTCAGCCCCCAAGCGAACAAGCACCGCCCCGCGCTGCGGCATCCACAGCCATCAGGCGCCATGCGTTTGATCCCGGTGGAAAGATATGCTGCGATTCGATCAATCGCTGAAGCAGACAGACTGGCTCACGTTCACTTGGTCTAGGCCGACGTCGTCGTCGCAAAGCCCAGCAGGCGCCGTCTCTTGTCGGCGTAGCCGCGATACTTGTAGATCAGCCCCGGCGGCACGATAAATTCGCCGTCTTTCAGGGCCGCATCGTCGAATTGACCGTTGCTGAGGCGCGGCGCAACGCCCGAATAGGCAAATCGCCGCCCGAACTCATCCAACACGAATTCCGAAAAATCGCTCCCATCGAGCCGGCCAATCACCGGGCCTTCCGGCGTCGTATTGTGAAGCACGCAATATTCCAGGATATGCGCGTGATGCCTGATCGCGAGCATGGCACAAGGCCTCCCTGCTAGTGGCGGATGCCATCGAGCTGTTGCGTCGGCGCGGCATTGGAAACAGTCTCGTCAGGTTCGCTGTTGGCGGCGATGATAATTCCGAGCGCCGCACAAGCGCCGATCAGAAGCGCAAGAATAAGCGGCCCTTCGCTTTTATCGCGCTTCTTGGCCGGGACCATCTGTACCGCTTGCCCGATGCGCTGTTTGGATTTGAGTAAATCGCTGGACATGGTTCTAACCGTTTCTATGTGCGTTATCGGCACACGACAGAAACGTAGGCACCTACCCATAAAGTTTCGACGGGAGGTCCGGCGCAAAGATATAGCCGTCCCATAAGGACTGCATGGCGCGATGGAAGCTTAAGATTGTCGCAATCGGCATTCTGCTTTCTGTCGCTTCCGCTTAGCAGCCTCGGGCGACATGCGGCCGAGCCTGTTTACGTATCGCCACCTTCCCCAAAAAAATATTTCGCTCCGCGGCTGGAACATTCGAGATTGCGCGCAATCGTCATGAAACACGCCCACCCGACGGCAACCGGAGGTGAACATTGGTGATTAAAATTTGAGATTACGCTCGCGAACGCGTGAAGATACTTCCCAGACACCCTCGTAAACGGGAACGACGACCGTCAGCACACAGCCGAGGTCGTCGCTCCCGTGGAAATTTGAATATAGATCGAATGTTATTTATGGGCGCCGACGTTCTGCTCCATCTCAGCGCCAGCAAGAGAGCCGTCCTCGGGCTTGGCGTTCGGCGTCGCGGTCTTGCCGGTTTTATCGCTGTTGACGCCCGGCTGACGCTGCATCTGGGCTTCGGACAGGCTGCCGGAGTTCGGCTTGGCCGTCGGCGTAGCGGTCGAACCGCCATGCGTGCCGGGAAGATCTTTCATCGCTTTGGTGGTGAGATTGCCGTCCTCTGCGAGCGCAACCGAACCGGAAAGGGCCAACAGCAAAGCTGCAAAAATCGTCGTTTTCATCGTACAAGCTCCTGATCTCAAAAGTTAAAAATTGTTCAGTCCAGAGCGCGACCGGAACGCAGTACGGTGAAACGCTCGACCGCCGCATCGAGCTGCGACTGTTTCTCGCTCTTGCATGATCGGTACGTCGGGCTTTTGAGGTTCGTTTCAGGCGCTGGCGGAGAAAGTTTCAGCGAAAGTTTCCGCGGCGGACGTTAAGGAATGCGAGGAGCCCACGACCGTGCCGATAGCCGTTTCGATCAGTGTGTTCCGGGAGGAACTTCCGGTTCCGACGATCCAGGGCACAACGGCAGCAACATCGGTCATCCAGAGCAAACCTGATCTTACGAAAAGGATCTTGTCATGCGGATCATAAAGTTGATTGCCCCTGCCGCGATCGCCCTGTCGCTGGCGCCGGCCACGTTCGCTAACGCATTTGCCGGCTCCGATCCGGTCGGCGTCTGGTTGGACGACACCGGCCGCGGCGCCGTCGAGATCAAGCCGTGCGGCAACGCGCTGTGCGGCAACGTCGTTTGGGTGAAATCGTCGACGGATAACGATGGCTGCGGCAAGCAGATCATAGGCAACGTCACGCCCGCGGGCAGCGGCCACTGGGACAACGGCTGGATCTACTCGCCGGAAAAGGGCCGCAAGTACGATGTCGAGCTGACGCCGCTTTCCAACGGCAATCTCAAAGTTGTCGGCTATGCCGGCCTCAAATTCCTGTCGCGGACGATGATCTGGACGCCGGCGCCGACCGACCTTCAGCTTTGCACCGACACATCGCCGAACAATGCCGACAACGGCGGCGCGACCAACGCATCCGCCCCACCTACGATCACACCGAACGCCAATACTTCAGGCAAGAGCGCGGTTCCGTCGCCAGGCACAGGCATTGACGCCAACGCCGCTGCACCGGCGACCAACACAACAGCCAAAGCAAAAGAACCTTCGGCATCACCCGATCAGGGTAAGACACCGCCCAAGGAAACTGCCAAGGCTGACGAGCCGCCACCCGCGAAAGACAGCGACACAAGCGGCAGCGACCTCGGCAAAATGAAGATCGGCGGCACGGAGCTGGACAAGGTCTTCACGAAGACGAAGGACGGCAAATGCAAGCTCGACCTTCCATGGGTGAAGGTCACGCTCGACTGCGACCGCTGATCGAAGAAAGTCCGCTTGCGCCGAGGCCTCCCCCCGTTCTCGGCGTTTCAGAGACGCTCGCTACACCTGCAGGTGGCGAGCGTCTCACCCCTTTGAAAACCCTGAAAAGCTAACAAAAGAAAACGCGGCGGCAGGGTTTCCTGCCACCGCGTCCAAATTCAAATCGCTCGGATCGCCTTAGATGAGGTCGATCTCAGCCGGAAGGTACGACGTCACTTCGAGGCCGACTTCCTGCTCGCGAACTTCAGGCTTTGTCCAGGTCTTCATGGTGTCCTCCATTAGACTTTGAGGGAGTTTCTCACTCCACATAGCGTATGGGATAGACCTGATCTCCGATAACGTCCAATCGCAATCACGTGAGAATTCCATAAGATTGCCTGATCGAAGCCCTTGCCGGAGCTGATCGGAAGCGCCATAGATCAGAAAACCTTCCAGATCACGATCAAACCGGGAGTTCACCACCAATGCCGATGGCCGCGGCCGATATCGAGAAGATGATCAAAGCCCGTTTTCCCGACGCCGAAATCCACTTGAAGGATCTAGCGGGCGACAACGACCACTGGGCGGCGCACGTCGTCTCGGCGGCCTTTAAGGGCAAGAGCCGCGTCCAGCAGCATCAGATGGTCTACGACGCGCTTGGCGGCCGCATGGGTGGCGTTTTGCATGCCCTGCAGCTGACAACCGCCCTGCCGGCCGAATGACCGGCGCGCCAGCTAAAGCGCCCGATTGACTATCGGACAACTCTCGCCCACATCTCAACCTTTCACGGGTGCGCCGCTACGGCCGCCCCGGCACGATAGGAGCCCCGGAATGGCCTCTGACACCACCACCGCCAATGACGTGATTGCCAAGACGATCGCCGACAACGACGTCGTCCTGTTCATGAAGGGAACGAAACAGTTCCCGCAGTGCGGTTTCTCCGCTACCGCCGTGAAGATCCTTGAGCACCTCGGCGTGCCGTTCAAAGATGTGAACGTGCTCGAAGACCAAGGCATCCGCGAAGGCATCAAGACGTTTTCGAACTGGCCGACGATCCCGCAGCTTTACGTCAAAGGCGAATTCGTCGGCGGCTGCGATATCATGCGCGAGATGTATTCGGCCGGCGAGCTGCACGACCTTATCTGCGAAAAGGGCATCGCCCACAGCCACCACCACGGCTGAGTTTTCGCAATCAAGTGTGAAATTCCAAGCGGAGCTGTTTCAGCTCCGCTTTTGTTTTTGGCGGTCCCGTCATCCTCGTCGAACGTCTCCAAAAACAAAACATACACTCCGTCATGCCGACGGAGGCCGGCACCCAGACAAGCATCGGCACAGAAACTGTTTCTGTCTGACTGGATACCGGCCTGCGCCGGGATGACGATGCGAGACGACTGGACACTCGCTCCCCTTATGGCGCGGTAAGGAGCGCGGCTGCGAACAAAATTCAAACGTCCGTCCACGATGCAAACGTCGCCGCCTGCCCGCGATTTGCCCCGTCGGCGTCGATCAACTGCCAGACGATCCCGTCGTCGATCCAGAACCGGCGGCCCGACTTCGAAATCCGCACGCCGCGATAGCCGCGCACGAACCCGTCGCGCGCAACAGCTTCCAAAATCCGCGCCCGCTCCTCGCGGTTCGGCGCTTCCGCCGACAGCCGCGACGGCAACGTGATGAACTCGTCCCACGGATATTCGAAACACGCCTGCGCCCGCTTGTTGGCATAGACGAAGCGCGGATCGGCATCCGTGTTATGCGCCACGACGACGAACGGCGCGTCCTCGTAAAGCCACTGCGCGTTTGCGCCCTCCGGCACCAGCGACGCGCCGACGAGCCGCGCATAACTGCCTGTCAGCAGTTCGAAGAACGCTGGATCGCTCCGCAAATCGAAACTCATCCGACGACCAGCGCCTTCAGCTTCTCGGTGTCGATCGCCTTGACGACGCGACCGTGCTTGCCCGTGGTCGTCTCGGCCGCGAGCATCGCATTCAACACCGCTTCCTCCACGCTTTCGACCACGGCCAGATAAACCGCATCGAGATCGTCGTTGCTGACGGCCGTGAACGTCAACGCCGCAGGCTCCGGCAATTGCCCCGGATCGTTCGCCGTCGAAAATGCCATGAAGATATCGCCCGATGAATTGCCCGACGGCGTGCCGCCACGTCCAATGCCGATCGACGCCCGCCGCGCCAGGCGTTCGAGCTGTCCCGGCAGCAGCGGCGCATCCGTCGCGATAATGACGATGATCGAGCCCTTCTCCATCGAATAGACCCGCTCGCCCGGCAGCAGATCGCCGACCGGCTTCCCGCACACCGTCAGCCACGGCTTAATGCCGTGGTTCGCCTGCACCAGCGCGCCGATGGTGTGTTCGCCGAGCCGCGTCTTCGCGATCCGCGACGCCGTCCCCGTTCCGCCCTTGAATTCATAGGCGATCATGCCCGTGCCGCCGCCGACACAGCCCTCCGCCACCGGTCCCGGCTGCGCACCATCAATCGCCGCCATCACATGCGCTTCGGTGACATGAAACCCCGAGATGTCGCTCAGAAACCCGTCATAGGTTTCGGCTGCGACCGGCAATGCCCAAAGATCCTCCCCCAGCGCCGAGAAGCGCTTGGCCATCCACTTCAGCGTCGCATGATGTGCAAGCCCGACTGAGAATGTATTCGTGATCGTGATCGGCCCTGTAAACCAGCCCGCATCGCGGATCCAGTGCGCGCCCGTCATCTCGCCGTTGCCATTCATCGAAAACACGCCCGACCACAGCGGATGCGCCAGATTTTCCGGCGCACGCGGCAGGATCGCCGTCACGCCCGTGTGCACGTTTCCGCCGTCATTGCGCAGCGTCGTGAAGCCGACCGTCACGCCGCCGACGTCCGTGATCGCGTTCAACGGCCCCGTTACACCTGGCATCGGCAATCCGAGCCCCCGCGCCCGCGGCTTGCCTGTGGAACCGAATTTCGCGGGATCACGCGTCGTACTGCTGTCCGTCATGCTCTCACCTGTTCTGCTCTCCCATCCCTAGCCTCCAAATGCGCTTGCGACTTGACCCGCAGTGTCTCAATTTTGCCCTAACCGGATGATGCCTCGATGGCATGGCAGAGCATGGCCCGCTTCGCCGCGAAAGGAGACCGATCGTGCAGGTCATGTGGCTGAGCGGCAGGCGCTTCTTTCTTTCGCTGACCATCCTGACAGCCAGCGTCTGCCTCGCGCTCGGCATCACGCTGCCGATCCTGAAACTGACGAGCTTCGGCATCTGGACGACCGAGCATTCGCTGCTCTCGACCGTCGACGTACTGCTGAAGGACAACCAGACCTTCCTCGGCCTCATCGTACTCGTCTTCTCGATCCTCCTGCCCGTCACCAAGCTACTTTACCTGCTGCTCGTCTCGACATTGCCGCCCGCCGAAATTGTCCGCCACCAGACGCGGCTGCGCGCCCTCGAATGGCTCGGCAAATGGTCGATGCATGACGTGCTCGTGCTGGCGCTGACGATCTTCTTCATCAAGAGCCAGGAGGTCTATGACGCATCGAGCCTCAACGGCGTCTATTTCTTCACCGCCGCCGTCGTGCTGATGATCCTCGCCTATGCCTGGATCAGAACAGACGGCATGGCCGCCGCGCCCGAACTCGTCCCCGTGCTGCCGCAGCCCGACGTCGGCCAGAAGGAAACGCGGCCCGCGTGGCGTAACTTCGCGCTGAGCTTCCTGATTATTCTCGCAACGGTGTTCTTCGCGCTCGGCCTGATCATGCCGTCGATCCGCTTTACGACCGTCTACGTCTGGACCAACGAGCACTCGATCCTGACGATCATCTACGCGCTGTTCGAGAACAACGAATACTTCCTCTGCTCAGTTGTGTTTGCGGTGTCGGTGTTCTTCCCGTTCCTGAAGCTCTTCTATCTGTTGACGCTCATTACCGCGCACGACATGCCGCAGGAGTTTCGCCGCAAATCGTTCGCGACGATGGAATGGATCGGCCGCTATTCGATGACCGATGTCATGGTGCTGGCGCTGATGATCTTCTACGTGAACTCGTCGGGCTACACCGAAGCGCGAGTGCTGCCGGGCGTCTATTTCTTTGCCGCATCCGCGCTGATGACGATGCTCGCCTACGCCTGGGCCAACGCTGAAACGCCATCCCGGCGTCGCCGCAAGCGCCGCGACGGCGGCGGCCCAGCCATCACGCCCAACCCCGGCATCTCCATTGCGCCCGGCCCAAAACCCCGCCGCCGCACAGCCGCCTAACGCAACCTGCCGTCATCCCGGCGCAGGCCGGGATCCAGCCAAGCATCAACAGATTGATTGAGGATCGTTGTCTGGGTGCCGACCTTCGTCGGCATGACGGAACCGATAGGCGGCATCGCCACCGGCCATGAAAAAGGCCGCCCTGAAAGGCGGCCTTTTTGAAACTCGATCCACTTCGGCCAAGGGCCGTGGTGAAATACGTCCGTCGCTTCCGGCCGGCTCCGCGAAGCGGAGTCGGAAGCGACAAACAAAAAACTAGCGCGAATAAAATTCGACCACGAGGTTCGGTTCCATCTGAACCGGATACGGCACGTCCGACAGAGCAGGAACGCGCGTCAGAGACGCCGTCAGCTTGCCGTGGTCAGCGTTGACGTAATCGGGAACATCACGCTCGGCGCTCTTGATCGCTTCGAGCACGAGCGTCATCTGCTTCGCCTTCTCGCGAACTTCGATGACGTCGCCAACCTTCAGGCGGTAGCTCGGAACGGTGACGCGCTGGCCGTTGACCGAAACGTGGCCGTGGCTGACGAACTGGCGCGCAGCGAACACGGTCGGCACGAACTTCGCGCGATAGACGAGCGCGTCGAGACGGCGCTCCAGTAGGCCGATCAGGTGCTCGGACGTCGAGCCCTTGAGGCGCGAAGCCTCATCGTAAGCGGCGCGGAACTGCCGCTCGGAGATCGAACCGTAATAACCTTTGAGCTTCTGCTTGGCTTTGAGCTGCTGGCCGAAGTCGGACAGTTTGCCCGAACGGCGCTCGCCGTGCTGGCCCGGACGGCTCTCGCGGCGGTTGAGCGGGCTCTTCGGACGGCCCCAGATGTTCTCGCCAAGGCGGCGGTCGATCTTATGCTTGGCGCGAATGCGCTTCGTCATCTTCTAGCACTCCATGAGTTATGGTCCGGCCGAAGAGCCGGAGCCGATTGGAGCGCCCCCTCCTCTAACCCCTCTCGGGATTTGACAGGCATGGACCTTCGACAGTCCCGCCACGGGTGCGCAGAAATCAAACGCGGGCCCGAAGGCCCGCGAAGGTTGTGCTTGATAACGGTCATCGAGAGCCGCGTCAACCGCCCCCGAACCGCCTCGAAAGCTTATTTCTTCTCGATCGTCGTCTCGCTGACGGACGTCGACCCGGTCGAAACGGGCGCACCGGCTGCAGGAGGAGCCCCGGCCGGCGGCTTCTGGCCCGCCTGAGCGAAATTCGGCGGCGGGCTGCTGGCGACGTACGCCTCGATCAGCTCCTTAACCTTTTCCTTTTGCTCGGGCGTACACGTCTGCGGCGGCGATTTCTTTTCGTCGACAACGACTTGCTTGTCGCCTTCCTGCTCGACCAGCTTGATACGGCCGGTCATCAGCATCAGCGTCGTCAGATGCAACTGGCTGATGTAAACGAGTTGCTGCTGCGTCCACTTCCGTGTCGCCTCTTCCCGGCGCATCAGGGCACGGTGGTTCTGAACCTGCTCGTCGCGCAAGTCGCAAATCTGAGCATGGGCCGAAAGGCGGCCAGCCATAATCACCCGGCGCGCAACATCGAGCGGGACCTCGACCTGCGCCTTCTTGTTCTTGTCGATAACGATGACCGATCCATCCGGCTTGGAGAACTGCTGCGGGGTAAGCGACCACGCATACTCCATGAATGATCTTACGGCATGCTCACTGAGTTCCTGCGCGCCAGCCGACACTGTGGATCCCCACAGCGACAGCGCTGCCACGCCCGCCAACACAACCCCCGCCCTCGTGTTCATCCACATCTCCAGTTGAGCCTCTGCGTTTTTTATCTCGTTGCAAAAATACGTTTCGGGCGCGACCCAATGGGCAGCCGCGTTGCATATCGCGAGTATGCCTCTCGGCTTGGCATCGCTCGGCCCAAAACTTGGCCATATGAAGGCACTTAATCCCCCCCTTTTCGGGCCTTTCCTTTGCCCTGTGCGAGCGTTGCAACTATGCCACGAAGGGTGCGGACTTCTTGCTCCGTCGCGTTCATTCTGGTCAGCAGTGTGCGAAGATTTTGCGACACGACCGTCTTGCGGTGGGCTGGATTGAAAAACCCGCTCGCTTCCAGCTCCCGTTCTAAATGTTCAAATAGTCCAATAAGTTCCTCTTTCGTCGCCGGCCTGTCCCGGCCCATGTAAAGCCCCTCGGTCAGGGGCTTTTCATAGGTTGTGACACGGCCGAGGCTTCGCCCAGAATCCCCCCGCATCCACTCGTATCCCGTTAGCAGCACAGCCTGGGCAAGGTTAAGCGACGCGAACCGGGAATTGACAGGAATCATGATCAAAGCGTCTGCATGGGCAACTTCGCTGGTCTCCAGCCCATTACGCTCACGCCCGAATAAAATCCCGCACCGCTCCCCTCGGCCGATCCGGGTGCGCATCTCGGCGATCGCCTGCTCCGGTGTCAGGACCGGCTTTCGCAGATCCCGTTGCCGCGCCGTCGTCGCCGCGATCCAGTTGAGATCCGAAATACTCTCGTCGAGACTGGAATAGGCGCGCGCGTCGTCAATGATGTAATTGGCGCCCGAGGCCGCAATGCGCGCTTTCTCGTTCGGCCAGCCGTCGCGCGGACTGACGAGTCGAAGATCGTCGAGACCGAAATTCGCGCAGGCGCGCGCCACCATGCCGATGTTGTCGGCAAGCTGCGGCTCCATGAGAATGACCGACGGCGTCTCGCCCTCGCCCGCCACCGGCTCGCCGCGCATATTTGCCCGCCGCAAACCGTGACGCAGCTTGCGAATGACACGCCGCGCCCAGAACCAATAATTCTCACCCGACCATTGCTTGGCGAGCGTTTCGAGACATGGCGTCGAGACCGTTTCCGTCCCCTCCCCCTTCAGGCGCACGCGCCCATGCCCGACGATCACTTCTTTCTTGCTGAGAACGAATTGATCGAGCGTCTCGATGCCCTGAACTTCCGTGCGCCGCTTGCAGCCCGGACACGTCACCTCGTCCGAGATGCACGTGAGGCTGGCGCAGTATTGCAAGACGGGTTCGAGCGTATCGCGCGTCAGCCCTGGAATGGCGAGCTTTTCAAGCCCTTGATCGATCGAGCCGGCGTGACAGGCGTGAACGACTTCGCAAACGCGCGTCGCCCGCGGTCCGAGCACAGGCTCGCCGCTGCCGACCATGATGCGGAGCGCATCGCCTGCCGAAGTCTCAGTCTCGACGTTCAATCGTTTCCTCCAGGTGGGTCTCGGTAACTCGACCGGCGTCCCGCATCGTCCATATGCCAGGACAGGGTGTCATTCCGGAGCGCACGTCAAGGGCCCAGCGCGACACGCCTGCGGACAGGCAAGAACGCTCCGGCGTTCCCCAGCACAAACCACGCCGCGCAGGTGGAACGAACTTGGCGCCGCCGAGCAAGACTTGAAACGCGTCTTGATCTGACGCACCACTTCGCCGAAGGTTCTCTTCGCAAGTGCGTGATGAGCGATTAAGCTTTGCGCACCTGCGTCATAGAACAAGATCCACCGTCCTCAAATCGCTCCGCGAGACATCCAATGCAGAAAATCAAAGTTGAAGGCACCGTCGTTGAACTCGACGGCGACGAGATGACCCGCATCATCTGGAAGCTGATCAAGGACAAGCTCATTCATCCCTACCTCGACGTTAACCTGGAATACTACGACCTGAGCGTCGAAAATCGCGACAAGACCGCGGACCAAGTGACGATCGATGCCGGCAACGCCATCAAGAAGCATGGCGTCGGCATCAAGTGCGCAACGATCACGCCCGACGAAGCACGCGTAAAAGAATTCAATTTGAAGGAAATGTGGAAAAGCCCGAACGGCACCATCCGCAACATCCTTGGCGGCGTCATCTTCCGCGAACCGATCATTTGCAAAAACGTCCCTCGCCTCGTCCCTGGCTGGACGCAGCCCATCATCGTCGGCCGCCATGCCTTCGGCGACCAGTATAAGGCGACCGATTTCAAGTTCCCCGGCAAGGGCGTGCTGACGATCAAGTTCGTCGGCGAAGACGGCAATGTCATCGAGAAGGAAGTATACAAAGCCCCCGGCGCCGGTGTCGCGATGGCGATGTATAACCTCGATGAATCGATCCGCGAATTCGCACGCGCCTCGCTGAACTACGGCCTTTCGCGCAATTATCCCGTCTATCTCTCCACCAAGAACACGATCCTGAAGGCCTATGACGGCCGCTTTAAGGATCTTTTCCAGGAGGTTTACGACGCTGAGTTCAAGGAAGAATTTCAGAAGCGCAAGCTGACCTACGAGCACCGCTTGATCGACGACATGGTGGCTTCCGCACTCAAGTGGTCGGGCGGTTACGTTTGGGCCTGCAAGAACTACGACGGCGACGTGCAGTCGGATACGGTTGCGCAGGGCTTCGGATCGCTTGGCCTGATGACCAGCGTTCTGATGACACCGGACGGCAAGACGGTTGAAGCCGAAGCCGCGCACGGAACGGTCACGCGCCATTACCGCGAACATCAGAAGGGTAAGGAGACGTCGACGAACTCGATCGCATCGATCTTTGCGTGGACGCGCGGCCTCGGCCATCGTGCTAAGCTTGACGACAACGATGCTCTTCTGAAATTCTGTCAGACGCTCGAGAAGGTCTGCATCGCAACGGTCGAAGCAGGCTACATGACGAAAGACCTGGCGCTTCTCGTCGGACCGGAGCAGAAATGGTTGTCGACGACGGGCTTCCTCGACAAGGTCGATGAAAACCTGAAGGCAGCGATGGCAAAGTCAACATAATGGTAACGCGCGGGATACGATGATGCGTCGAAAAGGAGGAGAGCAAAGTGGCCGGCGTCCGCTCGTTTCTCTCGTCCGTGTTCACGCTGCTCGCCGGACATGGAGCTTCCGCGGCTGTTCCCGACTACGCAGAGGCCTTCACCCGCGCCTTCGACGCGACGTACCGCTTGACGGTCGACGAGGCCGATGAAGGCAAGCCGCCACGTCTTCATCCGACGTCCTTTCGCACCCTCGAACTCGGCAATCTAAAGATCGTGAGCGGCCGGATCGCCGCTTGCGATCCGTTCGTTTCGATCGACGCGCGGCTGCCGTTTTCCGAGCCGGTGCCGAACGGGTCGTTTCCGGTCCGCCTCGCGATCGCGGTCGGCGGCATTAACGATGGCCGCATCGCATTCGCTCGCATCGACTTCGCAGACACTCCGGCAGTGAAATGGAAAATGGCCGTGACCGACGGCCAAGACGCGTCCACGCTCGCTGCCGGCGAAATCTTCGGCTATCCGGTCGATGCCGGAACCGGCGCCTTCTACGATCCAAAAGCCGGCGAGACGCTGACATCCGTCCTTAAAGCGAACCCCGACGCCTGGGAGGAGTGGCAGGACAAGGGCGAGGCCAACGGTAAGGCCGCGCACCTCAAACCGAACTTCTTCCTGATGCTCCCTGCTGGCGAGACGAACGTTGCGATGTTCGCCAGCGGCTGGGGTGACGGCTTTTACGCGTCCTATTTCGGCTACGACAAAGACGGGCGCGTCGTCGCCCTCATCACCGACTTCGCCATTATCGACTGGGAAAAGGTGAAACGCTGACGACGCCATTGGAGAAACATCCAACGCCATGACGTCGGACGCGGCGAACATCATCGCTCTTTACGAAAGACACGCCCACACCTGGGACGAGGTCCGATCGCGAAGCCTGTTCGAAAAAGAATGGCTCGACCGCTTCCTTGCGTCGATCGCTGCCGGCGGCTCCATTCTCGACATCGGCTGCGGATCAGGCGAACCGATCGCAGGCTTCTTCGTTCGCGCAGGCTATCGCGTTCACGGCGTCGACAGTTCGCAGGCGATGATCGCGCGCTGCAAAGCCCGCTTTCCACAAAGCGACTGGCGCGTCGCCGACATGCGCACCCTCGCGCTCGGCCAAACGTTCGACGGCATTCTTGCTTGGGACAGTTTTTTCCATCTGACCCAGGACGATCAACGCCGCATGTTCACGATTTTCAGCGCGCACGCAGCACCGGGCGCGGCTCTGATGTTCACGAGCGGAACGGAGAATGGCGTGGCGATGGGCACATTCGGCGGCGAACCGCTCTATCACGCGAGCCTCGCGCCGGAGGAATACCGCGCTTTACTCGATGCACAGGGGTTCGAGGTCGTCACTTACGTCGAGAACGACCCGACTGCCGGCGGCCACACGATCTGGCTCGCCCGTAGCAAGCAGGTCTAGCCCCGCACTCGACGGCCGGCTCCCCAGAGGGGAGTCGCCAAGCGCAAACGTAAAACTATTTCTTCTGGCCCGCGATCTGCTGATCGACCTGCGCCTGCATTTGCGCATTCATCACGTTGAAGTCGTTCTGAAGTTTCGCGCAGGCCTCGCCGTTGCCATCGCAGACGACTTTCATCGCGATCACAAGGTTGTCGCCCTTGTGTTCGATCTTGCGGCAGACAGCAGCCGGATACGCCGGATTCTTCTTGGTCGTGAACGTATACATCACCGTCGCGTTCTTCGGATCGTCCGAATACGCGAGGTATTGATCGCTCTCGTACACTTTCTGCAGGCCAGCCTTCGACGTGTAGCGCGAAATCAGATCTTCCGCCTTGCCCGAAGCCTCGCCACAGAATTCCTGCGCAGCCGTCATCGTCGGCCCCGCGGAAGGTGCCGGAGTTACCGGAAGCTTCACGATTGAATCATCGGCCAAAGCCGAAGTGGCGGCGATCAAAAGAGCGGCAAAAGCCAGCGAACCTATGCGAAACATTTCAAATTCCTCGTTGGCGAAAGCGGGCCGTATATACCCAATTTTTCCGACGGTCATTAGTGAAATGCCTGCAAGGTAACGGGAAAAAGCTTCCGCACCGCAGCATTACGCTTCGCCGCGCTCGACCGAAAATGACGACAGTGTCAGCTCGCGAGCCGTTCTTCGATGGCCTTTAGCGCATCGCCCGCTTTTGCGCCGTCCGGTCCCCCCGCCTGCGCCATGTCGGGACGCCCGCCGCCGCCTTTGCCGCCGAGTGCTTCCGCACCGGCCTTGACGAGATCGACCGCGCTCCACGTCTTGACGAGATCGTCCGTGACGCCGACCGCGAGGCCCGCCTTGCCGTCCTCCGTCACGCCAACGACGGCGACGATGCCCGAGCCGACCTGCTTCTTGCCGTCATCAATGAGGCCGCGCAGGTCCTTCGGATTGAGCCCCTGCACCGTACGCGCGAGCAGCTTGACGTTGCCGACATTGCGGATCGCTTCGCCATTCGTTGCCGCGCCATCCGCGCCCGCACCACCGCCAAGCGCGATCTGGCGCTTCGCATCGGCAAGCTGCTTTTCAAGATTGCGGCGCTCTTCCACGAGATGCTTCAAGCGATCGACGAGATCTTCCGGCCGTGTCTTGAGCACGCTCGCCGCTTCCTTCACGCGTGCATCCTGCTCATCGAGATAGGCGCGCGCGCCCTCACCCGTCAGCGCTTCGAGACGGCGGACGCCCGCCGAGCTACCGCTTTCGGCGACGACGCGAATGAGACCGATATCGCCCGTGCGCGATACGTGCGTGCCGCCGCACAACTCGACCGACCACGCCTTGTTGGCGCCGGGCCGCGTCGCACCCATCGACACGACGCGCACTTCATCGCCGTACTTCTCGCCGAACAGCGCCATCGCGCCCGTCGCGCGCGCATCGTCAAGCGCCATCAGCCGCGTGACGACCGGCGTGTTTTCGAGCAGCACGGCGTTCGCCATGTCCTCGACCTGCTTGATCTCGTCTGCTGACATCGGCTTCGTATGCGAGAAGTCGAAGCGCAGACGATCGGGCGAAACCAGCGAGCCCTTCTGCGCGACGTGTGTGCCGAGCACCTGCCGCAGCGCCTCATGCAGAAGATGCGTCGCGGAATGGTTGGCGCGCGTCGCCGAGCGCCGCCCATGATCGACTTCGAGCTCGACCGCTTCGCCGACCTTGAACGCTCCGCTCTCGACTTTGCCGAAATGCACGAACAGATCGCCGAGCTTCTTCTGCGTATCGGTCACGCGGAACAGCGTGCCTTTCGGACCTTTGATGACGCCCCGGTCGCCGACCTGACCGCCGCTCTCCCCGTAAAACGGCGTTTGGTTAACGATGATCGCGCCTTCCTCACCGGCTTTAAGTTCGGAGGCCTCTTTGCCACCTGCCACGACGGCCGCGACGATGCCTTCCGCACTCTCGGTGTCATAGCCGAGGAACTCGGTCGCGCCGGTCTTGTCCTTGATTTCGAACCAGAGGCCTTCCGTCGCCGCTTCGCCCGAACCCTTCCAGGCGGCCTTGGCGGCATCCTTCTGCTTCTTCATCGCTGCATCGAACGCGCCAGTATCGACGGTGATGCCGCGCGGCTTCAGCGCGTCCTCGGTGAGATCGAGCGGGAAGCCGTACGTATCGTAGAGCTTGAACGCGACGTCGCCGGGGAATACCGCGCCCTTCGTGAGACCCGCCGAGCTTTCGCCCAACAGCTTTAGGCCGTTGTCGAGCGTGCGCTTGAACTTCGTCTCTTCGAGCTTCAGCGTCTCAGTGATGAGCGGCTGCGCGCGGACGAGTTCCGGATAGGCGTCACCCATCTCGCGGACGAGCGACGGCACGAGCAGATACATCAGTGGATCGGTGCAGCCCATCTGGTGCGCATAGCGCATGGCGCGGCGCATGATGCGGCGAAGCACGTAGCCACGGCCTTCGTTCGACGGCAGCACGCCGTCGGCGATCAGGAAGCTGGTCGAACGCAAATGGTCGGCGATAACGCGCCGCGCGACGTGATCGAAATCCTTCGTCGCCGCGCTTTCCTTCGCGCCGACTTTCGTCGCTTCCTGGCGGATCGCCTGGATGAGATGCTGAAACAGATCGATGTCGTAGTTGTCGTGCTTGCCTTGCAGCACCGCTGCGATGCGCTCGAGCCCCATGCCCGTGTCGATCGACGGCCGAGGCAGGTCAACGCGGTTGCCCGGCGCGATCTGCTCGAATTGCATGAACACGAGGTTCCAGATTTCGATGAAGCGGTCGCCGTCCGCGTCCGCCGAGCCCGGAGGCCCGCCGGGAATCTTGTCTCCGTGATCGAAGAAGATTTCCGAGCACGGACCGCACGGCCCCGTATCGCCCATCTGCCAGAAGTTGTCGGACGTCGCGATGCGAATGATCTTGTCGTCGGAGAAGCCGGAGATCTTCTTCCAGATGCGATAGGCTTCGTCGTCGGTGTGATAGATCGTGACGAGCAGCTTGTCTTTCTTGAGGCCGAAGTCCTTCGTCAGCAGGTTCCAGGCAAGCTCGATCGCGCGCTCTTTGAAATAGTCGCCGAACGAGAAGTTGCCGAGCATCTCGAAGAACGTGTGGTGGCGCGCCGTATAGCCGACGTTGTCGAGGTCGTTGTGCTTGCCGCCGGCGCGGACGCACTTCTGCGACGTCGTCGCCCGCGGAATGGCCCGCGTCTCCTGCCCTGTGAAAACGTTCTTGAACTGCACCATGCCCGCGTTCGTGAACATCAGCGTCGGGTCGTTGCGCGGAATGAGCGGCGACGACGGCACGATCTCGTGTCCGTTCTTGCCAAAGAAATCGAGAAACGAAGCGCGGATTTCGCTGACGCCAGCCATGTGGTGCTTTCGGCCTGATCTGGATAAAAAACATGTTCCGGGACACAGCCCCGAAACGGGTTAAGGCCGCCGTTGTAGCGGCGGCCCTGAGGCATGTCTAGGAAGGGGCGGTCCTTGCGGCAGGCCGTCCGCCTGCGGCGGAACGACAGGCGCTGACGGCCGGCTTCCCGAAGGGAAGTCGGATGGCGCCACTCAAAACTCTACCGCTTCGCCTTGGCGACTTTCTTGCCCGATTCGTCGGGGAGAACCCCGTCCTCGTCGGGTTCTTCGCCGTCATCCTCGCCGACTTCCGGATTGGCCAGCATCTTCTCTACGATGAGGCCGGCATTGGCCCGGATCGCCCGCTCGATCTCCGCCGCGACGCGGGGATTTTCCTTCAAGTACGTCTTGGCGTTTTCCCGGCCCTGCCCGATGCGATCGCCGTTATAGGACAGCCACGCACCCGACTTTTCGACGAGACCGGCTTTAACGCCAAGATCGATCAGCTCACCGACCTTCGAGATGCCTTCGCCATACATAATATCGAATTCGACCTGCTTGAAGGGCGGCGCCACCTTGTTCTTGACGACCTTGACGCGGGTCTGGTTGCCGACCGTCTCTTCGCGCTCCTTGATCTGGCCGATGCGGCGAATATCGAGGCGAACGGAGGCATAGAACTTCAGGGCGTTACCACCCGTCGTCGTCTCAGGGTTGCCGAACATGATGCCGATCTTCATGCGGATCTGGTTGATGAAGATCACCATCGTATTGGCTCTCGAGATCGAGGCTGTCAGCTTTCTGAGCGCTTGGCTCATTAGCCGTGCCTGAGCGCCCATCGTAGCCTCACCCATCTCGCCTTCGAGTTCGGCCTTCGGTGTCAGCGCAGCGACCGAGTCAACCACGAGAACATCGATGGCACCAGAACGCACCAGCGTATCGGCGATTTCCAGCGCCTGCTCGCCGGTATCCGGCTGCGAAATCAAAAGATCCTCGACCTTGACACCGAGCTTCTTGGCGTAGCCTGGATCAATTGCATGTTCTGCGTCGACGAAAGCGCAAACGCCGCCCTTCTTCTGAGACTCTGCGATAACTTGCAGCGCCAACGTCGTCTTGCCCGAGGACTCAGGTCCATAGACTTCGATGATGCGTCCCTTCGGTAATCCCCCGATGCCGAGCGCAATATCGAGCCCGAGCGATCCCGTGGAGATCGCTTCGATATCCAGCTTCTCATTGGCGCCGAGCCGCATGATCGACCCCTTGCCAAAGGTCTTGTCGATCTGCGCGAGTGCCTGCTCCAGCGCCTGCTTCTTGTCCATCTTGCCCCCTTCGAGCACAGTCAAGTCCGGCCGTTCCATGTCGTCACCCTCAATCCCTTATGGCAAGCGCCGCGCGCCATCAATTAAGGATAAACGTACACTTTTTGTTCCACATCTGTCAATCACGTTTTGTTCTCATTGTGGAGTCCTCGCGCCGAATTTTCTCACTCTTGCGCACATGTTTCCTTAGGGACAGCGCGTCGCGGCCACTCGCGGCACTCTCCTGGCAACCCAAGCCGAAGGAGACAGCCCGTGTCCAAGTTGCTCGCAGTTCTGATTTCCATCGCCGTCGTCGCCGCGTCGTTCACATCAGCCGCCGAAGCTGGCCCCGGCCGCCGCCTCGGCTTCTTTCTTGGCGGCATGGCGGCCGCCAGCATGCTCGCGCACGCCGCCGAGGAGCGCCGTCGTGAGGAAGCTTACGAGAGAATGCGCGCCCGCCGGGAAATCGCCGCCCGCGAACGTGCCCGCCAGCGCGCCATCGCCGCCGCGGCCGTCAAACGCGAACGCGCCCGCCAGATCGCGCTGCAGAAACAGAAAGCGGCCCAGATCGCCGCTGCCGAGACTGCATCCCAATCCACGACGAGCGACGACAAGCCCGCGCTCAAAAAGGGCGACCGGCTGACCCCGGGCGACAGTACGCCTGCAGCCACAACGACCGACAGCTCAGCGCAGACAACGACAGTTGAAAAGACACCGTCGAACGCTATCGAAACGTCATCGACGACACCGAGCGCTCCGGCCGCCACGACCGTCACCTGCCGCAAATATTCGGCAGCAGCCGACAGTGTGATCGAGGCGCCCTGCCAGTAATTCGCATTCGCCTTCACTCATAAAACGCGGCTCGCCGTCCTTCGGCCGGGCCGCGTTTTTATTTTCAACACCCCAGCACGATTTGCAGACGTGTTCCGTCCGAAACAGCGGGAAAAATCGCGCTGCTCCAAGATGCCTCCATCGCAAATTCGTGGGAGGCACCCATGCTCAAGATCTCGACACTCATCGCCGTTCTGGTCGTCGCCAGCACCGTCGCATCGAACGCGGAAGCACACGGCATGGGCTCGTTCTATGCCAGCCCGTTCTTCCGCAACCAGGGCCGCCAGCCGGCCCAGCCCTGCGAGAAGGACAAGCGCCGCAATCTCGAAGAAGCCTTTGCGAGAGCGCGTGAAAAGCGGCTCGCCGAATTACGCGCCGAACGCGCACAGGCTGCGGCCCTTGCCTCAAAACGCGCCCGTCTCGCAGCGCTCGCCCAAAAGAAAGCTGCAGCCGCAAAGCAGGCTCAGACGCTTGCAGCCACACGAACGAAAACGATCGCGCAGCAAACGGCATCGACGGACGCCACGAACATCGCCAAGAAAAGCGATCTGCTGCCTGTCTCGACGGCCTCAAACGCAACCGCGACCGCAACGAAAACAGCAGCAGCCGCACCGCAAGTCTGCCGCCGCTATTCCGCCGCTGCCGACAGCGTCATCGAAATTCCCTGCGACTAGCGCGTGCGATTGCCCCCCCATCGCATCGCGACCGTGAGACGCGCCATAACCAGAACTTATGGCGCGTCTCTGGCCACTCTGGTTTAAGCCCACCCCGTGCGTCGGCTTCGGCGCTCAATTGATAACCGAGCACAAGGTGGTGACATATGAGCATTGCATCGCGCCCGTCGGGGCGTTTTGGCATTCGCGTCGGCGAGGCCCTGGTCGCAGGCGGCCCTCCGGGAACGGCAGCGGAACCCGAAGTCGCGATCGGCGAAATGGACGGCCCCTTCGGCACCGCCTTCGCGACGCTTCTCGGCGACCAGGTAAAGGGCCACAGCCGCGTGCTGTCGCTTCTGAACACCGACGTGATGGTGCGTCCGCCGACGCTGTGCGTCAGCAAGGTGACGGTCGACAACGAGCGCTACACCAACATCCTGATGGGCACCGTGCAATACGCGACCGCGATGGGCGTCCTCGACGCCGTACGCGCCGGCGACCTGCCGAAAGACAAAGTCGATGATCTCGGCATCATCGTTTCGGTGTGGCTGAACCCCGTCGTCTCGACGATCGACAAGCTTGATCACAAGATCCTGTTCGACATCCATCGCAAGGCGACCGCGCTCGCCATTCACAAGGCGATGAACTTCAAGCCCGACATCGACTGGCTGCTCGAAAACCAGGACAAGATCATTCACAAATACTTCGAGAAGGGCCTCAAGGGCGAGGTGTAATCCAAGCCTCGCGCCGGGCGGCCGGCTCTCCGGAGGAGAGTCGCCCGGCGCCATCGAAAACTACTTCGCGAGTTCTTCCTTCACCTTCGCGGCGAGCTGAGGCAGCGAGAACGGCTTCGGTAAGAACGCAAAATCGTCCGAGCCCATCGACTCGCGGAATGCTTCGTTCGGATAGCCCGACACGAAGATCACCTTGATCGACGGATTGCGCTTGCGCAGCTCCTTGAAGAGCGACGGCCCATCCATTTCCGGCATGACGACGTCAGACACCACGATGTCGATCATGCCTTCGTTCTCGGCCATGATCTCCAGCGCCTCGACGCCATCGGTCGCTTCCAACACCTGATAGCCCTGCCGCTTCAGCGCGCGAACTGCAAACTGGCGAACCTCGACTTCGTCCTCGACCAGCAGCACGCGGCCGGTGCCGGTCAGGTCCGTTGCCTTAAGCTGCTTCTTCGCGGCAGCAATCGACTCCGGCATTGCATTCGCGACTTCCTCGCCTTCTTCCACGAAATGCCGCGGCAGGAAAATCTTGAAGGCCGTGCCTTTGCCGATCTCGCTTTCCGGTTGGATGAAGCCGCCCGACTGCTTGACGATACCGTAGACCGACGCGAGACCAAGACCCGTGCCCTTGCCGACACCCTTCGTCGTGAAGAACGGCTCGAAGATCTTGGCCATAACTTCCGGGCTCATGCCGGTGCCGGTATCGGCCACTTCGACCAGCACGTATTCGCCCGGTGTAAAGCCGACGACGTCGCGCATCTTCTGGCTTTCGCGTTCCGTGACGTTGCGCGTGTTGATCGTCAGCTTGCCGCCGTTCGGCATCGCGTCACGCGCGTTGCGAACGAGATTGAGAATGACCTGGTAAAGCTGGTCGCTGTCGGCCCGCACGTACCACAGGTCGCGCTCGGAATGCGTCTTGAGCTCGATCTTCTCGCCGCACTGCGTTTTCAGCACCGGCAGCATGTCGGACGTCAATTCGCCGACATTGAAGACCGAGACCCGCTGCGTCTGCTTACGCGAGAAACCGAGCAGCCCCTTGACCAGACCAGCCGCGCGATTGGCCGCCGACTGAATGTTCTTGATGTCGCGATAAGCCGGATCGCTCGGGCGATGCGTCTGCAGCAGCAAATCCGAGAACCCGATGATCGCCGTCAGCACGTTGTTGAAGTCGTGTGCGATGCCGCCCGCAAGGTTGCCGACCGCTTCCATCTTCTGCGCCTGCGCCACGCGGCTTTCGAGCGTCTTCTGCTCGGTCGCGTCCATCACATAGAGCGCAGCAGCTGCGCCGCCTTGCACCGCTGCCAGCGGCGACATGTAAAGGCGGCGCGTGAACTGTTTGTTGTCGCCCGCTGTGATCTCGATCGGCTGAATGTTGCCGCGTCCGGCAAGAACTTCCGCAAGACCCGCTTCGATCTTGTAGCGCTCATCCGCCTCCGCCGTGCGGCTCAAGGCTTCCGATGCCAGCACGTCCTGCGCCGGCTTGCCGTCGAGCACCATCTGCATGAAGGCGGTGTTGCAGTTGGCGATGCGGCCCTCCGCGTCGAGCGCTGCAATGCCGAACGGAGCCGATTGGAAGAATTGCGATGCTCTGACGTCCTGGTGACCACGCTCGACGAGCCCGGTCGTCTGCCGGTTGATCGCCGTGATCGTAAAGCCCTGCTCGGCGTTTCCAGCGACGGGCTCGACGAGGAGTGTCAGCGCCACGATGCGACTGTCTCTGCGCGTCAGATCGAGATCGATGATGCGCTGATCGGCTTCAGGAATGGCCGCCATATGCTTCAATAGACGCAGGCCTTCCGCGCCGGCGAGTTCTGCAAGCCCGAGCGATCGCGCTCTCAACGCACCTGCCGGATAGCCGAGCCACTGCTCGAACGCGGCGTTGACATGCACGATCGCGCCCTCGCCCGAGACCCACATGAAACCGGCGGGCATGGCATCGAATGCGGCAAGCGATGCTTCGAGCCGGCCGATGCGTTCGGTCTCCTGGCTCTTCTCATTCGTAACATCGACGATCTGCCACGAGACGAGCCGCGATTGCCGCAAGCCACCTTCCAGCAAGCCTTCCGGACCAGCGAAGGGCCGCACCGTGATCCTTGCCCAGGAGACGTTGCGATCCGACCCGAGCCGCAACCGCACATCTTCCGATCTCGGCTCGCCGCGCTCGGCCGCCTTCATCAGGCGGAAGAACGCCTGCGTGCCCTCCGAGTCGCCTGCAAGCGACGCTTCGAGCGCTGAGAATGGCCCCGCCTCGTGCTGGCCCAGAACTTTATCCACAGCCGCGTTGGCGTACAAAATCGTGCCGTCATCCTCGGCGATGATCTGCGGCTCATCGTCGGAATCCAGAGACGCCTTGAGAAGATCCCCCGGCACCACGCGAGCGCCAAACCGCAAATGCCCGGCAGCAATCGCAAAGAGCATAAAGGCGCCGAACATGGCGAGCAGCGCGATGACGGTCAAAAGCAAGGGTTCGCCGGATCCGCTCGCGAGCAGCCCGAACAAAACTGCGCCGCCCGCAGCCGCGATTATGATCATGGGGAGGAGGCCGCCGAACCCTTCCGCTGAGTTCAGCGGATCGATCGGGGCGGCATCGATCCTCAACGCCTCGCGATCCTTCATGGGCCGAGAATCTAGCTGATTCTCGAAAATCGAAGCGGGGGATTGGGGCATGGATGTGGAACTCAAACGCAACTGCAACTGTGCCGCAACGGTGCGGCGAGACTCGATTGGATAAGACTTCGCTTAAGAGAGTTAACATGCAGTCAACTCGAAGCTATCGATTGGTTGACGTGCGAGAGTTATCGGCACAGCCGGCAAGTCCGGCCGCGGGGAAAACATGGAAAGCTATTTCTTCTGGACCTTCATGCTGGCGGTACTGGCCGTCCTGAGTGCCGGCGCCGTCGTATTCGTGCGGGCCTATTTGACCGGCACGTCGCCATCCGCCCTTCTTTTTAAGCCGAAGGGCGAGCGTCGCCTCGAAGTCATCGACCACGCCAGCATCGATGGCCGCCGAAAACTGATCCTCATCAGACGCGACGACGTCGAGCACCTGCTGCTGACGGGCGGACCGGTCGATGTCGTGGTCGAAACGGGAATAAAGGCGACCGCCGCGCGCCCAGTCTCCGTAGCGCAGAACGAAGTCCCGCCGCCCGTCCGCCGCGCGCCGGTGTTCGGTCACGGCCCCGAGGTAGCGCCCGCCCTCGTCCCACGCGAGCGCAACGTTTAGAAGCGCTACGCTCAGCGCACGCACAAAAACAAATTGGGAAGCTTGCGAGTCAGGCCGAGCAACGCCTTGGTGCCTAGCGTTCGACGTCGCCGAAATCGGCCAATGTCAACTTGCTGAGGTCGAGTTGCCGCGTCGCGCTGGCGACCTCAGCCGAAGGCCGCAGCAAACGGCGGCGTTGCGCCGCCGCGGCAGAAGCCGGTTTCGCCTGATTATACGTGAAACCGGTGTGCACGAAGCCCGCGCGGTTGAGCATCTCGGAGCTGCTCTCGCGGCTGCCAAATCCGACGGCAGCGACGGCAATACATGCCAATCCGAAAAAATGTGCTCCAACTCTCACGACGGGACCCTCGTCAGCGACGCCGATAGGCGAACGCACGAGAGTGTCGGAGCAAAGTCTTAAGAAGCAATGAAGGGTTGTCCCGGAACGCGTCTAAGGCAACGCATCCCGGAAAGCCAAAGCGTGTCTTATTCCTCGCGATAGACGCGTTCGCGACGCTCGTGACGCTCCTGCGCTTCGACCGACAGGGTTGCGATGGGTCGGGCATCGAGCCGCTTCAGACCGATCGGCTCGCCGGTGTCTTCGCAGTACCCGTAGGAGCCGTCTTCGATCCGGCCCAGCGCCGCATCGATCTTGGCGATCAACTTGCGCTGACGGTCGCGCGTTCTCAGCTCCGTCGCGCGGTCCGTTTCGGACGTCGCACGATCAGCGAGATCGGCATGTTGCGCAGAATCTTCGTGCAGGATCGCCAGCGTCTCACGCGTCTGGCGCAGGATCTCATCCTTCCAATCCAGAAGACGCTTGCGGAAATAAGCCTTGTGCATGTCGTTCATGAAAGGCTCGTTTTCCGAAGGCTTATAATCCGGCGGAAGAACGATATCTGCAATCTTTACGCGGGCAGCCATCTTCTTAATCGTACCCTCTGACTTTTTCGACGCTGTCGACTTAGCAACAGCCAATGTTCGCGCCGGTACTTTCGCCGGAGTAGCTTTCTGCGGCGGTACCTTGCCAACGGCCGCCTTATGAACGATCTGGGCGATCTTCCCCGTCGCGGCTTTCGTCGGCGTACCCTTTGTAGCGGTCTTTGCCACCTTAATTTTTGCTGCAGCCGGCTTTGCGGCCTTGGCCGGCGTGGACGCGCCGGCTGGGGAAGCCTTGTTCTTGGCCCCATTCTTGGGCGGCCCGCTGCTCTTGGCTGCGGATTTCTTTGCGGCCGCTTTCGACTTCGCGGCCCTCGTTCCGATTGCCTTGCTCATCGTCCGCCTCTCCAGAGGCTGCGTTCGCTCGAGCCGATCATCCTCCGCCGAAGGTCTGACCTGAGTCGGCCTCATCCGGCCGACCCTTATCTATGCGCGAAGGCCTCCGAGTCAAGCACGAGACGAAGCCTTGATAAATTTTGATATGTCCGACTTTTTCCAGTAAAAACATATTGTTATGTCACATCAGCAGACGCCCGACTGTCACCCTCTCCCCACAGTCTGATGCCGAGGAGTGCGCTTCGGTCACCTTGCCCACGCGCCCGAACCCCGCCAAGACAGGATCATGAACTTCGAAGGCACCTCCGCATACGTCGCAACGCCCGACCTCAAGGTCGCCGTCAACGCCGCCATCCGTCTCGAACGGCCCCTCCTCATCAAGGGCGAACCGGGAACGGGCAAATCGGTCCTCGCCGCCGAAGTCGCGAAGGCGCTCGATGCGCCGCTGATCGAGTGGCACATCAAATCGACGACGAAAGCCCAGCAGGGCCTTTACGAATACGACGCTGTTTCGCGCCTGCGCGATGGTCAGCTCGGTGACGAACGCGTCAGGGACATCGCCAACTACATCAAGCGCGGCAAGCTCTGGGACGCGTTCGCTGCGTCGAAGCGGTCCGTGCTGCTGATTGATGAAATCGACAAGGCCGATATCGAGTTTCCTAACGACCTCCTGCAGGAACTCGATCGCATGGAGTTCTTCGTCTACGAAACGGGCCAAACGGTGAAGGCTGAAACCCGCCCGGTCGTGCTCATCACGTCGAACAACGAGAAAGAGCTTCCCGACGCTTTCCTGCGCCGCTGCTTCTTCCACTTCATCAAATTCCCCGACGCCGACACCATGCGCCAGATCGTGGAGGTGCATTTTCCGGGGCTGAAAAACCAACTCGTCAACGATGCGCTGCGCGTTTTCTACGAACTACGCGACGTGCCGGGCCTGAAGAAAAAGCCGTCGACGTCGGAGCTTCTCGACTGGCTGAAGTTGCTTCTGCACGAGGACATTGACCCGTCCCTGCTGCGCGAAAGCGATCCCAGAAAGCTCGTGCCGCCGCTGGCCGGAGCACTGATAAAGAATGAGCAAGACGCGCACCTGCTCGAACGTCTGGCATTCATGACCCGCCGCCGCGGCGAATAACTCCCAATGATCAGGAATTTTTCGGCGATCGCCGCGGTGAACACATGGCGGACAGTGTTTCGTGCAACCCTGACGCGCTCCGCGCTAACCATGAACCGCGATCACGGAGCAGCACGAACGGACGATAGTGGGAAAAAGCAGCGTATCTGCTGCACAAATCGCGCGCGGGACAATTGCAACCGCCGCTTTCTTTCACCCCACGGCCTGTATGCTAACACTTTGCATTAGGCCGCCTAGCCTAGGAAAGTCTCGCGACGCGCGTATTTGTCGCGAATGGTAACCACCATTGAGCGCCGGACTGGCAATATAGCTTCCGGCGCGGCAACTGATTAACGTCGGCGCCTTAGAATTGCAGCGCGTCTTCCGATCCGGCGGTTTGGGATAACGCGAAGATCCCTATATCTGCCCGACGGCAGCAGCAAGCCGCCAGACCATCTGCAGGACCTTGGACGATCCCATGTGTGGCATTTTTGGAATTATCGACCTCAAGAGCCGACGCTCGGTACCGCTATCGGTATTGAAGCGCGCCGCCGATGCCATGCTGCATCGTGGCCCGGACGAAGACGGTTATCTTCAGCGCCCCGGCTTCGGGTTCGCCTCGCGCCGCTTGAGCATCGTCGGCCTTGCCGACGGCCAGCAGCCTGTCTTCAACGAAGACAAATCCATCGCTGCCGTCTTCAACGGCGAAATCTTCGATCATGACGATTGGCGTCAGCAGCTTCGCAGTCTTGGCCACACGCTGACGACCCACTGCGATACTGAACTCTTCCCGCACATGTGGGAGCAGTACGGCGAGGACATGTTCGAAAAGTTCAACGGCCAGTTTGCCGTCGCACTGTTCGACGAGCGCAAGCAGAAGTTCATTCTTGCCCGCGATCGTTTCGGTATTTGCCCGCTTTACTGGACGCGCACGACGCGCTTCGGTACCGACTGGCTCGTCTTCGGTTCCGAAATCAAAACGATCCTCGCCACCGGCCTCGTCGAGGCGAAGCCCGACCCGCGCGGCATCGATGCTCTCTTCAACTATCTCGCCATTCCAGGACCGGCGAGCTGCTTCGAAGGGATCAACATCCTGCCTCCGGGAAAGTTCCTGACCATTTCGCGCGGCCGCGTCGGCGAAGAGGCGACGATCGACGAGCGCACCTACTGGCGGATGGACTTCCCCGACATGGGGAAAGAAACGCGCTTTGCCGATGAGGAAAAGCTCGTCAACGATTTCGAACGCGTCCTCTACGATGCTGTGAAGCGTCGTCTGCGCGCCGATGTTCCGGTCGCCTCGTATCTCTCGGGCGGCGTCGACTCGAGCACTGTCGTCGCGATGGCGAAAGACATTCTCGGCGCCGCACCGACGACGTTCACCGTCAAGATCCGCGACCCGAAGCTCGACGAAACCGAGCAGGCAGCAATCATCTCCAAGCATTTGTCCGCCGACCCGTATGTCGTCGCCTGCGGATCGGAAGAGATCGTCTCGAACTATCAGCGCTTGCTCGTCGCCACTGAAGCACCCGTCACCGATACGTCGTGCACCGCCTTGATGATGCTCGCCGCAAAAGTAAAGGACACCGGCTTCAAGGTCGCGCTGACCGGCGAAGGTTCCGACGAATGGCTCGCCGGCTACCCGTGGTACAAATTCGATCGCATCATCGAAATGATGGGCAAGGTCTCAGGCGGCACTCTGCCGCCGAAGATGCAGCGCTATTTCCATCGCTGGCTTGGCTGCAACGACGAGGCGATGGCCTATCTCGACAAGTGCGCCACGTCTTCGGGCGGCATGCATCCGTTCCAGCGTTTCTACGATCTTCTCGGTGCCTCGCGCTTCCGCTTCTACAGCACCGGCATGATGGCCGGCCTGTCGGACCACGATCCTTATCTGGCAATCGACCCCGACAGCAGCCGGGCGGCGAAGTGGCATCCGGTGAACCGCGGCGTGTACTGGGCAGGTAAGATCCATCTTCCCGGCCAGCTCCTGAGCCTCAAGGGCGACCGCATCGCGATGAGCCAATCGGTCGAAATGCGCTATCCGTTCCTCGACAATAATGTCTTCGACTTCCTTGCGGGCATCGATCCGAAATGGAAGCTCAAAGGCCTGACGGAGAAATATCTGCTCCGCCGCGTCGCCGAGAAGTGGTTGCCGAAGTCCGTCGCATGGCGGCCGAAGGGTATGTTCCGCGCCCCGCTCGATGGCTTCTTCCTCGAACAGCGCCTGCCCTACGTCGATGAGCTGCTCAGCGATGAGTCGATCAAGAAGGCCGGATACTTCGATCCGAAAGCCGTCGCAAAGTGGCGCAACGAATACAAGGATCTCTCCTGGTGGGGCTATCAGCGCCAATCGGGTGAGCTTGGGCTCGTTGCCGTTCTCGCGACCCAGCTTTGGCATCACACCTATATCGACCCGACGCTCGCCAACCTTCCCGACTGGCGCTCGATCGCGGGTGTGCCGTCGGAATGGAGCGATCTCGATTTCGCCGAGACGAGCGGAGTTGAAGAAAGCGTCGCGTGAAGCGGCGGACGCTCCGCCTCTTCCACCGTAGGCCTCAGCCAAATTTAGTTACGCGGCGTTGTTTGCCGCGTAACCCTTCATAAACAGCGCCACACCAGACGCGACGTTCTTCTCGACTTCCTCGATGGCCGGCGGTTCTTTCAGCACGCCGTAGAGCCGCGCCTTGAACAGCGAACCTGGGATCACTTCAAGAAGCTGCGCCGCAGCAAGCCGCGTGTCAGGAATGTCCAGATGACCGGCTTTGACGTGATGATCGAGGTAATCCGCCAACGCTCCGATGACGCGCACCGGACCGGCCTCATAGAATTCCGATCCAATTTCCGGCATCCGTTCCGCCACGCCGATCACGATGCGATGTGCGGCGACGACAAACGGCTGGGACATCGTCGTCAGAATTTCCACGCCAAAACGGTGCAGCACAGCGACGATCGGTAGATTGACGTCAAGCAGAGCGATCTTCTCAGCAATCTTGCGATCACGTTGCTCCGCGCAAATCGCGGTGAAGAGGTGTTCTTTGTCCTGAAAATAAACGTACAGCGTCGCCTTCGAAACCTGCGCGACGCGCGCCACGTCACTCATGCTGGTGGCATCGAACCCCAGCTCCGAAAAGATCCGGCCCGCCCCCTCCAAGATTTGACGCCGCTTCGCCGGGTCCGTGCCCGCCGCCGGACGGCCGCCGCGCCGTTCCTCTTTCCGTTCCGACTTTGCGAACTGAGAACCTTCCATCGATCACACCCTGCCCAAACCGAACCTTAAGTTCAGTAAATTTATATTAACAAACGAACCAAACGGTTCAGTTTCTACTTGCTATCCACTTTTGAACGCTGTATGTCAAGCACAAATTGAACCAAACGGTTCAGTGCGGTGACGTTTGGTCGTTGAACGAGGCGGGCGTGATGGCCAGGAATAATTTGAACAGCGTTTTGACAATTCGGCGTAACGGTTCTGACGACGCGGAAGCGACGACGACCGTGGCAGAGCACGGTCAACCCGGCGTGTCCGGCGTACAAAAGCCTGCTGAACAGCAATCCACAACCGCAGAAAAATCCGAGCAGACGCCATTTGAGCGTTCCGCCGAAGCACCTGCCGCGCGCGAGAAAGGCTCTGAGGCCCCGGTCAAAGGCGCAGCACCCGCCAAAAGCTCACGCCGCAAGCCGATCTTCATGGGGCTAGGCGCGGTTGCTCTGCTGGCCGCTGCCTACTTCGCCTATCAATACATCACCGTCGGTCGTTTCATGATCTCGACCGACGACGCCTATGTCGGCGCCTACATGTCGATCATTTCGCCGAAGGTCTCCGCCATCGTTACCGAGGTCCCCGTCGTCGACAACGAGGCGGTGAAGGAAGGCCAAGTGCTCGTCCACCTCGATGAAGGTGACTATCAGCTTGCCCTCGATCAGGCGCAATCGAAGCTCGCCACACAGATGGCTGTCATCAAGACTTTCGACGCACAGATCAAAGCAGCCGAAGCCAACGCCGCGCAAGAGCGCGCCCAGCTCGATGCGGCGAAAGCCAACGTCATCAAGACCAAGGCAGACTATGAGCGCACTCAGGCCCTGACCGCCAAGGATTATGCGACGCAAGCCGCGCTCGATGCCGCGGTCGCCTCGCGCGACTCGGCTATTGCGCAAGTGAACGCGAACGAAGCCGCCATCCAGTCGGCGGATGCCAACGTCGCTCTGCTCCACGCCCAGCGCATTCAGGCGGAAAAGACGGCGAAGGAACTGCAGGTCGCAGTCGATCAGGCCAAGCGCGATCTCTCGTTCACCACCATCCGCGCCCCGTTTGACGGCGTCATCGGCAATCGCGGCGGCGTCCAGGTCGGCGACTACGTCACGCCCGGCAAGCGGCTGATGGCCGTCGTGCCACTCGACAAGGTCTTCGTTGACGCGAACTACAAAGAAACCCAGTTGCCGCCGATCGCGGCCGGCCAGACGGCGACGATCTCCGTTGATGCGCTCGATGGCGAAGACTTAAAGGGCACGGTGCAAAGCGTATCGCCCGCATCGGGATCACAGTTCTCCCTGCTCCCCCCGGAGAACGCGACGGGCAACTTCACGAAGATCGTGCAGCGCGTGCCGGTCCGCATCGCGATCCCTGCCTCCGAAGCAAGGGGCAGATTGCGCCCCGGCCTCTCGGTCGTCGTTAGCATCGATACGCGCACGACGCCAAAGACCGAAAAGACGGCGCAGAAATAGCGCCGTCCGCAAACCTATTCGGAAACAATCCGGCAATCGCTCATGACCGACGCAATCACATTTGCGGATGAACCGCAGAAGCTCGAATGGATCGGCGTTACGCCGCGGCAGCTCGCGGGCTTCATCGCCATGGTCTTCGGCATGTTCATGGCGATCCTCGACATTCAGATCGTGTCGGCGTCGCTGCAGGAAATCCAGGCCGGCATCTCGGCGAGTTCCGACGAAATCCCGTGGGTTCAGACGTCTTATCTGATCGCCGAAGTCGTGATGATCCCGCTGTCGGGCTTCCTCGGCCGGGTGTTCTCGACGCGTGCGCTGTTTTTCTCAGCGGCCGTCGGCTTCACGGCAGCAAGCGCACTATGTGCCACCGCGACGACCATCAACGAGATGATCGTCTACCGCGCCATTCAAGGCTTCATCGGTGGCGGCATGATCCCCAGCGTCTTCGCAGTCGCGTTCTCGCTCTTTCCGCGCTCGAAGCAGAACATCGTCTCGCCGATCATCGGCCTCGTCGCCACGCTCGCGCCGACCATCGGCCCGACCGTGGGCGGGTACCTGACGGACACCTATTCCTGGCACTGGCTGTTCCTGATCAACGTCGTGCCCGGCATCATGGTCGCGACGGCCGTGTTCTTCCTCGTCGATTTCGACAAGCCGAATTACGCCCTGCTCAATCACTTCGATTTCATGGGTCTGTTCGGCATGGCGATGTTCTTAGGCTCGCTCGAATACGTGCTCGAAGAAGGCCCGCGCTATGATTGGCTTGACGACCAGACCATCGCGACGTTTGCGGTGCTGACCGTCGTAGGCGCCGTCATCTTTTTTCTGCGCGCCGCCTTCGCGAAAGAACCAATCGTCCAGCTCCGCGCCTTCAAAGATCGCAACTTCGCGTTCGGATCGGCCTTCAGCTTCACGATGGGCATCGGCCTCTACGGTTTGACCTACGTCTATCCGGTCTACCTCGGCCAGGTCCGCGGCTACGACTCCTTGATGATCGGCCAGACGATGTTCGTCACCGGCGTCGCGATGTTCTTGACCGCGCCGATCAGTGGCCGTCTCGCCGGCATTCTCGATCCGCGCGTCATGATGTTCACCGGCTTCATGGGTTTCGCGCTCGGCACCTATATCGCGTCCTACATCACCCCCGATTGGGATTTCTGGGAGCTTCTCGTTCCGCAGATCCTGCGCGGTTCGTCGTTGATGCTGTGCATGATTCCGATCACGAACTTGTCGCTCGGCACGCTCCCCCCGGAGCAGATCAAGAACGCGTCCGGCCTTTTCAATCTCACGCGCAACCTCGGCGGCGCTGTCGGCCTTGCGATGATCAACACGCTGCTGAACAAGCGGCTCGACTTGCATCTCGCACGTTTGCACGAACAGGTCGCATGGGGCCATCAGGTCGCGGAAGAACGGCTGGCGATGATGCAGCAGAGCTTTTCACAAGCCATGCATGCGGACGGCGACATGGCTGCATTGAAAAAGCTGGCGATGATCGTCCGCAATCAAGCAAACGTGCTGTCGTTCGCCGATCTCTTCCTCGCACTGACGGTGCTGTTCGTCACCGCCGGGTTCTTCACGCTTCTGATGCGCAAGCCCGCTCCCGTTCCTGCTGGTGCCGGCGGTCACTAAACGGCGACGCAAATCGTTCATAAATTTCACGTCGCGAGTTACGAGACGTTTAGCAAGATCGAACATTCGCCCCCTTGCCTTTGCGGCCAATCTACTGCATTGCAGCAGAGCCTGAGAAATACCCGAGGTTTCACAACCTCTCCGTCTCCATAGCCACCCCAAGCTTGGTAGATAGAAAACATGGCCCAGCCCAACGGCAGCGCGGCAAAGAACACCGAAAAGACCGTGCTCGTATTACAAGGCGGCGGCGCCCTCGGCGCTTATCAGGGCGGAGCATTCGAAGCGCTATGTGCCGCCGGACTCGAGCCCGAATGGGTCGCTGGCATTTCGATCGGCGCCATCAACTCTGCGATTATCGCAGGAAATCCTCCTGAACGCCGCGTGAAGCGGCTTCGCGAATTCTGGGACCGGGTTTCCAGCCATCTTCTGCTGCCACCCCTCGCAACCGACAACGCCTCACGCAAGATCTTCAACGAGACCGCCGCCGCGCTCGTCGCATCGACCGGCGCGCCGGGCTTCTTCGATCCGCGCTATCCGCCCGCCGTCATCATGCCGCCCGGCACGGTGCAGGCGATCAGCATCTACGACACCAGCCCGCTGAAGAAAACGCTTCTCGAACTTGTCGACTTCGACCTGCTGAACTCGGGAAAAATGCGCATCAGCGTTGGTGCGGTCGAGGTCGCAACCGGAAATCAGGTCTATTTCGACAGCGCCACCACGAAAATCATTCCCGAGCACATCATGGCGAGCGGCGCGCTGCCGCCAGGATTCCCGCCCGTATCTATTGACGGTATGCTCTATTGGGACGGCGGCATCGTCTCGAACACGCCTCTGCAATACGTTCTCGACGGCAGCCTCCCGCGCTCCGACATGTGCATTTTCCAGGTCGATCTGTTCAGCGCCCAGGGTACCGTCCCCGAAACGCTCTTTGACGTTCAGACCCGCGAAAAGGAAATCCGCTATTCGAGCCGGACGCGCTTGAACACCGACTATTCGAAGCTTCTGCAAGAGCTACGCCGCGCCGTGCGCCGCCTCGACGGCGTACTGCCGGACGACATAAAATCAACGTTCGACTGGAAACTTTTGACGCGCCACAGCTGCAACGCCGCGATCACGATCGTCCATCTCATTCATCGCCGCGCCGTCTATTCCACGCAGTCGAACGACTACGAGTTCTCGCGCTACACCGTGAACGAGCATTGGCGCGCCGGCATCGACGACGTCGAGCGCACGCTCAGCAACCCCGCTTGGATCAATCGGGAAAAACCGGAAGACGGCGTGATGGTGCTCGATCTTACGAAAGAACTCAGCCCGCCACCGCCTTCGGAGACACACAGATGAAAATTGCGGACGTCAAGAAACGCGCCTTTGCGATGCCTTTGACAAGTCCTGCCTTCCCTCCCGGCCCCTATCGTTTCATCAATCGCGAATATCTCATCATCACCTACCGCACCGACCGCGAAGCCCTCGAAAAGGTTGTGCCCGAGCCCCTCACCTTCGACGAACCCATCGTTAAATACGAATTCATCCGCATGCCGGACTCGACCGGCTTCGGCGACTACACCGAATCCGGCCAGGTCATTCCGGTCAAATTCAACGGCGTCGAAGGCGGCTATACGCACGCCATGTTCCTGAACGACGGCCCGCCAATCTATGGCGGCCGCGAGCTGTGGGGCTTCCCGAAGAAATTCGCCAAGCCCACGCTCGGCCCCGACATCGACACACTCGTCGGCACGCTCGATTACGGCAGCGTTCGCATCGCGACGGGTACGATGGGCTTCAAGCACAAGGCGCTCGATCCTGCCACCGTCGCCAAATCGCTCGCCGTGCCGAACTATCTTTTGAAAATCATTCCGCACGTCGACGGCAGCTCTCGCATTCTCGAACTCGTCGATTACCGCCTCGAAGACGTGACCATCAAAGGCGCATGGAGCGGCCCCGGCGCGCTCGATCTGCACCCCCATGCCCTCGCGCCGATTGCTGACCTGCCTGTGCGCGAAATCATATCCGCGACACACATCCTCGCCGACCTGACCCTCGGCCTTGGCAAGGTCGTCTACGACTACCTCGAAGAGAAATAAGGAGACGCCCCCAATGAAACTTGACGGCAAAGTCGCGCTCATCACGGGCGCCGCAAGCGGCATCGGCCATCAGATCGCTCGGCGTTACGTCGAAGCGGGCGGCCGCGTCGCCATCGCCGACTTGAACCTCGATGCTGCCACTGCCGCCGCGAAGGAACTCGGCGGCGAGAAGGAAGCCATCGCAGTCGCCATGGACGTCTCGAACGAAGATCAGGTGAACGCCGGTGCCGAGAAAACCGCGAAAGCCTTCGGCACCATCGACATTCTCGTCTCGAACGCCGGCATCCAGATCGTGCACCCGATCGAGGAATTCCCGTTCTCCGATTGGAAGAAGATCATGGCCATCCACGTCGATGGCGCGTTCCTCACGACTAAAGCCTGCGTGAAATACATGTATCCGCAGAAGTCCGGCGCGCTGATCTACATGGGCTCGGTCCACAGTCACGAGGCCTCACCCCTGAAGTCGGCCTACGTTGCGGCCAAGCACGCCATCCTCGGTCTCGGCCGCGTCATGGCGAAGGAAGGGGCGCAGCACGGCGTCCGCTCAAACGTCATCTGCCCCGGCTTCGTGCGCACGCCGCTCGTCGACAAGCAGATCCCGCAGCAGGCGCACGAGCTTGGCATCACGGAAGAACGTGTCATCAAGGAAGTGATGCTCGGCGAAACCGTCGACAAGGAATTCACGATGGTGACCGACATCGCCGAGGTCGCCCTCTTCCTCGCCGCCTTCAAGACCAACGCCATGACCGGCGAAAGCATCATCGTCAGCCACGGCTGGCACATGAACTGACCCGACAAAAAAAAACGCACAATGACGTCATCCCAGCGCAGGCCGGGATCCATACATCCCGCAACATTGCATGTGTGGATCGTTGTCTGGGTGCCGACCTCCGTCGGCATGACGGCCTTGTGCTACTCCCCGGGCGCGGCCTGGGGTAGATGATGCCGGACGTGCTGACCGTGTTTGGGGTCGGTTACCACCGAAATCACCCAGAACACCATCCCGCCGACAGCAAGCACTGCGCCGACCCAGCCGGTCGAACTCCAGCCGTACCCGTACGAGATCGCTAATCCTCCAAGCCACGGCCCGATCGCATTCGCCGTGTTGAACGCGCTATGATTGAGCGATGCTGCAAGTGTCTGAGCATCGTCGGCGACATCCATCAGCCGCGTCTGCAACGGAACGCCTAATGCACCGCCGCAGCCGATCATAAACACGACGAACGATACGGCGTAGATATTCCCGGTGGCGAACGGAAAGACCGCCAGCCAGAACGCACTCCACACCAGCAGGCCGCCCGCCGTCGCCATCAGCGCCCTGTCTGCGAGCCACGCGGCGACGAACGTCCCGATCGTCATACCAAGCCCGAAGACCATCAGCACGATCGGCACGACGCCAGGCTCGACGTGCGTCACGTCAACCAGCGTGGTCGCCAGATACGAGTAGACTGCGAACATACCGCCGAAACCAATCGCACCGATCCCGAGCGTCAGCCAGACTTGCGGCCGTTTCAGCGCGCCGAGTTCGCGCATCATGCTCGCGCCCACGATCGGCTCATCGCGCGGTACGAAGATTGAGACGAGCAGCACCGTCAGCAGTGCCAACACACCGACGATCCCGAAGCCGACGCGCCACCCGAGTGCCTGCCCCATCCAGGTCGCAACCGGTACGCCAATGATCGTTGCAATCGTCAGGCCGATCAGCACGCGTGACGCCGCCTGCGCCCGCGCATTGGGCGGCACGAGCGAAGCAGCAACCAGCATCGCCACGCCGAAATAAGCGCCATGCGGCAGGCCGCTCAGAAAGCGGAACACAACCATCATTCCGTAGGTCGGCGAAAGCGCGGTCATGACATTGAAGACGGCAAAGCAGGCCATCAGCGCCAGCAGCAGTTTCCGCCGCGGCCACTTCGCCGCCAGCACCGCGATCACCGGCGCCCCGACGACAACCCCGAGCGCATAGGAACTGATCGCATGCCCAGCCATCGGTTCGGTAATGCCGAACGTGGCGGCGAAATACGGCAATAGACTCATCGCCGCGAATTCAGTCGTCCCGATCGCAAAGCCGCCCATCGCCAGCGCGAACAGCACGAGGCGCACCTGTCCGCGCGTCAACGTCGCCGGAGCGGCATTCACATTGTCGAATCCGTTGGCGTTTGCCTCCACGCGGAAGCCTCCCCTCTCGCTTCGCTGCATCGCGCAACGTGCGCTGCAGCAACTGGAGTAACCGCGTATCTTACGGAAATCGTTCCAAGTCGAGATGTCACGCGCCCGGATTTTGCAAGTGCGAACTGTCTCACGCTCATAGCTCGCGGTTTAGCGCCGATACTTTGGGCTTTTTACGCGTGCTGCGGCCGAACGCCCCCCTTCGAGCGCGCCAGGCTGTTCCCCAGGGAACAGCCGCGATGGACCGCCGGATCGACAAACGCCCACGAACCCGCTGCCGGCCCGGGCTTCTCCTGCCAAAGAGATGGAGACGGTCATGCAAACGAAGCGACCGACGTTTCTCATCCTTCTGTTCGCAATTCTATCGACGGCCGCAGTCGTTCAGCCCGCGTGGGCCGGTTGCCCGCCGCCGGACATTCAGCGCTCGGCCTTAGTGCCGGCATAGAAAAAGTCTGCTCATGACACTTCTACCAATCAACAAGCCTGAACTCCGCCTCGGCCTCCCGCGCGCTTCCGCAGCCCTGCCCGTCGAGATCCTGTCGATTGCCACGGCCAATCCGTCGCGGCGCTACGCTCAAGAGGATGTGCTCGCCAACGCGGCCGAGGTCTTTCCGCAGTTCTCGCGCCTGAACAGCCTCTTCGCTCATACCGGCGTCGCACACCGCTACATGTGCCAGCCGATGTCATGGTATCGCGAGCGGCATTCGTGGGAAGAACGCACCGCTGCTTATCAAAGCAGTGCACTCGACCTCATGGAGCGCGTGGCTCTCGAAGCGATTTCTCGCGCCGGTCTGAAGCTCTCCGACATCGACGCCCTTGTGACCAACACGATCACGGGCCTGGCGATCCCGAGCCTCGACGCATTGCTGATGAACCGGCTGGACTTTTCTCCCACGGTCGAACGTTTGCCGATCTTCGGTCTTGGCTGCGGCGGTGGCGTCGCCGGACTTTCGCGCGCGGCCCGCCTCGCGCAAGCCCAACCCGGCCGGAATGTTCTTTTCATCACCGTCGACCTTTGCAGCCTGTGCATCCGCCCGAATGACGCCAGCGCGACGATGTTCGTTGCCTCAGCGCTATTCGGCGATGGCGCCGCAGCGGTCGTTTTGCGTGCATCCGACGACGGAAGTCGCGCGCCCTCGGGTCGAACAGGTATGCAGCGACCCGCGCTCATTGCATCCGGCGAACATCTCTGGCGCGACACTCGCCACATCATGGGCTGGGACGTGAAAGAGGACGGCTTCGGCGTGGTGCTGAGCCCCGAACTGCCCGCCCTGATGCGCGCCAACCTCGCGCCCGTCGCGAACGCCTTCCTTGAACGCCATGACCTGAAACTCTCCGATTTCAAAGGCTATCTGTTTCATCCCGGCGGCCGGAAGGTTCTCGAAACGGCGGAAGATGTGCTGACCCTTGACCGATCCGATCTTGCTCATTCCTGGGCCGTGCTCCGCGACTTCGGCAATATGTCGTCGGCAACCGCGCTCTTCATTCTCGCTCGCGCGATCCGCCAGAACGACAAAGGCTTGCATCTTCTCGCCGCGTTCGGACCCGGCTTCTCCGCGTATTTCGCAGCGCTCGACCTCTAGCTTTTCATTTCGGAGATTTCGTCATGATCATCGACTCTCTCGGCTGGCCGCAGATCGCTGCCCTACTTCTGCTCGCGCAGCGCGGTCTCGAAGAACTTTATTCGCAGCGAAATACCAGCCGACTACTCTCCGCCGGAGCACGCGAAATCGGCCGCTCCTATTATCCCGTCGTGGCGACGACGCATTTAGCTTGGATTGCAGCCATATTCTTCCTGATTGCGCCGAACGCGGAAATCTATATCTCGCTCGCAATTCTCTACGGCATTCTGCAAATCATCCGATATTGGGTTATCGGCTCGCTCGGCCGATATTGGACCCACCGCATCATTACGCTCGACAATGCCCCCGTAGTCGACCGCGGTCCCTACCGGCTGATCCGGCATCCGAATTACGCCGTGACAATCGCCGAGACGTTCCTTTTGCCGATCGTGTTCGGCCAATTGGCCTTGGGCGTCATTATCGGCGCGATCTGGTATTCTGTGCTGATTTACAAGATCGAACTTGAGGAACAGGGTTTGTTCGGCCGCCGCCGACAATCCCGGGTGGGTGGCGACAAAGCCCCTGCCGCCCTCCTCAGTGCTCCGGTCCGCAGCCCGCCGCGCTCCATCCGACTTTCGTGAATCAATTCTTTACTTTTGTCTCGCCGTAGGCGCTAACACCTTCCAAATTCGCGCCAAAAATTTATCCGCACGCGCTCCTACAATCATGCCCTTGACCCAAAATTAATCTAAAAGCCTCAGCCTGACCGCAAGTCGGGTGATATGGAACGAGAGTGTCTTCGTTTATTTTTGGAAACTCTCTCTCCAACGCAATTCCGGAACAATTGAGAAAATCGGAATAGGCGGACGATAGGTCCGTTGGGGAACGAAAGCATTTCTGATGTCGGTTAGCGGGGTCCGGACATTCTCTCGATTGAGAACTCTGCACATCACCGATGGCGAAGGCCTCACCAATGCGGTTGCCGTGGCCGTCATCTTCGGAATTGTTGCTTATCTCTCGGCCGCATTCACCCAGGACAGCAACGGCGTCGCCACCATCTGGCCTGCGAACGGCATCGTGCTTGCTGCGCTCGTTCTTGCGAAACGTCCGTGGCGGCGGCAGCAGATTTTATCGGCCGTCCTCGTCGCAAACATCATCGCGAATTACTTCGCTCTGCGCGGAGCGGCGGCCAATGTCGGCTTTGCGCTGACGAACACCATCGAACTCTGTACGGCTTTCCACGTTCTGCGGCTCAGGGAGTCTGAGCCTTTCGAATTCCGCAGTGTCCGCTTTCTGATCTCCTTCTCGATCGCCGCCGCCGCAGGCGCGCTTTTGTCATCCATCGCGGCCTCGATCGTCTCGAACTTGACGACGGGGGCTATAAGCTGGCGCGTCTTCAGCTCGTGGCTGTTTGCGGATCTCCTTGGCCTACTGCTGGTAACGCCGGCGCTCGTGCGCTTGCGCCAGGAAAGTCAGGGGCCGCCGTCCTCCACCGCAGCATGGGAAGCCTATGCCCTGTTCGCTGCGCTCGCCTGTGCAATGGTCATCGTCATCGCATTAAAGCCCCTTGGCTTTGTGGTTCTGCCGGTGCTCGTCTTGATCGCCTGCCGGCTCGGCCCCAACGCGACCTCGGCCGCAGCGCTAATGATGTCGACGATGCTCTTCGTTGCGACGGCAGCCGGCATTCGCGTCGGCATCCAGTTTAATGACGTATCCTGGCTGACCGACACTCAGCTCATGCAGCTCAGGACGCTGACGGTCTTCATGATCGTGATGCTGCTTGCCGAAGCGATCGACTCTCAGTCCCGCCTGCAGGAACGTCTGTCCGCTGAGATCGCCCTGCGCGACGAACTGAACGACCACCTGCGAGCCCAGGAGCATACGATGTCGGCTCAAAATGCCGAAATCGAGAAAGCCCACCACCGGCTCAAGGAAGCAATCGATATCCTTCCCGAAGGCATCGTCATCCTCGACGCCGAGAACCGCTACGTCGCCTGGAATAAGCGCTACGCTGAGATTTACCAGCGCGCTCGCGACACGATTGCCGTCGGCCGCAGCCTTGAGGAAGCGCTGAGGATCGGCCTCGAACGGCAGATGTACCCGGAGGCGTTCGGCCGCGAAGAAGCCTGGCTCGCCGAGCGCATCAAAAACCTCGAAATCCCAGCGGCCTCGCATGAGCAGCTTCTCGACAACGGCCGCTGTTATCTGATCGAAGAATGCCGCACCAGCGAGGGCGGCTTGATCAGTCTGCGTATCGACATCACGGAGATGAAGCAGCGCGAGGCCTCGATCCGGCTGCTATTCGAAAACAACCCGCTGCCGATGTTCGTCGTCAGTCGCGATAAGCAGGCGATCCTCGCCGTCAACACCGCCGCGATTGCGCACTACGGCTATTCCCGCAAGGATTTCTCGCTGCTATCGCTCCGTGACATTCAAAACGGCGATCTGAACCTGCCGCACGATCACGGCATCCCGCACATTCTGCCCACTGAAGAAGCACAGCTGTTCAAGCACTATCGTCGCGACGGCCGCTCGATGGAAGTCGAAGTCTACGTTCGCCCGCTCATTCACGAGGGCGGCGACGCCCTCCTGATCGCGGCGATCGACGTCACGGAACGCCGCAAGGCTGACCGCAAAGCCGCCTACATGGCGCGCCACGACGCGCTGACGTCGCTTCCAAACCGTCACCTCCTCGCCGAGCGCATGCAGCTTGCAATGGCGCGTGCCAAGCGCGGCGATCGCATGGCGCTGCTGCTGCTCGATCTCGATAACTTCAAGGTCGTCAACGACACCCTCGGCCATGCCGCGGGCGACGAACTCTTGCAAGTCGTTGCCGACCGTTTGACCGGTGCGCTGCGCGAAAGCGATACGGTCGCCCGTCTCGGCGGCGATGAATTCGCCGTGCTCGTGATCGACCTCGACCATCCCTCCAGCGTCACCAAGCTCGCCCAGCGCCTGATCACGATCCTGAACGAGCCGATCCGCCTCGGCCGTAAGGACGTCATCTGCGGCGGCAGCATCGGCATCGCGATGGCCCCCGATGACAGCTGCGATCCCAACGAGCTGTTCCGGCTGGCCGACCTCGCCCTTTATGCCGCCAAGGAAGATCAGCGCGGCACATTCCGCCTGTTCGAGCGCGAACTCGATGCGAAGGTCAAAGCCCGCAATTTACTCGAAGCAGAAATCCGCGAGGCCATCACCAACAACGAATTCGAGCTGCATTACCAGCCGATCTACGGCGTCACGACAATGATGCCTATCGGCGCCGAAGCGCTGCTTCGCTGGCAGCATCCGCGCCTTGGGCTCGCCTCCCCCGCAGACTTCATTCCGATTGCCGAGGAAATCGGCATGATCGCCGAACTCGGCGCGAAAGTGCTGCGTCAGGCGTGCATCGAGGCCATGTCGTGGCCCGAGCATATGAGCGTGTCCGTTAACATCAGCGTGGTCGAACTCGAATCCGAAAGCTTCGTCGAAACCGTCAAAGCCGCGCTGGCGGAATCTGGACTCTCCAGCCACCGTCTGACCATCGAAGTTACGGAATCGATGATCATGAAGGATATCCAGCGCGCAACTCACGTCCTCCATCAGGTCTGCGATCTGGGTGTCGAAATCGCGATGGACGATTTCGGCACGGGCTATTCATCTCTCAGTTCGCTAACGAAAGTGCCATTCCAGAAAATTAAGATCGACCGTTCGTTCGTGCGCGACCTCGCCGTCTCGATGGAGGCCCGCGCCATCTTGGGCACGATCGTCGATCTCGCCCGAACGCTCGGCATGCTCACCACCGCCGAAGGTGTCGAGACCAACGAGCAGCTCGACATCGTCAAGGAATACGGATGCACGTCCGTGCAAGGTTTCCTCTTCAATCGCCCCGAGCCTGCCAACGTCATCCGCAAAATCCTGAACGGACCAGACAACGCCAGCCGTACGGCCGCCTGATCCCAATCCGTACTTTGTATGTCAAGAAATCAATAAACGGCGATCAAATCCGCGCTGTGCACGGAAAAAAGACTGCACACTGATTAATTGGTGGACTTCCGGTAACGATCAGACAAAAGTTTCTTTCTCATTATCCAAATGGGTGATGCAGGTCAGCGCAGCACCGTTTGAGAATTGCTGCATTGCAGCCACCTATTGATTTCTAGCGTTTATGTTTTCATCACAGGGGGGGGCCTTTGGTAGAGGTCGATTGCGCTACTACTCGCGCCCCCCTCAATTTCCTCAACAACATCTACGATTGCTCGATGGACCCGAGCCGCTGGGCCACTGCCCTCAGTAGCGCCGCCCGATTGATCCGCGGCTGCGCAGCCGCAATCGTTTCCCAGACACCCGGCGACAGCGCACGCATGGAAGCGAGCTGGAACGTCAGCACACGTCTTGAACGGGCAATGGTCGCGACGGCGCCCTTGAGCCCTGCGCTTCCCGCTGTCTGGCTGCTTGGAGTCGAGAGGGCATTTACGACGAGAGCACTCTTCGGCAGCAAGGAGGTGGGTAACTCGCTCTGGCACAAAAGAACCCTTCGCCCCGAAGGACTCGATGACGTCGCCATCGTCCCGATCTCGAAGTCCGCCAGATCATTCTCCGTGCTGATGATTGCGCGCCCGGACGCTACCGGCCCCTACGTCCCGCAGGACATCGCAATATTTTCTGCCCTCGCGCCGTACATTCGCCGCGCGACCGCAATCGCACAGCTTCTAGATTACATGCCGCTCGCGCACCATTGTAAGTCGGCGGCGTTCGACCCGATGCGCGTCGGCATCATCCTCACAGACCGCTCCGGCAAAATCCTGCACGCGAATACCGCGGGAGAAAAATTACTCGACGGCTGCGCCCTGCTTTGTCTCGAAGACGAACTCGCCGCCCGCGAAAATCACGGCAACAGTCTGCTGCGCCAAGCCATAGCCGATGCTGGCCGCGGCCGCTCGACCTGTTCGCGCCGCGGGCCGCCGATCATCATCAAGGGATGCGGAACGAAATCTTTGGCCGTGTGGGTTGCGCATATCGACGAGCACGTAAGGCTGCCGGTCGGCGTCTCTTGCTGCGCGCGCGTTGCAGTCTTCGTCAAAGCGTTCGATACAGCGGAGCGTTCACCCGCCGAAACGCTCCTGCGCCATCATCCGGTGAGCATCGCCGAGAGTTGGCTGCTCTCGCTGCTGGCGCAAGGTCTCTCGCTTGACCGCGCAGCCCAAGCGCTTGCCATCTCGATGCCCGCTGCGCGTGACGGTCTTGCTCGCATCCTGCGGCGGACGGGTATTCACGACGAAGCCGAACTCATTGCCTGCCTAACCGGCAAACCGGCTTTGATCCCTGCATGAAGCCGACGACCGAGCGCTCACTGCTCGATTGGAGACGCGCTGCTGAGCGTGACAGCGGCAGGATCGACCTCGATCCGGCGCGTGCTGCAGTTGGCCTTCGCGATGTAGACGCTCACGCCGTCGGGTCTGATACCGGCTACAGCGTCTCCGGACGCGACCGCCGCCTCGACCTGCTCGCACGCGGTGCGCGGCATCCAATGCGTCTGGATTTCGCCGTTCGCCAGTGTCGCAACAAGCAAAGAATTGTTGTCGAGTGCTATCGGGATGTTTTGGGGCTTGAGCGCGTCCGGCGCGGACGTGCTGACTCCCGCGATACCGCTGGCAGACGCCAGAACGATGAACGCGGACGCAACCAACTTCGTGCTAAACATAACGCAACCTCCCACAACTGAGGGCAACCCAGCATAAGGCGGAACCTTAGGCCAACGTCGACAGCCACGAAGTCCACATAAATCGAGTATTGCACAGGCGGGCTGTGCAAAACCCAGCGTCAGGAAGCTGGCTATACGCACCTGATGGCAGCAGTCGGGCAAAAAGATGCCCCGGCCTTGACGGTCCGGGGCATTAGTCTGAACGGAAAAGACCGAGACTTTAGTAGCAGTAGCGGCGGCCGTGACGCCAATAGCAGTCATCGTAAGCGCTTGCGGCAGCAGCGCCGGCAATCGCCGCACCGACGCCGAGCGCAATCCAGCGCCCGTTGTGCCAATACCCGCGTCCGCGATGCCAATGGCGGCCATAGCCACGTCCATAGCGGCCATGCCAGCCGTTGTGATAGCCGCCATGATAATGCCGGCCGCCCGCGTCAGCGCTGGTCGCGAACGTCATGAGCGGCAGAGCCGAAACCAACGCGGCGGCGAGCCCGATATATTTTCTCATTTCTTCCTCCTTCGGCGGGTGGCCCGCCGTCTTCTGAGCGCAGAACGCAGACACCCCGGAATTTGTTTCACTCGGGCGCCGCTGCGTTTCGTTTCGTAAATGGGGCAACGTGAACGAAATGCTATGAGACCGTGCGCCGCCGCGGCACGAACCGGTTTCGCCGCCTTACATTCATCGCATGTTCATTGCGGCCGTATTGCGGATTGCCGCCTCTCTCGACTTGCTGACACACCGCTTCGAACGTCATCGCGACGCGCAGCTTGCAGCCGACATCCGCAAAAGAAAAAGCGCCCGCCGAAGCGAGCGCTCATCATCTAAAGTGCGAGCCGCAAAGGCCGAGCCTCACTCAGCGATAACCTCGCCCGAGCCGCCGAACTCCTTCGGGAAATCCTTGAGCTTGGGAAGTCCGTCCTTCATCGGCAAAACCGTCTCAGCATAGTTCACATGAACTTCGGGTTTGAAAGCCAACGTCGGCAATATCGCCGCGTAAACGTCGACAAGCCCAAGCGGCGGATGATTGGTCATCACGTGACCGCCGCATTTCGTGCAGTACTGTCGCTCGCTCACCGGTGTCTTCTGATACATGCCGATGAATTCGGCGCCTTCCGTCACCTGGACCGCATCCGGCTTCCACAGCGTGAATGCATTGACGGGCCCCGCCGACCACGCGCGACACGAATTGCAATGGCAATAGCCCATCGCATCAGGCGCGCCTGTCGCCTCTACCTTTACAGCTCCGCAAAAGCACTCACCTTTATACGTCGGCATTTCCTCAACCTCGTTTCTGCTGGATTGGATAATGCCAGACTTATATCTCAGCCAGGGAAATTCAGTTCGGCTTTTTTGTAGTGCCTAGCTTGCAACAACCGGAAGCGCTGCCCTGGCGAGTATCAGATTTTAAATCCTCGACCTCTGTGAGCAAAAGCGGCCGCCATTATCAGTCGCCATGAGCTTCAGTTCGGTTGCCCATTATAAAGCCGGATCATCCCGGAACGCCGCGCGGAACCCACTGACCGCCTTCCTTGACGTACATGCGCTTCACCGCCCCCCAAGCCACGCGAAAAGCCCGCTCTTCATCGCCGGCGTATTCTTCGAAAGCCGAATTGAAAGCGGCACGAAAAATGTCTTGCGCATGGTCCGGCAGATGATCGCGCACCGACGGCGGCAGGTCGTCATTCACGGCGTAGGGCATGGGTGCCTCATAAAAATGAAACCGCACCGGAAAGCCTTGCTGGCAGGAAAAGCTCCCCCAGCAAGGCTGACGTCTATTGACGCCTTTCACGCCGTCGGCGCAAGGCGTTCGTTCCGAGCAATGGCTATGAGAAAATCAGAAAGCCATTGGGTCAACATATTGCACGTCGCCGGTCACTTCGTGATCAATCCTTTCGCGCAACCCGCCTTGAACTCTTCCCAGTTGATCGCGCCGTTGTGGTCGAGGTCGACCTGATCGAAACTTGCGATAAAAGGTTTCGCTGTGTCTGCCGTGAGATCAACTCCGCCTGCTGCTTTCCACGTCGCTTCGCAATCGGCGTCGCTCAATGGCGTTTGCGCCTGCGCTGAAGCTGCAACGAACAAAGTGGCGAATGACAAAATGAAAATGGTACAACGCATGAAACTTTCTCCCTAGTAAGAAACAAACGCACCGCATGTATATCGACGCACCATTCTTGAGTGGATGTCGTCGATGAATGATCGTGCATTTCGTATGGCAGGGCGCAATCAAGTTTTCGTCGAATACCGGACATTATGCCGGTTCAGCGCAATTTCCTTCGCTAATTTCGATTTTGCATTGCACACAGAGCCAGGGCTGGAACCCCGTCAGCCACGACACGTTGATCCTCTGTATCAAAATAAAAACGATGGAGGAAAACATGGCTCTGTGGTCAGACCCGCGCTTTTCCGACACTGAGAAGCGCAATCAGCAACAGCGAATAGAAGATCCGTTCGATAAAGCCGGTATCGGTCCGGGGTTCATGATGTTCGCAGGCGCGGCATTCGGCGTCGTCCTTTTGGCAACCCTCATCGGTCTCGGACATCCCGAACGCCCGACGACGCTGGCCGACCGCTCGCTGGATCAGCCGACGCAATCGCAACCGGCGCATCAAGGGCCGCAGGCGCCCCGCGAATGATCCGCAAATGGAACAGGCGTCGTTACCCCTCCACCACGCACCACGACTGTGACGGCGTCTGACCCGGGCGACGATCGCGTCGTCCGGCTGCTGCTGTTAATCTACGAGTTGGAAATTCGATTTGCGCCACAGCGCATCACGAGCGGTTTAGGCGGCCTTGCGAAGCACCGACGCCCGCAGCTTTTCCGGATCGCGCTCGCCGTGATCGGCCAAGTCGAACAGCCGCTCGATGATTTCTTCGACATCAGGGCTATCCGGGGACGCCTGAGCCTCAGCAATGATCTCTTGGAGGATGCGCTGAACCTCGGCGAGTTCATCGGAACTGTACGTGCAAAGTGCCATAACGCTAAACGCGCAGCTCGCGCGGCCTCATGAAATTTGAGCGGCGGGTCATGCAGCGCAGCCAGCAAGTTGTCCATGCACGGGATTGCATGGCTGATCTCACGGGAATGCGGCCCAAGGCAGGACTGCCGGTAAACGTTCGTCGGCCCAGCCGACCAACTCAGACGACAAGCCGAACGTCGGTTTTCGCCGCCCGCAAATGCTAATTGATTGGTCCACATTGCATTTGCCGGTTGGTCCGAGCCGCACCGAACTGACGACAACTGATTAAAATTGCGCGCTAACCGCTCGCAAAGCCCATGCCCAAATGGGCTGTATGTCGACCATAGCGAAGCACGCGTGTGCTTTCGCCGCGATGGGAAACTCGCTTCCTTTTCCTTTACCAACGCCCTGAATGGATCACGTCCGCTCGCGCGCTGCTTCCTTGACTAGCCTGGAAACCAATCAGACTGCGCCTTTTCAAATAAAAAAATATAGGGAGCGGTCATGCCAGTACGAAAACCCGGTACAATCTCCGCCAGCCTCATAATTGTTATCCTCGTCGCGACAGCTATCGGCGCGCTCATCGGTTTGGTGCTGAGCGGCACAGAATTGAGTTCCCGCACAATTGCGATCATTGCCGGCTTGGTTGCAACCACGGTGGCCAGCATCATCCGCTATAAAGTGATTTTTCTTGGCGCCGGATTTGGCGCTGACGACACGCGCGTGCCGGGTCTTGTCGTCACGTATTCGGCCATCGCCTCAATTGCCGGAAGCCTGGCGGCACACGACCTTTATGGCGACGTTCTTGGCCAAATGCCCGTTTTGCTCGGCGCGCTGGCGGGGCTCTTCTCGGCCATCATCATGGCTATGCTGATGATCACCTATCATACGAACACGCATTATAACCAATAGGGTGTGAGCGTCATGTCATTCTCAAACAAGGACGAAAGAAGCCTTCTCAGCCACGACGAATACGAAGTCGTTAAGTCGTCGCATCACCCGGCAATTTATGATCTCGACAAAGACGGGCTTCGGAACTTGGCGCAGCGTCTTGAAGGATTTCGCGACAAAGAAAAAACCTTCACGCGCCAAAAGCGTCGCGAGACCAAAGGCACCGCGGACAAACGCGGCAAGAGCTTTCCAGGTACGGCGGAGCATCCCGCAAGACGAAAGCAGGTCTTCGCCCATGCTCTGAAGCGCGTAAAAAAAGAACGCGCTCTTATCTATGCGCTCGAAGTCAAAGCCGACCACGTCGAAGCGGCACATCGGGCGCTGGCGCTTCACCGGGAAAACAAATTTGCTCACCATCCCTCTGGCGGACAAACGGCGGGTGCCGGTCAAAAAGACAAGGGTGGCGCGCCAAAACGTGTTCGCACGCCCGGCGCCAAGATCGGCAGCATCCTCAAAGCGAATGCCAGAGCGCAGGCCAAACGCGACCAACGGCCAAACTAGCAAACGAATGGAGAGCGTCGGCCATTGGTCCGTTCGGCCGACGCCTCAACACGCCTTCACCATCCCACATATAACGAGTCATACGGACGCCCATACCTGACGGCTCCATAGGGTGGATAGACGGCCGGGCCAGGATAGTAGCGAGGGCCAGGATAATAGACGACGGGAGGCGCATACGCGACCGGCGGCGGCGGCGCGTAATAGTAGGGCCCGTAAGCAGGATAAGCCGGATAAGATGGATAGTACGCGTAATAGCCGGGATACCAGTAGCGGCGATGGGTGACCTTCATCGCGACACTCTGATGTTTAGGTATCGGCGCTACGAAATTCGCAGCCGCAACAGAACTGACCGAAGCGAAACTTCCAAGAGCAGTAAGGACGCCAGCAAACACACTTGCTGCCAAGATCACTTTACGCATGGAACACTCCCAGACGTTATGGGTCCCCGTCCAGCGCGGACTAACAATCTGCCACTCGCGATTTTCTGTCAAAGGGTTTGCGCGCCGCAAATAGACGAGCGGCGCCTAGGGGCAAAGTGATTGTAATACCGGGGGACTGGGGGGCGTCGGCCTTCGGGGGGGGGACGGCCGACGCCTGAGCTGGTGGCACGGGGGGAGTGCGAAACCAGCTTTCGCGTCTGAGGGAATGGACGAGACGCGCCATCATATTAATCTTTACACTGAAGACTTACCTAAAAATTGTCCGATTGCGTCACGCAACATTCCAGCCGCGCCTTCCGCGCAGGCAATTCAGCCACCGGACTGCGCTGAGGTCGATCAGCACGAACGAAGCCACACCTAGCGATGCTCGATCATTCGGATCGACCGGCAGCCGGCACTTCTCCGGCAAATTTTCCGAGCGGAAGACGCGTCCGAAACATCACGACCGCGATAACGTATGCGAGCCCCGAGCAACCGATAGCAGCGGCCAGCGCAGCGATGTCCACGAAATGCCCCGGAACAAGGGTGGCGCCAATTCGAGCGCCGAACCACGCGCCTCCTCCGGCCGCCACAGCCGCTAACAGTGCAGGCCCCAGCGCTCTGACGAAAATCTCTTCGATCGCTAACAGTGCGCGGCTCCGGCCAAGCCATGTGAGTATGGCGACATTCATCCAAGCGCCTAACGCAGTTCCAAGCGCGACGCCTGCCACGCCGAGACCGAAGCCCCAGACAAACACGACCTTGAGGATGATATTGAGCACGATCGACGTCACGGTTGCCCGCGCAGGCGTAAGCGTGTCGTGCCGCGCATAAAAAGTCGAAGACACGATGCGCACGAGTGCCATTGCCGGAAGCCCGGCGCCGTACGCCGCGAGCGCAGATCCCGCAAGCTCCGCCGACCGCGTGTCGAACGCCCCATGCGCGAACACCGCCCGCATGATCGTGTCGGGGATCGCGATGAACACAAATGCGAACGGCAACGTCAGCAGCAACGTTAGCGCTGCGGAACGATTTTGAGCATTGTCGGATCCGGCACGGTCGTTTCGCGCCAATCGCACCGACATTTCGGGCAGCAGGACGGTCCCGAGAGCGATGCCGAGAACACCGAGCGGCAACTGATTGATACGATCCGCATAATAAAGGGCAGTCCGGCTTCCTGTCGCGAGATAGCTGGCGATGACGAAGTCGATGAGCGGCGCCACAACCACGCTGGCCGCCCCGACCGTGACGATCCCGAGAGCCTTGAAGAATTCAGCGACCTCCGGCGTCCATCGCGGTATCGCGAGCCTGACGGAAAGCCCGTCGTGTCTCGCCGCCCAGAGAATGAACACCAGCTGGCAAAACCCGCCGATCAGAACGCCCCACGCTGCAGCGTACGCGGCATTAGGAAACCAGCTCGATGCGAGCAGTGTCGCGATCATCGATAAGTTCAGAAAGTTCGACCATGCTGCAGCCGCCCAGAACTTTCCGATCGCGTTGAGCATCGCCGATAGCTGAATCGCGACGACCGTCAGAATAAGGTACGGAAAGGTGATGCGCGCGAGACTGGCCGTCAGCGCAAGCTGTTCGGTTGTATAACCAGGCACGAGAAAGTGCACGAGCAGCGGCATGGCAATGATCGCGCCCACCAGCAGCACCGCCTGAGCAGCGATCTGCCACGTGAAGACTTGATTGGCGAAACGCTGAGCCGCGTTCAAGTCGCCTTTTGCGTGAAGCGCTGCATAGCGCGGAAGGAAAGCAGGATTGAGCGTCCCTTCTCCAAAAATGGCGCGGAAATAATTCGGAAAAAGAAACGCGAACAGGAACGCATCCGAGAGCATGCCTTTGCCCAGGATCCACGCCATGAGCACGTCGCGCGCGAACCCGGTCATGCGCGACAAGAGCGTAAACCCGCTGACCGAAAGCAGCTTTCTCAGCATTGTAGCCCGACATGCTGCGAGGCTAGGTTGGGCACAGCCCCGGATTTGCGAAATAAGCGATTACTGTCGCTGAAGCACTCTTGGTACGGCGGCCCCTCGGATCTGCCCCTGGATCGCACTCGCCTCGAAAAGACTAACCCATTGATTCTGGTGGTGAGCCCGGTTGGGATCGAACCAACGACCCTCTGATTAAAAGTCAGATGCTCTACCGCTGAGCTACGGGCCCTTTATCACACCAAATCAATGACTTAGACAGAATGCACTGCCAAGCTTGATCCCGGCCCCAAGCCACACCGCATCCACCGGATGGGGATGGGCACGTCGCGCGCCGAAGCGTGCTTATAGAAACGACCTTCGGAACCCGCAACCCTCATTCTATCAGCCCTTCTGGCGGATGGTCGCAGCCCCGCAAGAAACGCGGGTGGCTCCCGAAGTTGCGGCGCGCTATATCACCGACGAACTAGGCGCCTGAGATGCGCGCCACCTCTAACGATTGGAAATGACTATGGCCGACACCGAGACCCTTGCCGAAATCGAGCAGCGCATCGCCATCCTCCGCGACAACCTTCGCGAACTCGTCGAGCAGGCTGCCGGATTTTCCGGAGCGGCCAACGAGGAACTGACCGCCGACCGCATCAATGAGCAGCAAGCCGAACTCGACGAACTTCTCAAAAAACGCGATGCAATGACCAAGTCCTAACGGGCATCGCATAAGCCACGCTTTCCCTGCGTCCGCCGACGCGCTGACGCGGGGCCTCGAACACGGAACCGAATGGTGGCGCTCGCCGGTTACCCGGCGTGGCTGAGCCGTGCACCCTTTATCGCAGAAGCAATCTTCCGATGCCCGATCGCCTGAAGGCCATCCTCCTCGTCTGCGCCGGGGTCATCCTATTCTCGGTTCTCGATACGACCGCGAAGTACCTCGGCACGCGGCTCGGCGTTCCGGTCTCGCAGATCGTATGGATGCGCTTCTTCAGCCAGATCTTCTGGATCACCGCTCTGCTCGGCCCCGCGGGAATGCTGAGCCTCTTCAAAACAGCGAGCGTAAAGCTTCAGCTCACCCGTTCGACCTTGATGGTGCTGACGACGCTTTTGAACTTCGTGGCCGTGAAATACCTGCGCCTCGACCAGACGCTGTCGATCACGTTCCTGACGCCGCTCGTCGTCGCAGCGCTCGCCGTGCCATTGCTCGGCGAGCATGTTGGCTGGCGCCGCATGATGGCGATTGCCGTCGGCTTCATCGGCATCCTGATCGTTGTGCGCCCCGGCTTCACCGCGATTCAACCGGCATTCGCTTTCGCGTTCGGATCGATGTTTGCCTATTCGCTGCTCTTGATCGTCACGCGCAAGCTTTCGATGTTCGATCCGCCTCTGGTCACGCTCAACTACGGCTCGATCGTCGGCCTCGTTGCCTCAGCTCCGTTCGCCTTTCACGACTGGATCTGGTTCCCGAGCGTCGAGATATGGACGATGTTGCTCCTGCTCGGCGCCCTTGGCGGCGGCGGTCACTTCCTGCTGATCCAAGCCTACCGGTTCGCGCCGGTCTCGGCGGTGACGCCCTTCATCTATGTCGAACTCATCAGCATGATCGCGCTGAGCTACTTCGTGTTCGGAGACAAGCCCGATCAATGGAGTTTTATCGGCTCGCTCGTCATCGTTGGCTCAGGGCTTTACCTGATCCATCGCGAGCGCATCGCGCATAAGGAAAACCTCATGGCGCTGGAGCCGATTGAGGAGAAGCGATGATCCGCGCCTTCGTCTCTGCCGCCCAGTCGTCGAAGCGGCCTTCGGCGATTGCCGCGCGCATCGCAGCCATCAGGTCCTGATAGAACACGGTGTTGACCCACGACAGGATCATCGCGCCAAGAAATTCGCCCGACTTGATCAGATGGTGGACATAGGCACGCGAAAAATCCTTCGCTGCCGGACACGAACTGAATTCATCGAGCGGCGCCATATCCTCCGCGAACTTCGCATTCCGAAGGTTAAGCGGACCGCCCCAGGTGAAGGCATAGCCGTGCCGTCCGTTCCGCGTCGGCATCACGCAATCGAACATATCAACGCCAAGCCGCACGCTTTCGATCAGATCGAGCGGCGTGCCGACGCCCATCAGGTAGCGTGGCTTCTCGGACGGCAGATGTGGCAGCGTTTCGCCGAGCGTAGCGATCATCGCCTCATGACCCTCGCCGACCGCGAGACCACCGACCGCGTAACCCGGAAAATCCATCGCAACGAGCGCATCGGCCGAGCGATGGCGAAGCGGAATATCGGTGCCGCCCTGCACGATCGCGAACAGCGCCTGCCCCGGCCCCGCACCGCCTGACGCAAGTTGCATCTCGAAGGCGCGCTTTGAGCGCTCGGCCCAGCGCAGCGACAATTTCATCGCGCGCTCGACTTCTTTGCGCTCCGCCGGAAGCTCGATGCATTCGTCGAACTGCATCTGAATGTCGGAACCGAGCAGACACTGGATCTCGATCGAACGCTCCGGCGACAGCATGTGCCGCGAGCCGTCGATATGCGATTGGAACGCCACGCCCTCTTCCGTGATCTTGCGGATCTTGCCGAGGCTCATCACCTGGAAACCACCCGAGTCCGTCAGGATCGGCTTTTCCCAGCGCATGAACTTGTGCAGTCCGCCGAGCTTCGCCACGCGCTCCGCGCCCGGCCGCAGCATCAGGTGATACGTGTTGCCGAGCAGAATGTCGGCGCCGGCATCGCGCACCTGCTCAGGGTACAGCGCCTTCACTGTGGCAACCGTGCCGACCGGCATGAACGCCGGTGTGCGGATCACACCCCGCGGCGTATGAATCTCGCCAAGCCGCGCCTTGCCGTCTTGCGCCAGCTTCCGGAATTCGAAAGCCGAAGTACCTTCCGGCACCTCGGAAGAAGGCGTATCAACCTTAGTCGTTTGCATTCAAATCTCTTCATGCGCCGGCTCTCGTCCGGACGTTTTTATTTTTCGATTTTGTCGACTATGGCCTTGCCGGGCTCGACGATGATGGTGCTGAAATTCGGAGCCTTATCGCTATGCGCTAGATCGGATGTCGGCGCGCCGGTCTTGATGAAAGAATCGATATCCTTCGCCACCGTTTCCGACGCCGACCATTGAATGTTGTGACCGATGTCGCTCTCCTGCGCCCCTGAAGCAGGCAGCGGCAGCTTACCGAATTCCTTCCAATAGAACGTCAACCCCGTCTTCGCAGCGGCCTCCTTGAGCGACGCTTTGATCTCGTCCTGGTCTTTCGCAAGGTAGATGCTGTCTTGCGTCGCCCACAGCACGAGTGTCTGCACCGACATGCTCTTCAGGCGCTCGGTATTATCCTGGGCCAGTAGCCCGCGCGTTGCGCCGATCCACGTTCCCAGACGGGTCTTTGCAGTCTCAGGCGTATAGGGCTTCAGAAACGTGGGCTGCGCCGCCGGATCGAGCGTCCAGTTGGCCGCGATCCATTCCATGGCTTTGGGATCGGCATCGAGCGGCGTCAACTCATAAACGCCGGCAGGAAACGCCAATCCTTTTGCTTCCAGCGCTTTTTTCCAGGCGCCTTCGACCGTCTGCTTCAGCACGAAATCGCTAAGCGCCGCATTGCCGACGCTCTTCGCTCCCGTCGCAACAAGAATGGCATGCCCCACCATCTCCGGATGGCTGAGCGCGATTTCCTGGACGACGAACGATCCCATCGAATGCCCGGCCATATCGGCCTTGGCAATTCCCTTCGCCTTCATGAAGGCAACGACATCGCCTGCCAGATCCGACATGCGATAGCATTTTTCAGGGTCGGGCGCGCACGCTTTGGCGTCCGGCATGCTGCTTTGGCCATGCCCGCGCAAATCAACGGCGATGATGTGAAAGCTAGGGTCGATCTTGTGAAGATCATCCATCGACAGTGACCACGAACGGACACTATCGGTCAGTCCGTGAATGAGAAGAACAGGTTTGCCATCCGCGGGGCCGACTTCGATGTAGGCCATGTCGATCCCCGTCGGCAGCTTCTCGACGCAGCGTGGCGTATCGACGGACGTACATGCCGCGCTTTCCGCCCGAGCGTTTTCGCCGGCACACAAGAACATGCCCGTCGTCAGAATTGCGATCGCGCTAAGTCGGAGCAGAAGGGCACGCATATGAGATGTCATCGAGGCTCACAGGAACGAGGCGGATTGCCGGGATTGGCACTCCCAAGCTTAGCAATGCGATTTGTGCAAGAGAAGTAGCGCCGACGATGCAATATTAACCGCCCGTGTCGCGAAACAGCAGGCTCGCGTCGCCATAGGAATAGAACCGGTAGCCAGAGTGGATCGCGTGTCCGTAGGCTGCGCGCATCGTGCCGAGGCCGGAGAACGCCGAGACCAGCATGAACAACGTCGAACGCGGCAGATGGAAGTTCGTCATCAGCACGTCGATCGCCTTGAAGCGATAGCCGGGCGTAATGAAAATCGCAGTCTCGCCCGACCACGGCATGATCGTGCCATCCTCACGCGCGGCGCTCTCGAGCAGCCGAAGCGATGTCGTGCCGACGGCCACGATCCGGCCGCCCCGCGCGCGCACTTCATTCAACGCAGCCGCAGTCTCAGGCGAAACCTCGCCCCACTCCGAATGCATCTTATGGCCATCGGTATCGTCCGCCTTCACCGGCAGGAACGTGCCCGCGCCGACATGCAGCGTCACGAAATGGCGCGAGATGCCGCGCGCATCGAGTGCTGCGAACAGCTCCGGCGTGAAATGCAAACCAGCGGTCGGCGCCGCAACCGCTCCGTCCTTGTCGGCATAGATCGTCTGATAGGTGTCGCGATCGCGCGCATCGGGCTCACGCTTCAGCGCAATGTAGGGCGGCAACGGCATCGCACCGATGGCGGCAATCGCTTCATCGAGCACCGCGCCCGACAGATCGAACGCCAGTTCGACTTCGCCCGCCTCGCCTTTCGCTGCAACCGTGGCATCTAACGCACCGAGCATGCACGTATCTTCGCCATGCCCGAAGCGAACCCGATCGCCGGCTTCGAGCCGTTTCGCCGGCCGCGCAAACGCACGCCACGTGTTGTCGCTCACACGCTTCGTCAGATTGAAATCGACCTTGGCGCGAACGTCGCCACGCGCCCGCACCCCTGACAGCGCCGCCGGGATGACCTTCGTATCGTTGAAGACGAGCGCATCGCCCGGCTGCAACAGGCTCGGCAGATCGCGAATGGCTTTGTCTTCGAGGTCGGCGTCGTCGCGCGCGCAACTGCCCTTCACCGGATGCACGACGAGCAGCCGCGCGCTATCCCGCGGCTCGGCCGGATACAGCGCGATGGAGGCATCTGGTAAGACGAAATCGAAAAGATCGGTACGCATGCGCGCGACTTACCCGATCATCGGCCCTGGCGGAAGGCGCGAAACACCCCACCATTAATATCGGGTCCACGAAGGTCGCGGGCGACCATTATCCCTGCAACGTCATCCCGGCGCAGGCCGGGATCCAGCCAAACAGAAACAGGTCATTGGCTGACCATTGCCTGGGTGCCGACCTTCGTCGGCATGACGGTGTTGAAGGCGACAGCCTATCCTTGCGTGGCATCCTCGGCTTGTCCCGAGGATCCATCAGGCAGCGACACCTGAGGGAGCAAGTTATTTGCTCTCTCAGTCTCTCTCTTGGGGAGAGCACGCGCGCATCAATTCCGCCCGCGGCTGCAAAAGCCCGCAACGGCGACGAGCACCCAGCTCAGGATCATCCCCGAGCCGCCGATTGGCGCCAGGAACCGGAACGACGCGTTGTCTGTAAACGTGTGAAACGCGATCTCGCCGGTAAACACCGAGGCCGCAAGCAGCATCAGCAGCGCCGCCGCCGACCAAAGCTTCGGACATGCGCTGCGAATGGCGACCGCAAAAATCCCGACAGCCGCCGCCGCGTGAAGCGTCAGAACCGTCGCGGCCGTCGCCAGCACAGGGCTATCGACCTTATGCGCCGCCGCGGCCGAAAGCGCGACGCCTGCAGCACCCGCAAGCCCAGCCCATACCGGAATGAGAAAAGGCGCACCCGCTGGCGCGCCTTCGCCGTTATCGCCGGGGACCGCCATCAGGCAGCGTCCGCCGCGACGCGGACCTTAATCATCTTGTCCGGGCTCTTGGGCGGCTCGCCCTTGTTGATCTGATCGACATTATCCATGCCCTCGATCACCTTGCCCCAGACGGTGTACTGCTTGTCGAGAAAGCGCGCGTCGTCGAAGCAGATGAAGAACTGGCTGTTGGCCGAATTCGGGTTCGAAGACCGCGCCATCGAGCAGACGCCACGCACATGCGGCTCGGCATTGAACTCTGCGGGCAGGTTCTCATACGACGATCCGCCGGTGCCGCGACCCTGCGGGCAACCCGTCTGCGCCATGAACCCATCGATCACGCGATGGAACACGATCCCGTCATAGAACCCCTCACGCGCCAGCGTCTTGATGCGCTCGACATGCTTCGGCGCCAAGTCCGGACGAAGCTCGATGACGACAGGCCCCTTGCTCGTCTCGATCAGAAGCGTGTTTTCGGGATCTTTGTATTCGGCCATTTCGGAAAGTTCCTTTCTTTTCTTCCCCTCTCCCGTCCAAGGCGAGAGGGCTAAGCTGAGGGGTGGCGGCGACACGAAATAACGAGCCGCCCCTCGTCAATCTGCCAAGTGGCAATAGGGAGAAGGCGATTCAACTACTGAACGTAGACCTTCTGCATCACGTCGGGATTGGTCACTGTGCCCGAGCCAGGCTCACCGCGCTTGATCATGTCGACATACTGCATGCCATCGATGACCTGTCCGAAGATGGTGTATTGGCCCTTCAGGCCTGCGCAGCCGATGCTATTGAAGCAGATGAAAAACTGGCTGTTCGCTGAGTTCGGGTCCGACGACCGGGCCATCGCAACCGTGCCGCGCTTGAACTCCTCATCGGAAAATTCTGCCGGAAGGTCGGGCAGCTTCGAGCCACCCATGCCCGTGCCGGTCGGATCGCCGGTCTGCGCCATGAAGTCGTCGATGACGCGATGCCACTTGATGCCGTTGTAGAAGCCCTGGTTGGCGAGCGTCTTGATCTGTTCGACCGTCTTGGGCGCAAGATCCGGCCGAAGCTGAATGACCACCTTGCCGTTCTTGAGCTCGATAACCAGCTTGTCGCCGTCGGCGCGTGCCGTCGAACCTGTAAACACGCTCGCCATCAGCAGCGAAGCGAGAACGAACGATAAAAACCGAACCATGGCGTTCCTCGTGGATGAATGATTTCGCCAGGCTTTTTCCGGGCCAATCCCGGCCGCCTAGCGCCGCGGCGGGCAGTGTTGCCGCCCTTATGGCGATTTGACGGCTAAGCCGCAACCCACAAGGCGGAATTACGTATTCGACGCCTCTCGAACAAGGCGAAGGCCGGGATGCTGGTAAACCGAAATATCGGTCATGTTGGCCGTTGTCTGGGTGCCGACCTCCGTCGGCATGACGGTGGTTGGGAGCAACCGCGCTTTTCATGTCATCCTCGGGACGAGCCCGAGAATGATAAATTTGCGCAATACACCAAACGTCATCCCGGCGCAGGCCGGGATCCAGACAAGCTTCAGCAGAGCATCCTTACGCTGCCTGGGTGCCGGCGCCGGTGCCTAGCCTTAAGGCCGATCTTTCATGCCGCGCGATCGCCCGCCCATCTTCGACGGCTCTTCAGGTGCCTTTGCAAGCAAAGACTTGTCGTCGAACCCCGAGATCATGTGCCGTTCGAGGTCCTGAACGATCCCCGCGGGCGAAACCATCACGCCCTCTCGTACCAGCCGGGCAAACTGCTGATCACGATGCGGTCCGCGGCCGATGGCGCCGCCTTTGGCGACCACGCGATGCCAAGGCACAAGATCGCGTTCGTCTTCGGAAAGCTGCCCCATGAGCATGACGACGAGTGGAGCGGGAACTCCGAGTTCACTCGCAAGCCTGTCGGATGAGGCTACGCGGCCGAGCGGAATTTTTCGCAACAATTTCAAAAGTTCGGCTTTGACCGGCAGCACCATATGAGTGCCTTAGCGAGGTTTCGCGGCCTTCGCCTTGAGGCGCTTCAGCACGCCTTTCGAAACGAACGGCGAGGGATCGCCGCCCATCGTCGCCACCGCCCGCACGAGGTTCGCCGCGATGTGCCGCACGGCAGGAGACGCCGCAACATAGACCGTCTGGATTTCCGGCGCCATTTCGCCGTTCATCCCAGCCATCTGCATCTCGTAGTCGAAATCGGTGCCATCGCGCAGGCCGCGAATGATGATCGACGCTTTGTGCATCTGCGCCGCATCGACCGCCAGCCCCGAAAACGTCACGACCGCAATCTCGGTCTTCGTCGCCTCGGCGATGGGCCGCACTTCGTCTTCGAGCATAGCAACGCGCTCGTTGTCGTCGAACATCGGCGCTTTGCCCGGATTGACGCCGATGCCGATGACGAGTCTGTCGAGCAGCCCCGCAGCCCGCCGGATGACGTCAGTATGCCCGAGCGTCACGGGATCAAACGAGCCGGAATAAAAACCGATGCGAGCCATATGTGCCTTCACCATTCAGGAATGTCCTGAATAGCCTCTGCCCCTCCCCTTGCCCAGAGGGCTCTGTCGAACATCGCACAATACGATGAAAATTGTCCGCTGGGCGCCGTTCCCTCCGCGCAAGAGTCGTCGGAGACCCAATATCGGGCCTTCGGCACACATCACGCTGGATCCTCGAACGGCCTCGCTAGCTCGCCGTTCGAGGATGACAAGGGTGCCTCACTTCGGATTGCTTTTCAGAAAATCGATGATCTGTTTGCGCGTCGCCGCATCGCCGACGCCGCTGAACGGCTTCATGTTGTTATTGGGAACGACCGCATTCGGGTTGGTGATGAATTTGTCGAGCGTCGCCTCATCCCACGTGATGCCTGACGACTTCATCGCACTCGAATAATTGAAGCCCTCAGCCGTTCCAGCCTTACGGCCGATAATGCCGTGCAAGGTCGGGCCGAGGCGATTGTCGCCCTCCTTCCACGAATGGCAGGTCCGGCAATTGTTATTGAACGCTTCCGGCCCAACCTCTTCCGCCGCAAACGCCGTCTCGATCAGCATCGGCGACAATGCGATTGCACAGCCAGCAAATATCGCGCGCATGACAGTCCTCCCTCCGACGCTGTGCGCCGGATGTTTTGCTTTTTGCAACTTGTTCCTGCTTCGCCAACGCAATGAACGAAATGCCGTTCCGCGTGAAAAGCCGGGGCCGTCAGCCATCGCGAAAACGCCCGCAGGCGGTCCGCGGAGGCGTGCGCCGCGCAGTCTTCGGCGCACCGATTCTGCCACCATTCCACGCCGTTCGCCGCGATCTCGCCGGCACGTCAGGGCGGCAATCGCAATACGGCCAAACACGACTCTATAACCGTTTGATATAAAATAGATTTTTCAAATTCTGTGGAGCCGTGGCACGACGCCGCGCAGGTGGCATTCGGTTTCCGTTTCAGCTACAGTATAAGCACTGGTTTCCCGTCGGCCGCTGGTGCGTATCACCCCCGCCGATCTCATCCCGGAAAGAGCTGACTTTGACCGACAATAACGACGAAGAAAATCCGTCCGGCCGCGAGCCGAGCGACATCCGCCCGATCTCCATCTCGGACGAGATGAAACGCTCCTATCTCGACTACGCGATGAGCGTCATCATCTCCCGCGCGCTTCCTGACGTGCGCGATGGCTTAAAGCCCGTCCACCGCCGCATTCTCTTCGCGATGCACGAGCTCGGGCTCGACTGGAACAAGAAATACGTCAAGTCGGCGCGCATCGTCGGCGAAGTGATGGGCAAATATCACCCGCACGGCAACCTTGCGATCTACGACGCGCTTGTGCGCCTCGCGCAGGATTTCTCCATGCGCGTGCCCCTCGTCGACGGCCAGGGCAACTTCGGCTCGATCGACGGCGATCCGCCTGCAGCCGAACGCTACACGGAATCGCGTCTCGCCAAGGTCGCGGGCTTCATGCTCGATGACCTCGACAACGACACCGTCGATTATCGCGACAACTATGACGGCACGATTCAAGAGCCGACCGTTCTGCCCTCGAAATTCCCGAACCTGCTCGTCAACGGCGCAGGCGGCATCGCGGTCGGCATGGCGACCAACATCCCGCCGCACAACCTCGGCGAAGTCATCGACGCCTGCATCGCCGACCTCGACAATCCCGAGGTCAGTCTCGAAGACCTGACGCAAATTATCCAGGGCCCGGACTTCCCGACGGCTGGCATCATCCTCGGCCGCGGCGGCATTCTCAATGCCTACCACAAGGGCCGCGGCTCGATCATCATGCGCGCCCGCGTCAAGGTCGAGAACATCCGCAAGGACCGTGAGGCGCTCGTCGTCACCGAGATCCCCTATCAGGTCAACAAGCGCACGCTGATCGAAAAGATCGCCGATCTCGTGCGCGACAAGAAGATCGAAGGCATCTCCGACCTTTGGGATGAATCAAACCGCGAAGGCATCCGCATCGTCATCGAATTGAAGCGCGATGCCGTCGCCGACGTGGTGCTCAACAACCTCTATAAATATTCGGACCTGCAGACGACGTTCGGCGCCAACATGCTGGCGATCAACGGTGGCCGCCCGGAAAGCCTGAACCTCAAGGACTTCATCTCGGCCTTCACGAGCTTCCGCCAGGAAGTCGTGACGCGCCGCATCAAGCACTTGTTGAACAAGGCCCGCGCCCGCGCTCACGTCCTCGTCGGCCTGGCCATCGCCGTCGCCAACATCGACGAAGTCATCAAGCTCATCCGCTATTCGGCATCGCCCGCCGAAGCCAAAGAGCAGTTGATGGCGCGCGACTGGCCCGCCAAAGATATGACGCCGCTGATCGAACTCATTGCCGATCCGCGCCACAAGGTTTCGGCCGAAGGCACGTATCGCCTCTCGGAAGAGCAGGCCAAGTCGATCCTCGAACTGCGCCTCGCCCGCCTCACCGCCCTCGGCCGGGACGAAATTTCCGACGAGTTGAACAAGATCGCGACCGAGATCAAAGAATACCTCACGATCCTCGCTTCGCGCGCCCGCGTCGTCGACATCGTCAAGGGCGAGCTGCAGTCGATCAAGGACGAATTCGCGACACCGCGCAAAACCGAGATCATGGATTTCGACGGCGACGTCGAAGACGAAGACCTCATTCAGCGCGAAGACTGCGTCGTGACCGTCAGCCACAAGGGCTACATCAAGCGCGTGCCGCTCGCCGCCTATCGCGCCCAGCGCCGCGGCGGCAAAGGTCGCTCCGGCATGTCGACGCGCGACGAGGATTTCGTCACGCAGTTGTTCGTGACCTCGACGCACACGCCCGTGCTGTTCTTCTCCTCGCGCGGCATGTGCTATCGCATGAAGGTCTGGCGCTTGCCGGCTGCGTCGCCGCAGTCGCCGGGCAAGGCACTCGTCAACCTGCTGCCGCTGGAAGAAGGCGAAGCCATCACCTCGATCCTGCCGCTGCCGGAGGATTCCTCCACCTGGGGCGACCTTGAGCTGATCTTCGCCACCCGTTCCGGCAACGTCCGCCGCAACGCTCTGGCGGACTTCGAGAGCATCAATCGTAACGGCAAGATCGCGATGAAGCTCGACGAGGGCGACCGCATCGTGCAGGTCGGCATCTCGACACCGAACCAGGATGTGCTGCTGACCAGCGCGGAAGGCCAGTGCATCCGCTTCCTGATCTCCGACGAAATTCGCCTCTTCAAAGGGCGTGACTCGACCGGCGTTCGCGGCATCAGGCTCGATGACGGCGACGAAGTGATCTCGATGGCGATCCTCAATCACTTCGAGGCGCCCGCCGAAGAACGCGCCGCCTATCTGAAGCAGGCGAACGCACTTCGCCGCTCGGAAGATGCCGAGGATGCCGAAACCGTTCCGGCAGAGAGCGACGGCGAGGAAGCCAGCGGCGACGCCATCACGCTCACGCCGGAGCGCTTCGCCGAAATGCAGGCTGCCGAGCAGTTCGTGTTGACGGTGTCGAACAGGGGCTTCGGCAAGCGCTCGTCGTCATACGAGTTCCGCACCTCGGGCCGCGGCGGCAAAGGCATCGTCGCGATGGTCGCGAACGAGCGCAACGGCCGTCTGCTCGCCTCGTTCCCGATCGGTGAAAACGACCAGATCATGCTGGTGACGGACGGCGGCCAGCTGATCCGCTGCCCGGTGCACGACATCCGCATCGCCGGCCGCAACACGCAGGGCGTCCGCATCTTCAAGACCGACGCGGATGAAAAGGTCGTCTCAGTCGAGCGCATCACCGAGGAAGAAGCCGAAGAATCGCAGGAAGCCGTCAGCGAGTAATCGCTTCACGCCACAAATGTCATGCTCGGGCTTGTCCCGAGCATGACTGAGCGGAAAGCACAACGACACCCCAGGCACAACGTCGTCCCGGCGAAGGCCGTCGTAGACGGTCGCTTCCACGGGCATAACGATTTTGGAAGTGGAACGCCCTCCACACCGGTCATCTCAGCCAGCGACCAAAGACAACAATCATCGCGTTGCTGAAAGAAAGCCCGTCAGCGGATAACCGGCAACCGTCCGTTGCCATGAGCGGCGACGATGGCTTCGCTCATCGGGCAGCGTTCCATCAGCGCCCGCCAGTCGCGCACGACGATCTGGAAGCGCCCGCGGCGCTCGATGATCCGCGCCGTATTGAAAGCCGAGAACGTCCGCGAGATCGTATCGGCATTGAGCGACAGGTAATCGGCAATGCTATAACGCGACAGCGGCAGCTCATACGCGATCATCCCGCCCGACGAAATGCCGAGCCGCGTCCCCGCCTCGATCAGAAACGCCGCAACGCGCTCTTCGGAATTGAGAATAGACATCTCCGCGGCGTGCATCTGCGCCCGCGCATTCTGATCGTTGATGCGCGCAAAGATCGTCTGCCAAAGCTGACTGTCGCGCGCCGCCTCCTCGGCGAATGCCGATGCCGTCAGCTTCCAGAACTCCGCTGGCCGCTGCGAGACCAGCGCCAAATTCGACAACGGCGGCTGCAGCTCGGGAACGAGAACGTCCCCCGGATAAAATAACGCGGTAATGACGCGAACATCCGATCCCGGCGCTCCGCCTTCCATGCCGACGACACCTTTCGCCGCCACGTAGACATTTCCCGATCCGAGAGAGGAAAGCGCATATCGATTGCCAAGGCGAACGAACTGCGCGCGGCTTCGAAGCCTGCCAATCCCCGCTAATCCCGGTTCCAACTGCACGCGGTCTTCACTGCGTGGCGTCAATCGTGCGGCAACGTCATATGTCATGGGAGCATGTGGCCCGACTCGCGCCGGCATATCCGGCCATTCGGTTAGTGTTATCCAACCGTCACGAGACGTAGCATTTGATGTGAATCAATAAATGCCGTGTCGCTCGTGTCACAGCGAACCCAATCACGCCGCCACTCTGACTCCCATCAGGAGAGAGGCTTAAAGCGCTCTGTGCCTTCCTCCACAACGCTACGATAACTCGAAGGGGAGCCATCGAGTCGAATGCGACTTTGCGATGGCAGGAAAATTTGAAGAAGGGGAATTGAGAATGCGGCGGCTTGGGATAGGGACGTTGACGGTGCTTGCGTTGATATCGGCGTCGGCATCGGCGCGGGCTGGCGACTACAGCGGCGACACTTTGGTTCGTGTCGAGGGCTCTGTTGTCGTTCCGGACTCCGGCGCGCACGTCTATAGCGGCGGCACCACATTGTCGGGCGCCGACGCCGAGATCAGCACGGAAACGATCCCGTCACTCACGATCACCCATTTCTTTACCAAGAACATTGCGGCTGAACTTTTCTGTTGCTTCGCCAAGTTCAGCGCCGAGGGCAAGGGCGCCATCAACGGCACCAACCTCGGAAACTTCTGGGCTTTCCCGCCAGTGGTCACGCTGCAATACCATATGGACCCGATCATGGGCTTCAAGCCGTATGGTGGCGTTGGTTTCCAATACATCCATTACTTCAATACCAATAGTGGCGACCTCGGCGGCAATCTGCACCTGAGCGACTCCTTCGGCTTCGCCCTCCAGGGCGGCGTCGACTATGAGATCGGAAACGGCTGGTACTTGAACGCCGACGTCAAAAAGATCTGGCTGGATACCGATGCAAACTGGCGCGGAACGGGCATCACCGCCAAGGTCGACGTCGACCCCCTCATCGTCTCAGCCGGCGTTGGCTATCGCTTCAACCTTGCCGATCTCCTCAGCGGCCGCAGCAGCGAGCCCGTGCCGCTGAAATAAACGCCCCACTAAAACCGACAGCGAGACCAACAAAGGCCCGGAGTTTTCCGGGCCTTTGAGCATCAAGGCTGACATATCTTAAAGAATATCCCGCCGCCACCATAAGGGCCCTTCTGCATTCTCTTCCCCCGCAACCGATCCGGACACGACGCTCAGGCTTGCACGGTTAATCGGCGACCACAAACGCGTACGCGGCGAGCAATCACATCACAGAACGGAAACTGCGGCGGTCTAATTAGAGCCGGTAGCGCCCACCTGCACGCTCAAAAATACGTTCGATTTTATTAATTGCTTCGTTCCGGCGTATCTGCGTTTAACGCGACTTTTATATTTTTGCCTGTATAGAGCGCGTTTCCGAGCGATACGTTACTTGCTGAGCTGATGATGGCCAATTCATTGCGCATTTCCGCAGCAGCTCGCCCTTTGAAACAAGGCATTCCCGGACTTCGTCCCTCCGCTAGCAAAGTATGGGCGCGCGCCATGCGCCCAGCCTGGATCTTGATAGCTCTAAGTGCCGCACTTCTTGCGCTGCTCTGCTCCATTACGGATTTCGCGTTCCCGCCTCCGGCCTTTTTTCTTCGCCAAGGGGCGTGTTTGGCGGCAATGGCTGCGGCCACGGCCTATCTCATACACTGCGGCCACCTGCGGGCCGCTATAGCGGTTGAAGCGACCGCGCTTTCAATTTCAACCGTTCTTATCATGCCGCCGTTAGAAGCCATTTTTGCCTCGGCAGCATTTCCGTTTCAGGACAAGATTCTTGTCGCTGCCGACGCCGGTCTCGGAATAGACTGGGTGGCGCTGGCATTCTGGTTCCGTGACCATCCCGAACTGACCAGAATTTTGAGCCACGCTTACGCAAGCATCGAATGGCAGCCGATCATTCTGGTGCTGACGCTCGCCTGGGCTGATCCGGAGCGTCTCCGCAGCGTCATGACAACATCCACCGTGGTACTCGCCGCAACCATCGCCATCTTTCTCGTTGCTCCCGCGATCGGCCCCTATGCACATTTCAATTTCAAATCATCCGATTTTCCGAGCGTCATTGTGCCTGCCGCATGGGTTGCTCCGGGCATTACGGACGGGCTGCGCAACGGCGATCATCAACTGCACTTTGCCGGACTGGTGACGTTCCCAAGCTATCACGCCGTTGTGGCTGTGCTGCTCGCGTATGGTTGGATGGCGGTCCCGATTTTACGCTGGCTCTTCGTGCCGCTTAATCTGCTGATGCTCGTCTCGTGCGTCCCAATCGGCTCGCATTACGTGACGGACGTGATCGTTGGTGTCGCGATGGCGTGGGCCATTTACCCGCTTATCAGCCGCTACTATGTGGCGACCGATCGTAGCGCTCGGCTTCTCCCATGGTCTCAGACACGCTTCGGTTGCGCTGTCAAAGATCGTTTGAAACAGGCCGTTTTTCTTTGGAATAAGCGCAACGTCCTCAGCCGCTGACGACGTTTCGGCTGACCGTTATTGCTCGCGTGGCGCGGCCTTCAATGCGCGCGGGTGGACGCATTCCCCTGCTATCGGGTACGCATGAGGGTGCCGTAGAGGGAGACAACAACCGTGGACACCGGCGGATCGAAAGCCGTTATCGTCGTCGCTTTTGCCTGTAATCTAGGCATCGCCGCCGCAAAATTCGCGGCGGCGGCGTGGACGCAATCCTCGGCAATGCTTTCGGAAGCCATTCACTCGCTGGTCGATACCTCGAACCAGCTGCTACTGTTCTTCGGCATCAAACGCGCCGAAAAACCCGCCGACGCGCACCACCCATTCGGCTACGGCAAGGAGATCTATTTCTGGAGCTTCATCGTCGCGATGGTGCTGTTCGCACTCGGCGCCGGCGTCGCGATCTACGAAGGCATCGAAAAGATGCTCCATCCGCACCCGATACACGACGTCTTCGTGGTCTACATCGTGCTGCTCGTCGCCATGGCGCTTGAAGGATTTTCGACGTGGAAGGCCGTTGGAGAATTCAACACGCGACGCGGCCCGTCAGGCTTGGGCTTCATTGCCGCGCTACGCGCATCGAAAGATCCGACGCTGTTCGCGATCGTGCTGGAAGACAGCGCCGCAATGATTGGACTGAGCATCGCCTTGATCGGAACGATGGCAGCCGACTTCGGCGGCTACGAGCAGGCTGACGGCATCGCCTCGATTCTGATCGGCTGCGTGCTGGGCTTCGTTGCCATTTTCATGTCGGGCGAAATTCGCTCGTTGATCGTCGGCGAGTCGGCGTCGCGCGCAGTCCAAGCCGGGTTGAATGAAATCATCGCCAAGGAAATCGGACCTGACAAACCGATCCGCACCATCAACGAAATCCGGACGATGCATCTGGGACCGCAAGATGTGCTCGTTACGGCCAGCGTCGATTTCGAGGATTGGGTCAGCGCACGAACGGTCGAAGACGTAACGGCACGATTGCAGCAGGCCATCAAGACGCGCTTCCCAGAGGTGCAGCACCTCTTCATCGAGGTGCAGTCGGAGAAAGCCTTCCAGTTCAACAAAACCAAGCCGCCGATCGCGGCAGGCGCGACGCATTAAGCGTCACGTGCCGCCATCACGGGCCATGGCGGTGTTGGGCGCGTTCCCGCTATCAAAATGTCATCCTCGGCTTCAGGCCGAGGATCCATTCTGTAACCGGCGCATTTGTCTGAAGACTGCCTCACCAAGCCCGCGTCGACGGCCGGCTCCCCGAAGCGGAGTAGGAAACGACAACTCAGAACTTCCGTGCGTGGCGGCCGGCGCGCGGAACGCGTGTCGCGTCGACGTCCGAAAACTGCCCCACCAAGCCCATTGCTTCCGGCCGGCTCCGCGAAGCGGAGTCGGA